>CAYGLV010000022.1:0-9973 GCA_964351025.1 uncultured Gaiellales bacterium | reverse complement strand
CCGCGGCTACCGCGTCGTCGGCCCGCTCCTCCGCGACGGCGCGATCGTGTACGACGATCTCGCGTCGGCCGACGACCTGCCGGCAGGCTGGACGGAGGTGCAGGAGGCCGCGACCTACCGGGTCGAGCGCAGGAACGACGAGGCCCGCTTCGGCTACCCGGTCGGGCCGCACTCCTGGAAGGGCTTCCTGCTTCCCGCCGACGTCCGCCTCTGGCACGCGCGGCGGCGCAACGGCGGGCCACCCGAAATCGTCGAGGAGCCGCCGCCTGATCGGCCCTTCGCGTTCATCGGAGCTCGCCCCTGCGACCTGCACGCAATCGCCGTTCAGGACCGCGTCCTGCTCGAGGGTGGCTACGTCGACCGCGACTACGCGGCGCGGCGCGGAGGCGCGTTTCTCGTCGCCGTCAACTGTGGCACGCCGGGCGGCACCTGCTTCTGCGCCTCGATGGGTACCGGGCCGCGTGCCGAGTCGGGCTACGACCTCGCGCTCACCGAGATCCTCGAGGGCGGGCACCGTTTCCTGATCGAGGCCGGATCTGAACGCGGCTCGGAGGTGCTGGCCGAGCTCGGCGCGCGCGACGCCGGAAGCGACGACATCGAGGCGGCGCTCCGCGTCTCCCACGAGGCCGCGCACCGCATGGGCCGCCGGCTCGAGGCGGACGGCCTGCGCGATCTGCTCGCGCGCAATGTCGAGCACCCGCGCTTCACGGAGGTCGCGGAGCGGTGCCTGACCTGCGGCAACTGCACCCTTGTCTGCCCGACCTGCTTCTGCACGTCGGTCGACGACGTCAACGTTCTCGGCGGCGACGCGGCCGAACGGCGGCGGCGCTGGGACTCGTGCTTCTCGGTGGAGTACTCATACATCCACGGTGGCAGCGTGCGGCCGTCCGCACGAGGCCGCTACCGGCAGTGGCTGACACACAAGTTCGGGACCTGGAACGACCAGTTCGGCACGTCCGGCTGCGTCGGCTGCGGGCGGTGCATCACGTGGTGCCCGGTCGGGATCGACGTGACCGAGGAGCTCGCCGCCATCCGGGTCGCCGACGGAGAGGTGGATCATGCGCACGCTTGACCAGGTCGTCACCGAGCTTCCGTTCTTTGCCGGCATGGCGCCGGAGCATCTGGAGCTGATCGCGGGCTGTGCAAAGAACGTCCGCTTCCAGGCGGGAGAGCGACTCTTCCGTGAGGGGCATCCCGCCGACACGTTCTACGTCGTCCGTCGCGGGCGAGTGGCAGTGGAGATGTTCGTTTCTCCGCACGGGTCGCTCACGATCGAAACCATCGAGCCGGGCGAGACCGTCGGCTGGTCGTGGCTCTTTCCCCCCTACCGCTGGCACTTCGACGCGCGCGCCGCCGAGCTCGTCCGCGCCGTTGCCTTCGACGGCGCCTGCCTGCGCGGAAAGCTCGAGTCCGACTCCGTCCTCGGCTATGAGCTGCTGTCGCGCTTCGCCCAGCTGATGATCGACCGGCTGCACGCGACCCAGCTCCAGCTCCTCGACGTCTATGGCGATCGCCCCCGCACCTGACCATCGCTCCGCGCGCGGAGCGATGGCGCCCGAGCCGTTCCGCGTTCTGCGCAAGCGGCGCGAAACGGCTGACACCTGGACGCTCGAGCTCGAACCGGTCTATGGCGACCCCGTGGTGCCCGCACCGGGGCAGTTCACGATGCTCTACGCCTTCGGCGTCGGCGAGGTGCCGATCTCCTCGAGCGGCGACCCGACCGGCGGTGGGCCGCTCGTGCACACGGTGCGGGCCGTCGGCGCAGTTACCCAGGCAATCTGCCGAACCAAGCCCGGCGACATCCTCGGCGTGCGCGGCCCATTCGGCACGTCCTGGCCGCTAGCGGAGGCGGTTGGCTCCGATGTCGTCCTCGTCGCGGGCGGGATCGGGCTTGCGCCGCTGAGGCCCGCCCTCTACCAGGCGCTCGCCGCTCGCGACGACTACGGGGCCGTCGTGCTGCTCGTCGGCGCGCGCACGCCGGGCGAGCTTCTGTACGCGAAGGAGCTCGAGCGCTGGCGCGGGCGCTTCGATCTCGATGTCGACGTCACCGTGGACAATGCCGGCGACGCCTGGCACGGGAGGGTCGGCGTCGTGCCGAAGCTCGTCGCGAGCGCCGGCTTCGACTCCGCAGCGGCGGTCGCGCTCGTGTGCGGGCCGGAGATCATGATTCGCTACACCGCGACGGCGCTGCTCGAGCGCGGCGTTCCCAAAGAGCGCATCTACATCTCGCTCGAGCGCAACATGCACTGCGGCCTCGGCCACTGCGGCCACTGCCAGCTCGGCTCGGTCCTCGTCTGCCGCGACGGGCCGGTCTTCCGGCTGGAGGACATCGAGCCATTGCTCGGGGTGCGCGAGCTGTGAGCGCGCGCGCCCCGAAGGTGGCTGTCTGGAAGTTCGCCTCGTGCGATGGCTGCCAGCTCTCACTGCTCGATTGCGAGGACGAGCTGCTCGCCCTCGCGAGCGAGATCCAGATCGCCTACTTCCTGGAAGCGTCGAGCGCGACCGTGAGGGGACCGTACGACCTCTCCCTCGTCGAGGGGTCGATCACGACCGCGCACGACGCCGAACGGATTCAGCAGGTACGGCGCTCGTCGCGCTTCCTCGTCACGATCGGCGCCTGCGCAACGGCCGGCGGTATTCAGGCCCTGCGCAACTTCGCCGACGTGAAGGACTGGATACCGGTCGTCTACGCCACGCCCGCCTACATCTCGACCCTCGCCACGTCGTCTCCGATCTCGGACCACGTGCCGGTCGATCTCGAGCTGCGTGGCTGCCCGATCGACAAGGGGCAGCTCATCGAGGCGATCACCGCGTTTCTCGGCGCCCGCCGCCCGAACCTGCCCACCACCAGCGTCTGTTTCGAGTGCAAGGCACGGGGGACGCCGTGCGTGCTCGTGGCGAAGGGGACGCCCTGCCTCGGACCGGTGACGATGGCCGGCTGCGGCGCGCTCTGCCCCGCCTACGACCGTGGCTGCTATGGCTGCTTCGGGCCGATGGAGACGCCGAACACGCGCGCGCTCGCCGAGCGCTGGAAGGAGCTCGGCGTCGACGACCCCGGGCTCGTGCGGGCGTTCCGAACGTTCAACGCCGGCGCAGCGCCCTTCAAGGAGGCGAGCCTCGAGCATGAGTGAGCGTGCGAAGACGAGGACGATCCGCACCGACTATCTCGCACGGGTCGAGGGCGAGGGCGCGATGCTCGTGAAGATCAAGGGGGACGAGGTCGTGGACGTCCAGCTGAAGATCTACGAGCCCCCTCGCTTCTTTGAGGCGCTGCTGCGCGGACGACACTTCACCGAGGCTCCCGACATCACGGCGCGCATCTGCGGCATCTGCCCGGTCGCCTACCAGATGAGCTCGATCGCGGCGATGGAGGAGATCTGCGGCGTCGAGGTCTCCGACCAGATCCGCGCGCTCCGCCGCCTCCTCTACTGCGGCGAGTGGATCGAGAGCCACACGCTCCACGTCTACATGCTGCACGCGCCGGACTTCCTCGGCTACACGAGCGCGATCGAGCTCGCGCGCGACCATCGCGACATCGTCGAGCGTGCCTTGCAGCTGAAGAAGGTCGGGAACGAGGTGATGCGCGTCGTCGGCGGGCGGGAGATCCACCCGGTCAACGTGCGCGTCGGAGGCTGGTACCGCGCACCCACGCGAGCGGAGCTGCAGGCCCTCGTCCCGCAGCTCGAGTGGGCGCGGGAGGCCGCGCTGGCCACGGTCGCGCTCGTCGGGGGCTTCGACTTCCCCGACTTCGAGGCCGACTACGAATTCGTCTCCCTCCGACAGCCGGGCGAGTATCCGATCGAGCGCGGCCGGATCGTCTCGAGCTCCGGACTCGACATCGCGGTGTCCGAGTACGAGGCGCACTTCGTCGAGGAACACGTCGAGCGCTCGAACGCACTCCACTCCACCATGATCGGCAAGGGCTCCTACCTCGTCGGCCCGCTCGCCCGCTACGCGCTCAACTCCGCCGAGCTCTCGGAGACCTCCCGCGCAGCTGCAGCTGCGGCGGGCCTCGGCCCCGTCTGCCGCAACCCGTTCCAGAGCATCGTCGTCCGCGCCGTCGAGACCGTCGAGGCGTGCAACGAGGCCCTGCGGCTGATCGAGGCGTACGAGCGGCCCGAACCGCCCGCCCTCGAGGTCGTGCCGCGCGCTGGCAGCGGCTGCGGCTGCACCGAAGCGCCGCGCGGGATCCTCTGGCACCGGTATGCGATCGACGGCGAGGGCACGATCCTCGACGCGAAGATCGTGCCGCCGACCTCCCAGAATCAGAAGATCATCGAGGAAGATCTGGGAGGCGTCGTCCGCGCGTCGCTCGATCTGCCGGACGCGGAGCTTTCACTCCGCTGCGAGCAGACGATCCGGAACTACGACCCCTGCATCTCCTGCGCGACGCACTTCCTGAAGCTCGAAGTCGAGCGCTCGTGACCACCCGCCGGGTCTCGGTGGCCTGCCTGGGCAACCGCTTCCGCGGCGACGACGCCGTCGGCCTTGCCGTTGCCGAAGGCATCCGCGCCGCCGGGGGCGCCGTAGAGGAGTGCGAGGACGAGCCGATCCGCTTGCTCGACGGCTGGGAGGACCTCGATCTGCTCGTGCTGGTGGACGCCGTCCGGTCGGGCTCCTCGCCCGGCACGGTCCACCGCGTGGACGCGTCGGCGGGGGCGTTGCCCGACGACCTGACGCTGACCTCCTCCCACGCGTTCGGGATCTCCCAGACGCTGGAGCTCGCGCGCGCGCTTGGGAAGCTGCCCGCCCGCGTTGTCCTCTACGGCATCGAGGGCGGCCACTTCGGCGCAGGCGCAGAGCTGACGCCCTCCGTTGCCGCCGCCGTGCCCGGCGTTGTCGCCGCGGTGGTACGCGAGCTGGAGAACGGAGGCTAGGTGCACGAGAAGGCGCTCCTGGACGACCTCGTGCGCAAGCTCGAGAGCGTCGCCAACGAGGAGGGCGGCCGGCGCGTGCGCAGCGTGCACGTGCGGCTGGGCGTGCTCTCTCATTTCACTCCGGAGCACTTCCGGGAGCACTTCGCGGATGCGGCACGCGGCACGCTGGCCGAGGGCGCGCACGTCGAGGCGGAGCTCGGGACCGACCCGGCCGACCCGGCCGCAACCGGTGTGGTGCTGGAGAGCGTCGAGCTCGAGCTCAGCTGAGCCGGACGGGAGCGCCCGGGCCGACGGCGCCTAGCCGGCGGCGGCGGCCGCGACGACCTGCTGCTCGAGCGCAGCGAGGACGTTCCCGACCTGCTGGTTGACGATCGGCTGGAGGACGCGCTGCCCCATCGCGCCCACCGGGCCGGCGATGCGCACCTCGGCTTCCCACTTCATGCTCGTCGTCTCGCCGTCCTCGGAGAGCGTGAACGCCGTGGTCATGTTCAGCAGCGCACCGACGCCGTTGCCCTTGGCGCTCAGCATCGCAAACTCGGGCGCCCGCTCTTCGACCTTCTCGAAGGCGATCGTCATGCGCAGGCCGCCGAGCCCGAGCGGAATCTTCACCTTCGCCTGCCAGTGGCGGTCGTCGGCGATCTCGAAGCTCTCGACCCCCGGCATCAGCTTCGCCATGTGCTCCGGGTCGTTGACCACCGCCCAGACCACGTCGCGCGGCGCCGTCAGCGCCTTGACCCCCTCGATCTTCACCGCGAGACCACCTCCACGTTCGCTCGGGTCGCCTCCGGATCGCGCAGCATCTCCCAGACGCGCTGGTACGGATTGTGACTGTCGTGCACGATCGGCCGGCCCGCCGACGACAGGGCGTCCTGGATCCCCGCGCAGATGCAGTGGATTCCGCCGCCCCCTCCCTCGCCCATGCCCTTCGTGCCGAGGGGCGTGAACGGCGAGGGCGACTCGATCGCCCCGGTCTTCAGAGGCGGCATGTCGAGAGCGTGCGGGACGTGATAGTCGTAGAAGTTCGGCGTCAGGAGGTTGCCGTCCTCGTCGTAGGCGAACGTCTCCCACAGCGCTGCGCCGATCGCGTGCGCCGTCGCGCCCATCACCTGGCCCTCGACGATCTGCGGGTTGATCCGCACGCCGCAGTCGTCCACGGCTGCATAGTCGACGACCTCGGTCACGCCTGTCTCCGGGTCGATCTCGACGATGCACGCGTGGATCTGGGTGGCGTAGGTGAGCGTCAGGTTCCCGAACTTCTTCTCGAGGTCCGGCACCTGGAAGGCGGGGCGGTAGACGTAGCGGCAGTTGAGGGTCGGCGGGTCCTCGGGGAAGCCGGCGTTGTTCATGTTCACGATCGCGCCGAGCGCGAGGAACGGCAGCGCCGCCTCCGGGTTGCCCTTGATCCGGGCAAAGCTCTCGGCGAGCTCGATGTCGTCGGGCGAGCAGCCGAACACCATCGAGGCGAGCTTCCTCATCTCGCCGGCCAGCATGTCCGCGGCGCCCTTGACGGCGCCGAGGCCGGTGACGGCGAACTGGCTCGCGTACGTGCCCGAAAAGCCCGCGTGCGAGTTCCAGTAGCTGTCGTGGCCGGCCCGCACGTGCACCGTGCCGACGTCGCAGCCGAGGATGTCGGCGACGACCTGGGACGCGGTCGTCTCGTGGCCCTGGCCCTGCGGCGTCGTTCCGAGCGTGACCACGATCTCGCCCATGAGGTCGAGCTTGACCGTGGCGACCTCGTTGTTGCCGGAGAACTGGAGCTCGGGATTGACGAGCTGCGACTGCGCGAAGTTGTTGGTGCCCGAGTCGAGCGTCGAGCCGATCCCGAAGCCGAGGAGCTTGCCTCGCGCCTCCGCCTCGCGGCGGCGCTCCTCGACGGTCTCGTAGCCAATCAGCTCGAGGACCTTGTCGAGCGCCCTCGGGTAGTCGCCGGAGTCGTAGACGCAGCCGTTCGGGGTCTCGTAGGGCATGTCCTCGGGCTGGACGTAGTTGTGCTTGCGAATCTCGACGGGATCGAAGTTGAGCTCACGTGCGACGATGTCGATGATCCGCTCGGTCAACCAGAGGTGCTGCATCCGCGAGTAGCCGCGGTTCGGCGACACCGGCGCCTTGGTCGTCAGCACCTGTGTGAAGTCCACACGGATGTTGCGCCACTTGTAGAGGCCCGCGGCGACCTGCGACCAGATAACGCCCCCGAGCGGCTCGTAGCGGAGGTAGGCGCCGGCGTCGTCGAGCGCTTTCGTCCGGAATCCGAGCAGCGTGCCGTCCGCCTTGACGGCCACCTCGGTGTCGTGGAACCAGCGCTCGTTCCCGTGCGACATCGACTGGTGGAACTCCGTGCGCCATTCGGTCCACTGGACTGCACGGTTGAGCTTCCGTGCGAGCAGGCAGCAGACCACGAGCTGCGGGTGCGACGTGATCTTGTTGCCGAAGCCGCCGCCGATGTCCTGCGTGACGATGCGGAGCTTGTCCAGCCCGACCCGCAGCGCCGGCCCCATCATGATCGCGGCGAACCCCGGGAACTGGTTGTTCGTCGTGATCGTCCACTGCCCGACGCCGCGGTTGTACTCGACGAGCGCGCCGTCGGTCTCGAGTGGGGTCGAGTTGAACCGGTCGAAGTGGAGCTCCTTGATCGTCACGACGTGGTCGGCTTCGGCGAACGCCGCGTCGAGGTCGCCCCACTCCCAGACACCGCTGTACGACATGTTGGTCCCGCACTCCTCGTGAAGGAGCGGCGCGTCGTCGTCGAGCGCCTTGCGGGCGTCGACGAGCGCGGGCAGGGTCTCGTAGTCGACCACGACGAGCTCGGCCGCGTCGCGGGCCAGCTCACGGGTCTCGGCGACGACGGCGACTACCGGTTCACCGACGTATCGCACCTTGCCGACCGCGAGCGCGTAGTCCCGAACGCCGGCGCCGGGGGGCGCGGCGATCTGGAAGAACGGGTCGGTGAGGATCGCGACCTCGTCTCCGGTCAGGGTTCCGTAGACGCCGGGCCGCTCGAGCGCGGCGGACACGTCGATCATGCCGATCTTGGCGTGGGCGTACGGCGAGCGGACGAAGTGCAGGTAGCCCATGCCGTGGCGCTTCACGTCGTCGACGAACACCCCCTGGCCCTGGACGAGGCGGCGGTCCTCCTTGCGGGGGACGCTCTGCCCGACCGCGGCGCCCTTCTGCAGCGTCCCCGGCTCGATCTCGACGGCGGTCACGCAGCACCACCTTTCCCGGCGGCCACGACTGCTTCGACGATGTTCCAGTAGCCGGTGCAGCGGCAGATGTTCCCCTGGAGCGCGACCTTCACGTCCTCCTCGGTCGGGTGCGGATTGCGCTCGAGCAGCGCCGTCGCGCTCATCAGCATCCCGGGGGTGCAGTAGCCGCACTGGAGGCCATGGTGGTCGCTGAAGGCCTGCTGGAGCGGAGCCAGCTGGCCGTCCTCGCCGGCGAGCCCCTCGACCGTCCGCACGGCCGCGCCGTCCGCCTGGACGGCGAGCAGCAGGCAGCTCTTCACTGCTTCGCCATCGACGTGCACGGTGCAGGCGCCGCAGTTGCCGGTGTCGCACCCGATGTGCGTTCCCGTCAGGTCGAGATCGTCGCGGAGGAAGTGGACGAGGAGGCGCCGCGCGTCCACCTCGCGCTCGTACGTCACGCCGTTCACGTCGACGGTGATCGCGAGGCTCGACGCGGGCTCCATTACGACCTCGCTCTCTCGCCGGCTTGCAGGACGGCGCGCTGTGCGCAGACGACGGCCAGGTGCCGGCGGTAGTCGGCGCTCGCGTGGACATCGCCCGGCGGGTCGAGCGACGCGCCGAGGCCTGAGGAGGCGGTGTGAACGCGCGCTTCGGAGTAGTCGCCGGAGGCCAGCGCCTCCTCCATCGCGGTCGCGCGCACGGGTGTCGCCCCGACGCAGCCGAGGGCGATCCGCAGGCCGCCCGGGCCGATCGACGCGGCAGCATTGACGATGCACGTCCCATCCCTGCCGATCGTGATCGCCGAGAAGCTGTCGCCGACGCCGTGCGGCGCGGCTGGCGGAAGCGAGATCTTCGTCAGGAGCTCGCCCTCGCCGACGGCGGTCAGGTAGACACCGAGGAAGAAGTCGTCGGCCCTGATCGTGCGCTCGCCGCTTCGCCCCTGGATCGTCATCTCGGCCCCCAGCGCGACGAGCAGCGGCGGCAGGTGGTTCGTCGGGTCGTTCGCGCAGATGTTCCCGCCGATCGTGCCGCGGTTGCGCACCTGCACGTCGGCGATCGCCGAGCACACCTCTGCGAGGATCGGCCGCGCGACCTCCACCTCGGACGAGGCCATGATCTGGGTGTAGGTGGCCATCGGGCCGAGTTCGAGGTGGCCGTCGGGCCCGAACGAGATCGTGCGCAGCGCGTCGACGCGGTTGAGGTCCACGAGGACGTCGGGCGACGCCGCGCGGGCCTTCATCACGCTGACGAGCGTCTGGCCTCCGGCGAGCGCGCGTGCCCCTTCGTGCCCGGCAAGCAGGCGGATCGCGTCCTCGACGCTCGCCGCCCGCACATACTCGACCTCGCGCAGAAGCATGTCGCTATCAACGCACACGAATCGGTGACATGTCAAGCGAGAACGGTCGTGGTAGTGTCGCCGCGATGGCCTTCGACGCCGTTTTCATCGGCAGCGGCATCAACTCGCTTGCGGGCGCTGCGCTGCTCGCCAGGAGCGGCTGGCAGGTGCTCGTGCTCGAGCGCTCGGACCGGCTCGGCGGCTGCCTCTGGACGTCGAGCGAGCTCACCGCGCCGGGCTTCACGCACGAGGTGCTCGCCTCCTGGCACCCGCTCTGGACGGGCTCAGCGGCGTATGCCGAGCTGAAGCCCGACCTCGACCGGCTCGGCGTCGAGTACGCGAACACCGATCTCCCGACCGGCTCGGCCTACCCGGACGGCTCGGCAGCCTTTCTCACGACCTCTCTGGAGGCGAACGTCGCCGAGCTCGAGCGTCACGCAGCCGGCGACGGCGCAGCGTGGCAGCGGCAGTTCGAGGGGTTCATGGCGAACGCCGACCTGAGCTTCGGCGTCCTCGGCACCGAGCTCTGGTCCGGCGCCGGGCTCTCGCTCGGCCGGCAGGCCTACCGGCGCTTCGGC
>CAYGLV010000021.1:0-36459 GCA_964351025.1 uncultured Gaiellales bacterium | reverse complement strand
TTAGAGCGAGGGCTTCCACACCATCACGACCAGGATCGCGACGACGAGTGCGCCGCTGCCGTAGTTGAGGGCCAGCGGGATGGGGTTGCGCAGGCGCCGGTGCAGCTCGGGGCTTGGGCGGTCTCCGTCCTCGGCGAGCTGGACGGCGAGCATCCGCGTCGCCTTGTCATGCCGGCCGGCGGCGCCCCCGAAGACGGCAGCGAGCACGAAGAGCCCGAGCGCCAGCGACACCCATCCCTCGCCGAGACCGTACCCCGCGTGCTCGGCGAGCCAGATCCCGAAGAGGAGCACGAGTACGGAGCCGATCGCGACGAGCAGCACCCCCACCCGGATCGCTCCGAGTAGCGCTGCGATCTCGCCCGGCCGCTCACGCCGCATCGCCGCGAGCTGGAGCACGGCTGCGACAGCCGCGCCGGAGACGAACAGGAAGGCCCCGAGCAGATGGAAGAGGAGCAGCCACTCGTAGGTGCCCACGAGGCAAGGCTAGGGAAACGGGCGGACGGCGCTCCGTACAATCGACCCGTGGATGCCAGCGCCCGCCACCTCCGCCTGCTGACCGAGACGATCGCAGCGGTCAACTCGACGCTCGACCTCCAGGAGGTGCTGGAGCTTGTGGCGAGCAAGGTCGCCGACGCGCTCCAGACGGACGCCTGCTTCGTGTACCTCTATGACGAGAAGGCGGGCGAGCTCGTTCTGCGCGCGACGTTCGGGACACGCGTGGACGACCTGACCCGCCGCCCGCGCATGCGGCCGGGCGAGGGCATCACCGGCACGGCCGCAGCCGACCGGGCGCCGGTGATGATCGCCTCGAAGGCCCATCTCGACCCCCGTTTCAAGGAGTTCCCGAACCTCAGGGAGTCGGAGTACGAGTCCATCCTCGCCGTGCCGATCCTCGCGCGCGAGAAGCTCGAGGGTGCGCTCAACGTCCGCACGAGGAACCCGCGCGCGTTCACCGCCGCCGAGATCGAGCTGCTCGTCGCGATCGCCTCGCAGGTAGCGCAGACGATCGAGCACGCGAAGCTCTACGACGCCGCCCAACGGCGCGTCCACGAGCTCGAGGCACTGGCTGAGATCTCGAACGCCGTCTCCGAGTCCCTCTACGTCGAGGAGTCGCTCGAGGCGATCGTCAAGACGACGATGGCGGCGGTGAACGCGACGGGCGCCGCGCTCGTGCTGGAGGACGGCAAGATCGCCTGGCCCGAGGGCCGTGCGGGCGGGCACGCCGTCCGCCTGCCCCTGCGCTGGAAGCGGCGCCAGATCGGCGAGCTCGTCTGCGACCGCGATACACCCTTCTCCGAGGAGGACACGGCTCTCCTCGAGGCGATCGCCCACCACGCCGCCGTCGCGTTGGAGCACGGGCGCGCCGTGATGCGCGGCGTGCTCGCCCAGGAGATTCATCACCGGGTCAAGAACAACCTGCAAACAGTGGCCTCGCTCCTGCGCCTGCAGGCGCGCGCGGCGGGGCCGGTGGACGCCGGCAAGGCGCTCGAGGACTCGGTCAACCGGATCCTCGCGATCGCGGCGGTGCACGAGATCCTGACCGAGCACCGCGAGGACGATGTGGACCTTGGCGCGCTGATCGACCGGCTGCGGGCAATGCTCGTGCAAGGGCTCGTCTCCGGCAAAACGGTCGAGGCGAAGCTCGAGTCGGTCTCGCTCGCGGGTCACAAGGCGACCGCGCTGGCGCTCGTCTTCAGCGAGCTGTTTCAGAACGCGCTCGAGCACGGTGGCTCGGCGGTGCGGATCGAGCTCGCGCAGCGGAACGGGGAGGCCGTGCTGGCGATCACCGACGACGGCGGCGGGATCGCCGACGAGAGCCCGGGCACCGGGCTCTCGATCGTGCGCGCGCTCGTCCGCGATGAGCTGGGGGGAACGATCGAGCTGCGCAGCGAGGGCGGCCTGCGGGCCGAGGTGGTCTTCCCGGCATGAGGATTTTGATAGCCGAGGACGAGACGATCATCCGGCTCGACCTGCGCGGGCTGCTGGAGGGCGCCGGCTTCGAGGTCTGCGCCGAGGCGCGCGACGGCGAGGAGGCGGTCGAGCTCGCGCGCACAGAGCGGCCGGATCTCGCCGTGCTCGACGTCAAGATGCCGCGGCTCGACGGGATCGAGGCGGCGCGGCGGATCATCGACGAACGGCCGATCCCGATCGTGATGGTGACTGCGTACGGCGAGGCCGAGCTCGTCTCGCGCGCGATCGAGGCCGGCGTCTTCGGCTACCTCGTGAAGCCGTTCCGGGAGCAGGACTTGCTGCCCGCGATCGCGACCGCCCGGGCACGGCACGAGGAGCTCGCAGCACTGCGCGAGGAGGCGGAGTCGCTCGCAGAAGCCCTGCAGTCGCGCAAGGTGATCGAACGGGCAAAGGGCCTCCTGATGGCCAAGGAGGGGCTCTCCGAGCAGGACGCCTTCGCTCGCCTGCGCAAGGCGAGCCAGGTCTCCGGACGGCCGCTGAAGGTCGTCGCCGACGCGGTCGTGGCGACGTTTACCTCGGACTGAGCGCCAGCAGCAGCGAGGTCAGCGAGAAGCCGTCGAGCACGAGCCCGCCCGCGATGTGACGGCGCACGTCCTCGACGCTCACCCACTCGACGCGCTCGGCCTCGTGCGTGTCGGCCGGCTCGCCGTCGTGCTCGGCGCCGCGCGCGCGAAAGGCGTGGAACAGCTGGTCGCAGAGCCCGTTCGTCGGGTACCATGTCCCGAGCGGCTCGAGCTCGCCGGCCGGGCGCCAGCCGGTCTCCTCGAGCGCCTCGCGTGCCGCCGCCGCGGCCGCAGGCTCGCCGGGCTCGAGCCTGCCCGCCGGCACCTCCCAGCCCCACGTGTCGGTGATGAAGCGGTGCCGCCAGAGCAGCAGAAAGCCGCGTTCGGGATCCTCGATCACGCACGAGGCGGCCGCGTCCGGCAGGCGCACGACGTGGTGCTCGAAGCGTTCGCCCCCCGGCAGCTCGACGTCCACGAGCCGGAGGCTCACCCAGCCGCTCTCGTAGAGGGAGCGCTCTCCGTGGACCGTCCAGCGCATGCGCGCCGACTCTACTCGCTGCGGTCGAGCAGGCGCTCCTCGACGCGGCGCCGGCGGACGGCGGCGAGCTTCCAGGCGCCGCCTGCGAGGAGGAGCAGCGGTCCGGCGACGGACAGGGCGATCAGCGCGGCGGAGGCCTCCCAGGCGAGCGCGTCGAGCGAGCGGTCGAGCGCCCGCTCGAGGCGGCCTTGCTCCTGCAGGCGGGCGGTCTGCTCGGTGGTGAGCGAGACCGAGACCGTCGCCAGGGTGCCTTCCGTGCGGGTCTGCTCGAGCGCCGCGCGCACGTCCGCGAGCTCGCGGCGGGCCTGCGCGAGCCGCAGCTCGAGCTGGGCGCGCGCGTCGTCGGTCAGGTCGGGAGTCTCGAGCTGGCGGCGCAGCGAGGCGATCTCGCCCTGGAGGGCCGTGATCCGGTCGGCGAGCGTATCGGCCTGGCCCTGCAGGTCCTCGATCCCGATCCGCTGGCCAAGGATCGTGCCGAGCCCGGAGAGCTGGACGATCGCGCTCTGCACCCGGGCTGCGGGCACCCGCAGGACGAGCATGGCGCTGCCGGGGCCCGTCTCGGGCGCGTCGTAGGCGGCCGAGGCGACGTAGCCGCCGAGCGAGCGGGTGATCCGCATCGCTTTCTGCGTCGCCGCGGAGAGCGCGTCGAGGTCGCTCACGCGCAGACGCAGCTCGGCGTCGTAGCGCTGCAGGCGCCCCGCCGTCGGCGGCAGCGTCGCGGCACTGTCGGCCGTGGCCGCGCCCGACTCGAGGGCCGTCGTCGGTACGCCCTTCTCAGCGGCGGCGAGCGGCGGCGAGACGACGCGCTCGTTCTCGCCGGAGCGTGTGAGGCCGATCACGCCTGCCGCGCCCAGGGCGAGTGCCAGCGCCGCCGGGGCGGCGACGAGGGTGGCGCGCCGCAACGAGAAGCGGGCGAGCAAGGGGGGCCGCGTGGGCTCGGGCGTGAGGGCTGCGATCGCGCGCACGCGTTCCCGCAGCTCGGGCGAGGCGGACGGCTTGGCGGCGCGAAGCTGGGCGATCGGGTCAGGCGAGGGCATGGGTTCCTACCTTCTCCTCGAGTTTCTTGAGGGCCCGGGAGAGCCGGGTCGAGACGTTGGTGGAAGAGACGCCGAGCACGCGCGCGGCCTCGTCGCCGTCGAGGTCGAGGAGGATGCGCAGCGCGATCACTTCGCGCTCGCCGTGCGTGAGCTCATGGAGCGCCGACTCGAGCTCGGGCGAGAGGCCGTCGCAGAAGACCGGGTCGGTGTGGTCCTCCCGCGCGACGGCCTGCTCGCGCCTGCGCCGGCGCTCCTCGGCGCGGAACCAGTCGAGCGCAGTCGTGCGCGCGATCTGGCAGAGCCAGGTACGGGCGCTCGCGCGCCGTGGGTCGAAGCGGTGCCAGAGGCGGAGAGCCTTCTCAAAGGTGTCCGCGGTCAGGTCCTCGGCGAGCACGCGGTCGCGGGTGAGGTAGACGAGATACGCGTGCACGTCGTCGAGGTGCGCCTCGGCGACGCCGGCGAAGGAGGGGCGCTCGGCGCTTGCCGCCTGGGCTCGCGTGGACGGGATCGTCACGACGTGCACAGCCTATGTACGCCGCTGTGGCGGCCTAGGTCACTGCGCTGTCGGAGTCTGTGCCTGTCGGGCCTGGAAGAGCTCTTCCCAGCGGGCCAGCAGCGTCTGCAGCTCGTCGCGGGCGGCGCGGTGCGCGTTCAGCGTGTCGACGTTCGCCCAGTCCTCGGCGAGTTTCGCCTCGAGCGCGGCGATCTCGACCTCGAGTGCCTGGATCCGCGCCTCGGTGCGCTCGAGCTCGCTCTGCTTGCGCGGTGCGGGGCGCTGCGGCTTCGGCTTGCGCTCCTTCGCGGGCGGACGCTCCGGCACGGCCGCGGTCTTCACCTCGGCGCGCCGCTGCACGAGGTCGGCCCAGCCACCGTCGTAGGAGACGAGGCCGTGCTCCTCGATCGCCAGCGTGCGCTCGGCGACGGCGTCGAGCAGGGCGCGGTCGTGCGAGACGAGCAGCACCGTGCCGGGGAAGGCCTCGAGCGCCGCCTCGAGCGCCTCGCGGCTCTCGAGATCGAGATGGTTCGTCGGCTCGTCGAGGACGAGGAAGTTCGCGCCCGAGGCAACGACGATCGCAAGTGCCAGGCGCCGCCGCTCGCCGCCCGACAGCGCCGTCACGGGTTTCTCGTGCGCCTCCCAGCCCGAGAAGAGGAACTTGCCGAGGAGAGACTGCGCCTGCGGTCGCGAGAGCCCCGTCGCCCGCTGCGCGCAGTCGAGCACGCTTCCGCGCTCGTCGAGCGCCGTGTGCTGGGAGAAGTACGCGGGCTCGACGCCGTGCCCGAGCCGGACCGAGCCGGCGTCGGGCGCGCGTGCGCCAAAGAGCGTCTCGAGCAGCGTCGTCTTGCCGGAACCGTTTGGGCCGACGAGGGCGACGTGCTCGCCGCGCTCGAGCGCGAACGAGACGCCGTCCAGCAGCTTCTTCGTGCCGGCCGACAGCCCCAGCCCCTCGGCCTCCATCACCGTGCGGCCGCTGCGCGCAGGCTTCAGGAACTCAAAGCCGAGGCTGCGAGAGCGCCGGTTGAGCAGCGCAAGCTCGCCGGTCGCAGCCGAGCGCTCCTTCTGCAGTCGCCCGATCTGGGAGACCTTCGCCTGCGCCCGCTTCGCCAGGTTCTTCTTCGCCCGGAACCGCTCGACGAAGCGCTCGAGCCGCTCGATGTCCACCGCGAGCCGGTCGGCCGTCTTCGCCGCCGCGAGCGCGCGCGAGGCCTTCTCCCGCCGCCAGGCGTGCCACGGGCCCGGGAAGTAGATCGAGCGGCCCGCTTCGAGCTCGAGCGTCGCAGTCGTCACCGCCTCGAGGAACCAGCGGTCGTGGGCGATGAGGAGGACCGCGGCGTCGAGCGACGAGAGCTCGTTCTCCAGCCACTCGAGCGAGGCGATGTCGAGGTGGTTCGTCGGCTCGTCGAGCAGCAGCAGGTCGGGGTCGCCCGCAAGCGCACGCGCGAGCGACGCTCGCGTCAGCTCGCCGCCGGAGAAGGTGTCGAGCTTCCGGTCGAGATCGTGGTCGGAGAAGCCGAGTCCGCGCACGACCGCGGCGGCGTGGTCGCGCCAGGAGTAGCCGCCCGCGTGCTCGAGCCGCGTCTGCGCCTCGCCGTAGCGGCGCACCGTCTCCGGGCCGTGGTCGCCGGACGCCATCGCCTCTTCGAGCCGCCGCAGTTCCTGCTCGAGCGCGACGAGGTCGGCGGCGCCCGAGAGCACGTACTCGCGGAGCGTGAGCCCCTTCCCGCGCGGTGGCCGCTGGTCGTGCAGCGCGATCCGCGTGCCCTTGGCGAAGGCGAGCTCGCCGCCCTGGAGTGCGACCTCGCCGGTCAGGCAGCGGAGGAGCGTGGTCTTGCCGGCGCCGTTCGGCCCGGCGAGCGCGAGCCGGTCGCGCCGCTCGAGCTTGAAGGAGACGCTGTCGAACAGCGGGTCGCCGGAAAATTCCTTGCGCAGGTTGGAGGCGATGAGGACGGCCACGCCGACAGCGTAGAGGCCGTCAGGCGAGACCGCCGGTGCCGCCCAGCGCCTGCGTGAGCGCCTTGCGCAGGTCGTCGAGCGCGAATGGCTTGGCGAGCAGGAGGACCGGGCCGAGCTCGGCCAGAGACGCGAGCTCTCCGGGTCCGCCCGTGACTGCGACGACCGGGACGCCTGGATGGCAGGCCCGGAAGACTGCCAGAAGCCGGCGTGCCTCCGGCAGCTCCGGCCCGACGAGCACGAGATCGGCGCTCGGGACCTCCGTGGCCGCTCGAGGGTCGAGCGGGAGCGGGTCGTGCCCGAGTCCCGCCACGATCGTCGCGATCAGCGCGCGGACTGCGGCGGACTGCTCGATGATGAGGACCTTCGCCATGCTCTCTTCATCGGCGCCTCCGGTGGGGCCGGAGGGTGCCTTTTGGCGAGAGGCTGGTATGAGCCGGTAGGCTGGCCCGGTTCGTTCGCAGGTCGCGCAACCCCTGGGGAGCGGCAATGGACGCCAAGCAGCTCGTAGAGGCGCAGGCGCTCAAGTACGCCGAGGAGTTGCAGGCGCTCTACCGGGAGGAGCGCGCGCAGCGCGAGCGGGCCGAGAGCGCGCTCGCCGAGGTGCAGCGCTCGTACGCGGTCACGGTGCGGGCGCTCGCCGCCGCGCTCGAGCTGCGCGACGACCGGACCGGCGGCCACGCCGAGCGCGTCACCGGGCTCGCGCTAAGCCTGACGCGCCGCGTCGCGCCGGAGCTCGCTGCCCGGCTGGAGCTCGAGTACGGCTACCTCCTGCACGACATCGGCAAGATCGGCATCCCCGATGTGATCCTCCTCAAGCCCGGGAAGCTGACCGACGAGGAGTTCGACGTCATGCGCCGCCATCCGGAGCTCGGCGCGGGGATCGTCCGGGAAGTTCCCCACCTTCAGGGGCTCCCCCGCGAGGTGATCCTCCACCATCACGAGCGCTGGGACGGGCGCGGCTATCCGCGCGGGCTCGTGGGCGCAGAGATCCCGCTGCCGGCCCGCATCTTCGCGCTCGCCGACACGTGGGATGCGATGACGAACGACCGTCCCTACCGCCTGGCCATGCCCGTGAGGGCAGCGGCGGCGGAGATCGACACGGGCGCAGGGACGCAGTTCGACCCGGCTCTCGTCGAGCCGTTCCTCGAGCTCGTTCTCTCCGGAGAGGCTCGTGAGCACGGACGAGCGTGAGCTCTCCGTCGTCCTCGTCGAGGACGACGCGATGGTGCGCGGGTTGGTGCGCCTGACCCTCGAGGGCACGGAGTTCCGGCTCAACGGCGAGGCTGGCACCGCCGCCGAGGCGCTCGAGCTCGTGCCCCGGCGTCTCCCGAGCGTGCTGCTGGTGGACTACCGGCTCCCGGACGGCACCGGTACCGAACTGGTGCGCGAGCTGCGTCAGCGCGGCGTCTCGTCGCCCGCCGTCCTCTTCACCGCGAGCCCGGAGCGTGGCTTCAATGAGTTCGCACGCGAGTCCGGGGCGCAGGGAACGATCCTCAAGACCGGCCGCAGCGACGAGCTGCTGAACGCGCTGCGCCTCGTGGCGGCCGGTGAGACGGCCTTCGACGTGCGCCATCCGGCGAGACCGGCCGGTCGCGGTGCGCTGTCGCCCCGCGAGCGCGAGGTGTTGAAGCTGGTGGCCGCAGGGAGGACGAACAAGGAGATCGCCGGCGAGCTCGGCATCGGCAGCGAGACCGTGAAGACGCTCGTCGCCCGCACCTTCGCCAAGCTAGGCGTCAAGCGCCGCGCGGAGGCAGTCGAAGCCGGCCACACCCTGGGGCTTCTGTGACAGAGACTGACGAGCTCGTCTCGATCGCGGCGCACGCCCTGAAGACGCCTCTGGCGGTGATCGCTGGCTACTCGGAGCTCCTGCGGACGCGTGACGACGCCGCCGTCCGGGAGGAAGGGCTGGCGCACATCTCGGAGGCGGCGCGGCAGCTGTTGGGCGTGACCGACGACGTGGTCGCGCTCGTCTCGCTCGATGCGCCGTCCTTCCCCGAGCCCGTCGCCCTGGGCGAGCTCCTCGAGGAGGCGGCACAGCGCTTCGAGGAGCGCGCCGGGAGCACGTTCGCAGCCGCTAGGGACAACCCCTGGCTCGTTGTCTTCGCCGACCCCGAGCACGTGCTGGCCCTCGTCGCCGCGCTCGGAGGCTCGTTCCCCGGGGACGGCGAGCCGGCGACACTCGCGCTCCGCGAGGACGGCAACACGGCCGTGCTAACACTGTCCTTCGGGACGGGCTCGCCGATCCATGACGCTGCTCGCTTCGCCCGCCACGTCGCGCGCCGGCTGGCCGAGGCGAGCGGCGGCGCGCTCTCGATCGAGGGCGCTGTCGCCACCGTAAAGCTGCCGCTCGCGGGCGTGCCGCCGGGTGCTCTGCGGCTTCTGCTCGTGGACGACGACGACGCGGTCCGCAGCTTGCTCAGGATGACGTTGCCGGCCGGGGAGTTCGTGGTCATCGACGCGGCGGACGGCGAGCAGGCGCTCGCGGAGCTCGAGCGGGAGCGGCCGGACATCGTCCTGCTCGACTGGAAGTTGCCGGGCCGGTCGGGAGGAGAGGTGCTGGCCGCGCTGCGGCGCGAGCACCCGGGGCTACCGGTGATCGTGCTCACGGCGGACATGACGGCGAAGACCCGGGAGGCGGCGGCGGCCCTCGGCGCCGATACGTTCCTGACGAAGCCCTTCAGCCCGCGGGAGCTGCTCGGGGTCGTCGAGCGACTCGTTCCGGGGCGCAGGCGCTAGGCTGTTACCGGAGCCGGCGCGAGCAGCGTGCCGAGCAGCGCCTTGAAGGCCTTCGGCGACATCGCCCCGGACTCGTCGTTGCGGCCGGCCGGCTGCATCGAGTTGTCGGCCGTCTGCCAGTAGCTCCAGGCGAGCGTCGAGGCGAAGCGCTCGCAGCCCTGCGCGCCGTGGTCGCGCACCGCCGCGTTCTCGTAGCACCAGGCGGTGGCACCGAGCGCCGCGGCGAGCTGGGTCTTCTTGCCGGCGTCCAGCAGGAGGAAGTCAACCTGGTGGGCGTACTCGTGCTGCACGATTCCCCAGCCGAAGCGGCCGGCGTTCAGCAGGTCGCCGTCGAGGAAGACGTGGCCGGGCGTCGCATAGGAGGTGCCGACCCGGGCGATATGGATTGTCACCGTGCCGGGGACGAGGCTCCAGTCGAAGGAGCTCGCGTTCAGCGCCTTCTTGACCTCGCGCTGCTGCTTGGCCGTGCCGCCGGCGAAGACGTAGGTGCCGCCTGCCGCGTGGGCCTGGCCGGCGAACGCGAAGGCGGCGACGAGGGCGGCTGCTCCGGCGAGGATCTTCGTTGCCATGCCCTCTGCATCGGGCCGGCAACGCGGGGCTCAGTCCCCCGTTTTCCGCTCAACCACACCGTTTTGTCCCCCGTTTGGGGCGCCGCGTCTGGGCGCTACGCCGCCGGCAGCTCGAACCAGAAGGTCGAGCCGACGCCCTGCACGCTCTCGAAGCCGATCCTGCCGCCGTGGGCCTCGACGATCTCCTTCGCAAGCGCCAGTCCGAGCCCGGTGCCGCCGATCTCGCGGGTGTCGGTCGAGTCGACGCGGAAGAACTTCTCGAAGACGCGCTGCTGCTGCTCGGCCGGGATGCCGAGGCCGCGGTCGGTGATGCCGACGCGCACCGTCTCTCCCTTGCGCGTGGCTGCGATCGTGACGGTGCCGCCGGCGGGCGAGTACTTGATCGCGTTCGAGAGCAGGTTGGCGACCACCTGTGCCGTCCCGTCGCGGTCGCCGCGCACCTCGAGCGGGCCGTCCACCGGCTCGAGTTCGAGCGAGTGCGCGTCGCTCTGGCCGGCGAAGAGCGCGACTGCCGCCCGGAGCACCTCGGCGAGCGAGAACGCCTCGCGTGCGAGCTCGACCCGGCCGCTCTCGAAGCGCTCGACGTCGAGGAAGTCGTTGACAAGGTCCGTGAGCCGCCGCGCCTCCTGGTGAATGGTCTGGAGGTAGTGCGTGCGCGTGGCGGCGTCCACGTCCTGGCTGACGAGCAGCTCGGAGAAGCCGAGGATGCCGGTCAGGGGCGTGCGCAGCTCGTGCGAGACGGTCGCCACCAGCTCGGTCTTGAACCGGTCCGCCTCCCGCTGGACGGTGATGTCCCGGAGGACGATGATGCGACCCACGAGCGCGCCGCTCTCGTCCCGGACCGGCGCTGTGAACCGCTGGATCCAGATGCTGGAGCCGGCGAACTGGTACTCGTCGGTCGCCTCGAGCTCGGGGTCGGCCCGCATTGCGGCGATCGCCGCGCGGAAAGCGTCCGGGTCGGTCGTGCGCTCGGCGAGCGGGGCGACGCGCTCCCAGATCGTCCCCGTCTCGCCGAGACCGAGCACCGGCCCTGCCATGCGCTCCATGGCAGCGTTCGTCACCACGGGGTTCCCCTCGAGATCGACCATGCGGATACCGTCGGTCGTCGTGTCGAGCACGGCCTGGTTGATCGTCGCCAGCCGGCGTGCGGCGCGCAGCGTGAGCGCGTTCGCCAGCGCGACGGCCGCCTGGTCGGTGAGGTGGCCGATTCCGCCGAGCTCGTCGGAGGAGAACCCGTGCTCGCCGGTGCGGCCGAGGACGAGCACGCCAACGGGTCGCCCGGCGTGGACGAGCGGAATGTGGAGCTCGTGCACGACGGGAATCTCCTCCGTCAGGCCCGGCAGCCGGAGGCCGCTCGCGCCCTGCTCGTCCCGCAGGGCGCGGAGCTCGGCGAGCGCGCGGCCGGTGAGGCCCTCGCCGGCCACGACCGTCGGAGACAGGCGGGCTCGGTCGAGGCCACGCGTTGCCACGAGCGTGTGGACGTCGCCGCGCTCGGGGTCGAGCACGTAGAGAGCGCCGGCCTCGGCGCGCGTGTAGTCACCCGTCTGCCCGAGGATCGCCTCCGCCAGCGGCTCGACCTCGGTCTCGGCGACGAGTCGCTCACCGAAGCGGTAGAAGGTCTCGGTCAGCTCCTTCTCGTCGCCGAGGTCGGCGAGCGCACGCTCGAGCTCGACCTGCTGGGCCTGGAGCTCGTCGTTCGTCGCGGCGAGCTGGGCGTGGCTCTCCTCGAGCTGGACGGTCTGCGACTCCAGCTCGGCGTTCTGTTGCTCGAGCTCGAGAGAGCGCCGCTCGAGCTGCTCGTTGAGCGCCCGGATCTCACCTTCGACACGTGTGCGCTCGGTGATGTCGATCACGGTGCCGATCGCGAAGAGGCCCTGCTCCATCTCGATCGGGCTCAGGCTGATCTCCGCCGGGAACAGGCTCCCGTCCTTGCGGCGGCCCTGGAGATCGAGGCCGGCTGCCATCGCCCGCGCGCGCGGGGCGGAGAAGTAGCCCGCACGATGGACCGCGTGCGCACCGCGGGCGTCGTCGGGCAGCAGGATGTCGACAGACTTGTCGAGGAGCTCGTCCCGCGTGTAGCCGAAGAGCTTCTCGGTGCGAGCGTTGACGAGCACGATCTTCCCGCTCCGGTCGACGATCAGCATCGCTTCGGGTGCGGCTTCCAGGAGCCGCCGGAACCTCTCGGCTCGCGCCGCGAGCTGGGCGTGGCTTGCCTCGAGATCGTCGTTCCTCTCGGCGAGCAGGCGGCGGGCCTCCTCCGCCTGGAGGCGGCTCTCGCGCTCGCGCCGCTCGGCCTGCGTCCGGCGCCACAGCGTCAAGGTGAGCAATGCGAGCCCGGCCAGGAGCACGAGCGCGAGCAGCGAGGTGATGGTGACGACGGTCGCGCGCAGAGTGCGGACCGGGGCGAGTGCCGCGTAGTGCGAGACGCTGGCCGTCACCGTCCAGCCGAGGCGTGGGACCGGGACGTACGCCGCGATCTCCCGGCCGCCCACGCCGTCGCGCGTGACGACGCCCGACTTCCCTCGGAGGGCGGCGGCGACGAGGGGGTCGTCGCGCACCGAGACGAGACCCCGCCGCGCGCCGGGTGCCGCGACGAGCACGCCTGCCTGGTCGGTGACCGTGAGGTGCACGTTCTGGCTCTCCGCGAACCGGTCGACGAACGACTGGATGTAGTCGAGGTCGTATGCCGCGACGAGGATGCCAAGCGTGCGGGCCTCGCCGCCCGCGCTCGGGCCGCGCACGAGCGCCGCTGCCGCCACGATGTGTGCGTTGCCCGTGGCTGCCGTCACGTACGCCTCAGAGACGTACGGCAGCTGCGTCGCCGTGACGCCGCGGTACCAGTCCCGGAAGCTGAAGTCGTCGCCGACGATCGAAGGCGTCGATGGGACGATGTCAACGAGAAGGCCGCGCGGGTCGGCGAGGAAGGCGACCGTGATGCCCGCGCGCGAGTCGCGGAGCTGGCGCAGGTTGACCGCGACGTCGGTGCGCCGGTACCGCGCCGGGTCGCCGTTCCCGAGCGCGGCAATGAGGGTCCGTTGCTGCGCGTACGCGTCGACGAGCTGGGAGAGGCCGAGAAGCTCTCTCTGCACGAGATCGGCGCTCACAGCGGCCGTCGAGTGTGCGCGGGCGGTCACTTCGCCGGTGACGGCGTCGCTCGCGCGGCCGACGCTCAGGTACGCGAGCAGGAGCAGCGGCCCGAGGCTGAGGAGGGCGAAGATCCCGGCGAGGACGCCGACCGGAAGCCTGCTCAGGCTGAGCGCGCGCACGGCGTCATCCAACCTTCCGGTAGGCGTGACGTCCGACCGGCTCGAGGCCGAGCGCGTCCGGGCGCGTCAGCCGCTCGCTGCGCCCGAGCAGGAGCACGCCGCCCGGGGCGAGCGCACCGGCGAGCGTCTCGTGGAGTGCGTGCCGCGCCGCCGGGGCGAGGTAGATGGCGAGGTTGCGGCAGAGGACGAGCCGCCAGGCACCGGGCGGGGCGCCGTCGCGGGTGAGGTCGCGCTGCTCCCAGCGGCAGCGGGCGCGCAGCTCCGGCGCGATCGCGACGCCGTCGAACGTGCCCCGCCGGGCCGCGGCGAGGTTCTCCTCGAGCAGGTCGGAGCCGAGCAGGTGGGCGCGCTCGAGCGCGCCCAGCCGCTGCAGGACGATCGCGAGGCTGTACAGCTCCGTCCCGTCCGCGCAGCCGGCTGACCAGACGGTGATCCTGCGGCCGCCAGCCAGCAGCGGCGGCAGTAGCGTCTGCTCGAGCAGCTCGAACTGCGCCGGGTCGCGGAAGAGGCCCGAGACGGAGACGGCGACCGACGTGCGGAAGCGCCGCTGCGCCTCGGGGTCGGCGCCTAGGCGGCGCACGAGCTCGTTTACGCTCGTCGCGCGTTCCCGCTCGAGCGCCCTGCGCACGCGCTCCTCGACGTGCTCTCGGCGGTAGGCCCGCAGGTCGATGCCTGCGGCGTCGGAGAGCGCGCGCGGGAAGATTGTGGCGGCTGTGTCAATCAGGGCTCGACGAGCATATCCTCGACGAGCGCGGCGAGCTCGAGCGGGCTGAACGGCTTCGTCAGGAAGCGATCGGCGCCGGCCTCGGCTGCGGCCTCGCGGTCGGCGGCCTGCGTGCGGGCGGTGAGCATGACGACGCGAGTCTCGGCGAGCTCGGGGTCGGCGCGCAGCTCGGCGAGCACGTCGAGGCCGCTGCGACCCGGCATCATCATGTCGAGCAGGACGAGGTCGGGCTTTGTGTCGCGGGCCAGCGCGAGCGCCTCGTCGCCGTCGCGGGCCTCGACGAGGTCGTAGCCGTTGCCCCCGAGCGAGGCACGAACGAGGTCGCGCAGGACGTCCTCGTTGTCGCAGACCAGGATTCTCGGCACGGCGCGGCGATCACCTCTGTGCAAGGCGGGCATTGTATTCGACAATAGGCGGCATTGCCTCTACGGAGACATCGGCGGCTTGCTGCCGCACCTTTAGACGGATCGCGGACGCGGGCGGAGGTCGGTTCAGCCGAGGGCCGTGACCTCGAGCCGGTCCGCGGCGGCGAGCAGCTCCCCGCCGGGCAGCTCGCAGGTCGTGCGACTCGCTACGGCCGTGCACGCGTGCCACGCTCCCCCGGCGGCGAGCCGGACGCGCACGGTGCTCGCGCCGGCCGGGCGGAGCGTGAACGAGACGGCGCCGATGCGGGACGGGTCGGCCGCGTTGAGCGCGTAGCGGACGTCCGCCACGGCGTAGCCCGAGACGGCCGCGGCACCGCCGCCCCTGGGATCGGGCGCGGGGGCGGTGAGGGCCTTGCCGGCGCTTGTGAGGGCGAAGACGAGGAGGAGGAGGGCGATGGTCTTGCGCATGCCCTCATCGTCGGGCGCCCGAGGGCCGCGAGTGTCCCCCGTTCTCCGGTCGGGGGCACCTCGGATCCGAGTATCGTTCCGCCGACATGGACGCCATCGCCAAGCTCTCGATCGACACGATCCGTGCGCTGGCGATGGACGCCGTCCAGGCCGCGAACGCCGGCCATCCGGGCACGGCGATGGCGCTCGCGCCGGTCGCCTACCTCCTCTACCACGACGTCATGCGCCACAACCCCGCCGATCCGGCCTGGCCGGATCGCGACCGCTTCATCCTCTCCGCCGGCCACGCCTCGATGCTCCAGTACGCGGCGCTCCATCTCTCCGGCTACGAGCTGCCGCTCGACGAGCTGCGCCGCTTCCGCCAGTGGGGCTCGGCGACGCCCGGGCACCCCGAGCTCGGGCACGCGCCGGGAGTGGAGACGACGACGGGGCCGCTCGGCCAGGGCTTCGCCAACGGCGTCGGCCTGGCGCTCGCGGAGCGCTTCCTCGCCGAGCGCTGGAACCGGCCGCACCACGAGGTCGTCGGTCACCGCGTCTACGCGATCTGCTCCGACGGCGACCTGATGGAGGGCGTTTCCCAGGAGGCGGCCTCGATCGCCGGCCACCTCGGCCTCGGCAGGCTCATCTACGTCTACGACGACAACCGGATCACGATCGACGGCGCGACGACCCTCTCCTTCGACACCGAGGACAAGGGAGCGCGCTTCGAGGCGTACGGCTGGCACGTCCAGCACGTGGACGACGGCGAGGACCTCGACGCTCTGCGCGCCGCGCTTGCGGCCGCGTCTGCCGAGGAGTCGCGCCCGAGCCTGATCGTGCTCCGCACCCACATCGCCTACCCCGCTCCGCACGCAGTGGACACGTCGAAGGCGCATGGCGCCCCGCTCGGTGAGGTCGAGGTGCGCGCGGCGAAGGAGGCGATGGGGCTCGACCCCGACGTTGCCTTCGCCGTGTCGGACGAGGTCTACGCGCACATGGGCGCAGCCCGCGAGCGGGGTGCGGCCGCGCAGGCCGAGTGGACCGGGCGCCTCGCAGCCTGGAGCGAGGCCTTCCCGGAGCTCTCCGCAGACCGGGAGGAGACGCTGAAGCGGCGGCCGCGGGCCGGCTGGGTGGACGCGCTGCCCTCGTTCCCGGCCGGCAAGGAGCTTGCTACCCGCGAGGCGGGCGGGGTGATCATGCAGGCGCTCAAGCCATTCACGCCGACGATGGTCGGCGGTGCTGCCGACCTCGCCGAGTCCACGAAGACCGAGTTCGAGGGCGCGGGTGTCTTCTCGGCCACGCACGCCGGCCGCAACATCGCCTTCGGCATCCGCGAGCACGCGATGGGCGCGATCGTGAACGGGCTCGCGCTCGAGCCGGCGATGCTGAAGCCGTACGGCTCGACCTTCCTCATCTTCTCGGACTACATGCGGCCGGCGGTGCGCCTCTCGGCGCTGATGGGCCTCGAGACGCTCTGGGTCTGGACCCACGACTCCGTCGCGCTCGGCGAGGACGGGCCGACCCACCAGCCGGTCGAGCACCACGCCGCGCTGCGGGCGATCCCGAACCTCTGGTACGTGCGCCCCGCGGACGCGAACGAGACGGTTGTGGCGTGGCGGCTCGCGCTCGAGCGGCGGGGTGGCCCGGTCGCGCTCGCTCTGACCCGGCAGAAGGTTCCGACCTTCGACCGGAACGAGGTCGCTTCGGCCGAGGGCACGCTGCGCGGCGGCTACACGCTCTGGCAGAGCGGCGAGGGCGAGCCGGACGTGATCCTGATCGCCACCGGCTCCGAGGTCGCGCTCGCGCTCGAGGCTGCCAAGCGGCTGGACGCGAACGCGCGCGTCGTCTCGCTCCCGTGCTGGGAGCTCTTCGCCGAGCAGGGTGCCGAGTACCGGGACGAGGTGCTCCCGCCGGATGTGCACGCGAGGCTCTCGGTCGAGGCGGGGATCTCGCTTGGCTGGGAGCGCTGGGTCGGGGACCAGGGCGACTGCGTCTCGATCGAGCGCTTCGGCGCCTCCGCGCCGGCGCCGGAGATCCTCGCCGCGTTCGGCTTCACGGTCGAAGCCGTTGCGGCGCGGGCGGCGGCGCTGCTGGAGCGTGTCTCGTGATCGTCGGCGTCGGCTTCGACCACCGGGGCGTCACGCTGCGCGACCGCGTGTTGCGCGAGGTCGCCGGCGCGGGGCACGAAGCGCTCGATCTCGGCACGGACACCGCCGCCGAGCCGGTGGACTACTCCGACGTCGCCCGTGCCGTCGGAGAGGCGATCCTCGCCGGGAGAGCCGAGCGAGGCATCCTCGTCTGCGGCTCGGGGGTCGGTGCTTCGGTCGCGGCCAGCAAGCTGCGCGGCATCCGTGCGGCGATCTGCCACGACACCTACTCGGCCCACCAGGGCGTCGAGCACGACGACCTGAACGTGCTCTGCCTCGGCTCGGAGATCGTGGGCGGCGAGCTGGCAGGCGAGCTCGTGCGCGCCTTCCTGGGCGCCCGCTTCGCTGCCGAGGAGCGCTATCTCCGCAGGCTCGCCAAGGTTGCCGAGCTGGAGGAGCGATGACCTCACGGCTGCACCGGCTGTCGGCCACGGGCGTCGGCGTCTGGGCCGACTCGCTCTCGCGGGAGATGCTCGAGACCGGCGAGCTGGCCCGGCTGATGGCCGAGGACGCCGTCGTCGGCGTCACTTCCAACCCCACGATCTTCCAGAAGGCGCTCGCAGAGGGGGATCGCTACGACGCGCAACTCCGCGAGCTCGCCGGCCTGGACGACCCGAAGGAGCTCTTCTGGGCGCTCGCCGTCAGCGACGTCCAGGCCGCGTGCGACCTCCTGCTCCCCGTGTGGGAGGAAACCGCCGGCGGCGACGGCTACGTCTCGCTCGAGGTGGACCCCACGCTCGCCTACGACCGCGAGCGTACCTACGAGGAGGCGATGCGCCTGCACACCCTCGTCGGGCGGGGCAACGTGCTCGTCAAGATCCCCGCGACGCGGCCGGGACTGGGCGCGATCGAGGACTGCATCGCCAGGGGCCGCTCGATCAACGTCACGCTCATCTTCTCGCTCGACCGGTACGCGGCCGTCGCCGAGGCCTACGTGCGTGGGCTCGAGCGGCTCGTGGCCGCGGGCGGCGACCCGGCGAAGGTGCACTCGGTGGCGAGCTTCTTCGTCTCGCGCGTGGACACCGAAGCCGACCGCCGGCTTGCGGAGCTGGGGAGCACGGAACTGCAGGGGCGCCTGGCCGTCGCCAACGCCAAGCTCGCGTACGAGCACTGGCGCGAGGCGTTCGCCGGCGAGCGCTGGGCCTATCTCGCGGGCAAGGGGGCGCGGCCTCAGCGCTGTCTCTGGGCCTCGACCTCGACCAAGAATCCGGCCTACCGCGACGTCATCTACGTCGAGGAGCTGATCGGCCCGCACACCGTGAACACGATGCCGCTCGAGACGATCGCCGCCTTCCAGGACCACGGCGAGGTCGCCGACGCGCTCACGCGGGGAGTGGACGAGGCGCGCGCCTTGCTTGCCGCGCTCGCCGCCGCCGGCGTGGACTACGACGATGTCGTGGAGACGCTGGAGGCCGAGGGCGTGCAGAAGTTCGCGGACTCCTTCGCCGAGCTGCTGGCCGGCATCGAAGCGCGGCGCGGCCTGCTCGCGGTCCCCTGATGCCGTCGCTTCCCGAGCGGCTGTGGGCGCGGGACGCTTCCCTCTGGACATCTTCGGGCGAAGAGGGCTGGCTCGGCTGGCTCGACGCACCCGAGCGCATGCTCGGGCGAATCGGCGCGATCGAGGCCTTCGCAGCGAGCGTGGACGCTGACGGCGTGCTCGACGTCGTCCTGCTCGGCATGGGCGGCTCGAGCCTCGCGCCGGAGGTGCTGCGGCGCGCGTTCGGGGCGGCCCGCTTCCACGTCGTCGACACGACGCACCCCGCGCCGATCCGGCGGCTCGGCGAGGCGCTCGATCCCGAGCGCACTCTCTTCCTCGTCGCCTCGAAGTCGGGCACGACGCTGGAGACGCGCTGCCAGCTGGAGCACTTCTGGGACCTCTGCCCGGTGGGCCACTTCTTCGCGGCGATCACCGACCCCGGCTCGGAGCTGGAGGAGATCGCGCTCGAGCGAGGCTTTCGTGCGGTGTTCCACGGCGAGCCGGACGTCGGCGGGCGCTTCGCGGCGCTGACGGCGTTCGGGCTCGTGCCGGCGGCCCTGCTGGGCGTGCGGCTGGACGACTTCCTCGGCGGTGCCGTGGAGATGGCCGACGCGTGCCGCGGAGCCGGGAGCCCCGGCCTCGAGCTCGGCCTCGCGCTCGGCGAGGGCTGGCGCGCGGGACGCGACAAGGTGGACATCGACCCGAGCACGTTCGGCTTTGGCCTCTGGGCCGAGCAGTTGCTCGCGGAGTCCACCGGCAAGCAGGGCAAGGGGCTCGTGCCGGTGCCGAGCGTGCCGGGCGAAGGGCCCGATCGCCAGGTGCAGAGCGCGCGCCTCACCGGACCGTACGATCTCGCCGCGGAGTTCTACCGCTGGGAGTTCGCGACCGCCGTGGCCGGCCATGTCCTCGGTATCAACCCCTTCGACCAGCCCGACGTACAGGCCGCGAAGGACCGCACGGTGGACGTCCTCCAGTCCGGGGCCGAGGCCGACGTCGAGCCCGGCGTCTCCGCCGACGACCTGCTCGCGCAGGCGCGCCCCGGTGACTACATCGCGATCCAGGCGTTCGTGGACCCCGCGCGCGAGGCAGAGCTTGCGCCCCTCGTCGAGCGCGCCCGTGCGACCGGGTGCGCCGTCACGGTCGGCCTCGGCCCGCGCTTCCTGCACTCGACCGGCCAGCTGCACAAGGGCGGCCCGAACTCGGTGCTCGCGCTCCAGGTCGTGGATGATCCCGGCGAGGAGCTCGCAATCCCGGGTCTCGAGTTCGGCTTCCGGCGGTTGATCCGCGCGCAGGCGGCGGGGGACCATGCAGCATTGAGGGAGCGCGGCCGCCGGGTTGCGCGCGTACGACTGGAGGAGATCGCATGAAGCTCGGCATCGTGGGGCTCGGCAGGATGGGTGGCAACATGGCCGAGCGGCTGCGCCGGGCCGGCCACGAGATGCAGACCTACACCCGCTCCGGTACGGGCACGGCCGCGTCGCTCGAGGAGCTCGTCGCCCAGCTCGACGGGCCGCGGGTCGTCTGGCTGATGATTCCGGCCGGCGCCCCGACGGAGGACGCGTTCTCGACGGTGCTCGGCCTGGTCTCACCAGGCGACGTGATCGTCGACGGCGGCAACTCGAACTTCCGCGACTCGCAGCGCCGTGCCGCCACGGCCGCTGAGCGCGGTATCCGCTTCCTCGACGCGGGCGTCTCCGGTGGCGTCTGGGGTCTCGAGAACGGCTATTGCCTGATGGTCGGCGGTGACGGCGACGCCGTCGCTGTCGTCGAGCCGGCTTTCCGCGCGCTTGCCCCCGAGGACGGGTACGCGCACGTCGGGCCCGCGGGCGCCGGGCACTTCGTGAAGATGGTCCACAACGGGATCGAGTACGGCCTCATGCAGTCCTACGCCGAGGGCTTCGAGATCCTCAAGGCGTCGGGGCTCGGTCTCGACCTGACGGAGATCGCCGGCATCTGGCGCTACGGCTCGGTCGTGCGCTCGTGGCTGCTCGAGCTGCTGCACGATGCGCTGGAGCGCGAGGGCTCCGACCTCGCCGGGATCAAGGGCTACGTCGAGGACTCCGGCGAGGGCCGGTGGACCGTGCACGAGGCGATCGCCGAGGACGTGCCTGCGCCGGTCATCACCGCTGCGCTCTTCGCCCGCTTCGCCTCGCGCCAGGACGAGTCTTTCGCGGCGAAGGTGAACGCGGCGCTGCGCAACGAGTTCGGCGGGCATGCGCTGAAGCGGGAATGAGCGAGAACCCGCTGCTCGAAGGCCTCCGCGCTTCCCGGCGGCCTGAGCCGTGCGCGCTCGTCGTCTTCGGCGCCTCCGGCGACCTCACCCAACGCAAGCTCTTCCCGGCGCTCTACGCGCTCGCGCTGCGCCGCCTCCTGCCGGAGCGCTTCGGGGTCGTCGGTGTTGCGCGCACGCAGCAGACGACGGCTCAGTTCGTCGCTGCGATGGAAGAGGCCGTCCGAGCGCACGGCCGCGACGAGTTCCGCGCCGACGTGTGGGAGCAGTTCGCCGCCGGCATCCGCTACGTCTCGGCGGATCTTGCCGCCGGCCGGGGCGAGGAGGCGGTGCTGGGCGCTCTCGACGAGCTCGACGCGACGCGCGGCACGTCCGGCAACCGCCTCGTCTATCTCGCGGTGCCGCCCGCTGCGTTCCCGGTGATCGTCGACACGATGGGCGCCCGCAAGGGTACGACCGGCTGGACGCGGGTGATCGTCGAGAAGCCGTTCGGTCACGACCGTACGTCGGCGGAGGCGCTGAACGCCGCCCTGCGCGGGCGGTTCGGCGAGCACGAGGTCTTCCGCATCGATCACTACCTCGGCAAGGAGACCGTGCAGAACATGCTCGCGCTCCGCTTCGCCAACGGCATCTTCGAGCCGATCTGGAACCGCCAGTTCGTCGACCACGTCCAGATCACGGTCGCCGAGTCGATGGGCATCGAAGGGCGGGCCGACTTCTACGAGCAGTCGGGAGCGATCCGCGATGTCTTCCAGAATCACTTGCTCCAGCTGCTCGCGCTGACGGCGATGGAGCCGCCGTCCGATTTCAACGCCGACTCGGTCCGCAACGAGAAGGTAAAGGTCATGCGCTCGTTGCGGGCGCCCGGGCCGGACTCGATCGTGCGCGGCCAGTACGGGCGCGGCTTCGTGGAGGGCGCCGAGGCGCTCGGCTACCGCGAGGAGCAAGGCGTCGCGAGGGACTCCACCACCGAGACGTACGTGGCGGCGAGGCTCTACGTCGACAACTGGCGCTGGGCCGGCACCCCGTTCTACGTGCGGGCGGGAAAGCGGCTGGCCCGGCGGGAGACGACGATCGCCGTCCAGTTTCAGCCGGCGCCGCACCCGCCGTTCGCCGACGTTGCGGGTGAGGGATTGCGGCCGAATGTCCTGCTCATCCACGTGCAGCCGGACGAGGGCGTTTCGCTTGCGATCGGTGCCAAAGTGCCCGGCCAGGGGATGACGATCCGCACGGTGCACATGGACTTCCTCTACGGGGGCGCCTTCCGCACGGGGCTCCCCGAGGCGTACGAGCGGCTGATTCTCGACGCGCTGCTCGGAGACGCGACGCTGTTCACGCGCGCGGACGAAGTGGACGAGCAGTGGGCGCTCGTGGACGCGATCGTCCAGCCGTGGGAGAGCGAGCCGCCGGCGTTCCCCGACTACGAGGCCGGGACGTGGGGGCCGGAAGCGGCCGACGCTCTTCTGCACCGGGACGGGCGCTCGTGGCGACGGCACTAGAGCTGGACGACTGGACGGGTGAGGACGTCTCGATCGCCGAGCTCGAGCGCGTGCTCGCCACGCTGCGCGACGCTGCTGCAGCAGACGGTCCCGATCTGCGCACGAGCGTCGCGACCCACGTCGCGTGGGTGCCGGCGGAGTGGCTCGACGCGGCCCGGGCGGCGCTCGAGGGGCTCGCCGAGCGGCACCCGTCGCGAACGGTGCTGTTGACCCCTGAGCCTGCTGCGCCGGACGGGATCGCCGCCGCCGTCTCGCTTCGCTGCTTCCCGCTTGCGGGGATGACCCAGACGGTGTGTACCGAGGTGATCGAGCTGCGGCTGCGGGGAGGGCGCGCTGCCGCGCCGGCCTCGGTCGTGCTGCCGCTGCTGATCTCGGATCTGCCTGTCTTCTGCCGCTGGCGCGGGCGGCCACCGTTTCCCGAGGCGACGTTCCGGCAGCTCCTGGGCGTGGCCGATCGGCTCGTCGTCGACTCGTCGGAGTGGCCGGACGTACCCGGAGCGTACGCGGAGCTCGCCCGCGTCTTCGACGCTGCCGCCGTGTCGGACATCGCCTTCGGCCGGTCGCTCGCGTGGCGCGTCCGGCTCGCGGGGCTGTGGCCGGGGATCGCGTCGCTGGCGACGCTCGAGGTCGAGGGGCCGCGCTCCGACGCGCTGCTCCTGGCAGGCTGGCTTCGCTCGCGGCTCGGCCGGGCGGTCGAGTTGCGCTGGAGCGAGGCGCCTGCGCTCGCCCGCGTTGCCGTGGACGGCGAGGACGTCGTGCCGCCGGACGATCCGGCACCGAGCCCGAGCGATCTGCTGTCGGCCGAGCTCGACGTCTTCGGCCGCGACCCGGTCTACGAGGCGGCAGTGGTCGCCGCCACGTAACACGGTGTCACTTGGCGGGGTCAGCCGTTGAACGCGGCGAGTGCTTCATCGTGCAAGTGTCCGTTCGAGGCGATCGAATCGCCGCCGTCGGCCCGCCGCTCGCCGCGCCAGTCGGTGAAGCGCCCGCCCGCCTCCTCCACGATCACGAGCGGGGCGGCGAGGTCCCAGAGCCCGACGCCCGTTTCCGCGGACACGTCGGCCGCGCCCTCGGCGATCAGCATGTACTGCCAGAAATCCCCGTAACCGCGCGCGACCCAGGCACCGCCGGCCAGCCGCTCGAAGGCGGCCTCGGCGCCGGCTTCGCCGAAGGAGCGGTGACTCGTGTAGGCAAAGACGGCATCCTCGATCCGCCGCACCCCCGAGACGTGGATCGGATCCCCGTCGGCGAAGGCGCCGCCGCCGCGCTCGGCCCACCAGCGCTTGCGCAGCGCCGGGGCGCTGACGACGCCGAGCACGAGCTCGCCCGCGCGCTCGAGCGCGATCAGCGTCGCGAACACGGGTATCCCACGCACGTAGTTTCGCGTCGCGTCGATCGGGTCCACGATCCAGCGCACCGGCCCGCCGTCGTCCCCGAACTCCTCGCCGAAGACAGACTCGCCAGGCCGTTCGGCGGCGACGCGGGCCCGGATCGCCTGCTCGACCGCCGTGTCGGCCTCCGAGACGGGGGTCATGTCCGGCTTCGTCGCGACCTGGAGGTCGCCCGCGCGGAAGCGGCTGAGCGTGAGCGCGTCGGCGTCGTCGGCGAGCGAGTGCGCGAAGGCGAGATCGGGGCCCACGGCTGGACCCTACCGCGGCGCTCCTACTAGAGCGTGAAGCGGAAGGACTGCGCCGCAGCGGCGAACAGCCGTGCGTTTGCCGCTTGGGCTGCGCGCGAGCTCGTGAACGTCAGCGAGTACGTCGCGTTCCGGTGCCGGAGCAAGTACAGCACCGTTGCGTCATTGCCTCCGCCCGGGGCTTTCGTTGTGAGCGAGCAGCGCACGCCGGCTCCGGCGGGCAGCGAAACCTGGGCACACGCCACGGGGCCGACGCGATTCTTGAGCCCCTTCGCCTGGGCAATCGCTCGCTTGACCCAGGCGCTGTGCGCGAAGGCTCCCCGGTCGGCCGACGCCTGTACAGAAAGGGTGGCCGGGACCGACGCTCCCGTGGAGTCATAGGCGACGAACCGCAGCGTCGAGGCGCCCGAGGCAAGGCTCTTCAGCTGCGCTCCCAGTCGGGCGGCCAGCTTGGGCTTGCTCGTGAGCGCGACGCCTGCCGTGCTGCGGGAGACACCGGCCCACGAGGAGGGCACCCTGATCGAGAAGCCCCCGGCCGGAACACGGATCGCCTTCGTTCCGGCGGAGCTGGCGTCTCGAACGATCGAGAACGTCGGCGTGGTGGCGACGATGGCCTGCGGATCCGACCACGACATGGCCTGTGCTCCGGTCGGCAGCGAGTAGTTGTAGCCGCGCACGCGGTAGTACCACGAGCCGGGCGCGAGCGGAAGGATCGCGGACGTGTTGAGCGTCATCATCCCGAGTGCACCGGTGGCGGGATCGGTCTCGGGGACGAACGGCTGGCGCGTCTTGCTCCATTGCACTGCGTAGCTCCCGGCGCCGAGGGCCGTTGTCCACGCGACGAGAGGCGCGCCGTAGAAGGCCGGTTTCTTGCTGGCAGACACGAGCCTGCCGCCCGGCGAGAGGCCGGACGCGAAGAGCACGCCGCTGGAGGTCAGCGCGGGCTCGCTCTGTTTGCCGAACCGTTGAACGCGTCCGCTGGCGCAGGCGTCCTGCGCAAGCTCGACGTCGACGTACTGGATGTTGCCGCTCGTGCGCGTGACCGGCTCACCGGCGCCGTGGCCGCGCCCGAGCGCGGCGCCGACACCGATCGTCGTGCCACTCACGGACGTGATCGTCGCCGACTCGACGTTGCCCGGGTTCCCGATCGAGAGAGTGTCGCCGACGGCGAGCCCGGTCGCGTTCGACAAGGGCAGTGTGGTTGCGCCGACTGCAGATCCGGGCGCCGCCACACTCGTTGACAGTGCGCTCGGGAGCTTCGCTTCGACCGGAACGACCGTCCAGTAGTAACCGCCGCCGCTCGACCAGGCTGTGTCCCAGAGGTCGATCGGAGGCCCCGTCGTACCGGTCACCTTGAGGAGTTCGACGGCACCGCTGCCGGACGGCGGAGCCCCCGCAGCCGGCGCGGCAGCAGGAGGCGCTGCACTCGCCGGCGCGGTCGCACCGGCCGGGAGGCCGGTGGTCGGTGTCACCTGCGGGAGCGACTCGTTTCCTGTCACCTTGTCGCGATCGAATGTGAAGCTCGGCCCCTCGTCCCCATCGGACAGGTAGGCGGAACGCGCGAGCGCGATCGCAGCTGTCGTCTGCGGTAGCGCGAGCGGCCCGGTGACGCGCGGCGCGTAGGCGGGGCCGCCGACGATCGCGCTCGCATACACGCGGTTCAGGCAGCCGCGATCGGTGAAGACGTACACGCGGTAGAGCTCCGCGCTCGCTCCGGCGAGCGGCTGATTGCCGCCGAAGACGAAGGCCGGCATGAGGCGATGGGCCGGCGACCCACTGGCCCCGGTCGAGACGACGTCGGACACCGTCGCAAGCGGCGTTAGCGGCCCGACCGCGAACGACGGGTTGACGGAGCTGTAGACGGGGCTCCACGGGCCATACGCGACGGCCGGCAGGCCGTTCGCCCGCGCGTTGAAGTCGCTTCGGATCGCACGGACCCGCCAGCGCACCTGGCTGAGCCAGGGGGCTGCCTGGTGGAAGGAATAGAACTCGCGCTCGTCCGCGACGTTCGTGGTCACGACGATGATCTTCGGGATGTCCACGAACCAGACCTGGTAGCCCGCGGCGCCGTCGATGGGCGTCCAGCGCAGCAGTCCGGGGTAGCTCGAGAGCGGTACCGGCGGCGCGGGCGGCTGCATGTCGAACCCGAACGCGTCGCCCCAGGATGTCGTCGCGTCCGCCAGCACGGCTCGGACACGGGCGTAGAGCGCGTGTGGCGTGCCGGTGATCCACGGCAGGGTCAGCGCCGGCGCGGCCACGGGGCTTGTCAGGCTCGTGTCCGAGTAGACGATCCCGCTCTCGCGGAAGGCGCCGCTGGTCGAGAGCTGGAACTCGTACCGAACCGCTCCGGCCACGGGGTTCCACGCGAACGAGGGCGTCCGCGAGAAGCTGTTGCTGCGCGGCTCATCCACGCGGAGCAGGAAGCCGTGCAGGCCCTCGGGGGCGCTCGCAGCCGAACCCCGGGTCGTTCCGCCGGCGGGCCCTGCGACCGCGAGGATCGCGACGACGACGAACAGCAGGTGGCTGGCGCGGACTATTGAGCTACGCGGGGCCGCAAGCCGGGCGAGCACGGCGAGGGCCGTGCGAGCGCCGAGAAAGGCGAGAGCGGCAGGGAAGCGACGGCTGAGCATGCCTTCGGAGCGCATCGGCTGGACGGCCCCGAAGCTTTAGTTCAAAAGCGGGCTAGTCGAACTGCAGGTAGAGCAGCGCAACGGCGGCGGTGCCGGCAAAGAGCAGCACGAAGACCCCGAAGAGGGCCCAGCCGAACAGGAGGTTCTTGCGCTTGAGCTCCGGGGAGATGTTCATCTAGAGCACCAGGGGGTTGATCGCCGCCGCCGCGAAGAGCAGCGCCAGATAGGCAAGGGAGTAGTGGAAGAGCGCCTTCGCGCGGGGCCGAGTCTGCTCGCGCCGCAACTGCCAGGCGAGCGCGAGGAAGATCGCGCCCAGAACGACCGCCGCGCTGAGGTACACGAGGCCGAGCGAGAAGGCGACGGCGAGCGTGAAGGCGACCAGAGCGAGCGAGTAGAGGAGGATCTGGCGTGCCGTCTCGGCGTCGCCGCGCACGACCGGCAGCATCGGCACGTCCGCGGCCGCGTAGTTCTCCTTGATCATCAGCGCGAGCGCCCAGAAGTGCGGCGGCGTCCAGAGAAAGACGATCAGGAAGAGCCAGAGCGCGGGCAGCGCCAGGCTCCCGGAGGTCGCCGCGTAGCCGACGAGCGGCGGTACCGCCCCGGCCGCACCGCCGATAACGATGTTCTGCGGCGTCGAGCGCTTCAGCCAGCGCGTATAGACGAGGACGTAGAAGAGGTTGCCGACGAGCGCGAGCGCTGCGGTCAGGACGTTGACGGTCGTCGCGAGCAGGACGAACGAGAGCGCCGAGAGGGCGAGCCCGAACTCGAGCGCGCGCGCGGGTGGCACGCGGCCCGCCGCGACCGGGCGCGCCCGCGTGCGCGAGCCCATCAGCCGGTCGATGTCGGCGTCGAGGACGTGGTTGAGCGCGCTGGCGCCGCCGCAGGCGAGCGCGAGACCGAGCATCGCGGCTGCGAACGTCGGCAGCGGCGGCCACCCGCCCGCGCCGACGAAGGCGCCGGCCGCGCCGGTGATCAGGAGCAGCGACATGATCGTCGGCTTCGTCAGCGTGACGTAGTCGCGCCACGGGCCTGGGGGGACGGGGTCGCCGCGAAAGCTCTGGGCCGCGGCGAAGAGCGTGGCCGTGAGCGCGGCCGCCGCTCCCGCGACGTGGAGCGCGACCGACCAGGCGGCCTCGTCGGCGAGCCCGACCACTCCGCCGAGCGCGATCGAGGCTAGTAAGCCGAAGAGAGCTGCGGCCGCGGCCGGGAGGAGTGGGCGATACGAGAGGTACGCGGCGACCGCGACCGCGACGAGCGGTGGCAGGGCGGCGAGCGCGAAGCCCCAGTGCGCCTGCCCGAGCTCGAGCGACGCGCTGGCAACGACGAGCGCGGTCGCCGCTGCTCCCGCGAGCGCGCACAGCCGCAGCCACGGGCCGGGTACGCCGCTAGACCGCATCGGACTCCCTCAGCTTCTGCCGCAGGTCGTAGAGCGGCCGTGGGCTCGTCACGTAGGGCACCGAGTCGAAATTATGCTCCGGCGGCGGCGACGTCGTGTACCACTCGAGCGTGTTCGCCTGCCACGGGTCGTTGCCCGCGCGCCGGCCGGAGCGCGAGGCCTTGGCCATGTTGGCCAGGACCGCCAGCACACCGAGCCCCATCACGTACGAGCCGACGGTCGAGGCCATGTTGTAGCCCTCCCAGAGCCCGCCCTCGCCGTAGGTGTAGACGCGGCGCGGCATGCCGAGGAGGCCGAGGAAGTGCTGTGGCAGGAAGGTGAGGTGGAAGCCGGCGAACATCAGCCAGAATGACGCCTTGCCGAGCCGCTCGTCGAGCAGCCGCCCGAAGAGCTTCGGCCACCAGTAGTGGAGGCCGGCGAGCAGGCCGAAGACGACCCCGCCGAAGATCGTGTAGTGGAAATGCGCCACGACGAAGTAGCTGTCGTGGAGCTGCCAGTCCACCGGGAAGGCGGCAAGGAAGATGCCCGTCAGCCCGCCCATCGTGAAGATCGAAAGGAAGCCGAGCGCGTACAGCATCGGCGCGTCGAAGTGGAGGTTGCCGCGCCAGAGCGTCGCCAGCCAGTTGAAGATCTTCACCCCGGTCGGGACGGCGATGATCATCGAGGCGATCATGAAGTAGACGTTCAGCACGTTCGGGAGGCCGACGGTGAACATGTGGTGCGCCCACACGAGCATCGAGAAGAAGGCGATCCCGACCGACGAGAAGGCGATGGCCTTGTAGCCGAAGATCGGCTTGCGGGCGAAGACGGGAAGCACCTCGGAGATGATTCCCATTGCCGGCAGGATGAGAACGTAGACCTCGGGGTGCCCGAAGAACCAGAACGCGTGCTGCCAGAGGAGCGGTGAGCCGCCGCCGGCCGGATCGAAGAAGTGCGTGCCGGCCTGGCGGTCGAGCAGCAGCAGCGTCAGCCCGGCCGAGAGCGTCGGCAGCACTGCAAGCAGGAGCCAGGCGAACACGTCCATCGACCAGACGAAGAGCGGCATGCGGGTCCAGGTCATGCCGGGGGCGCGCAGATTGTGGATCGTGACGATGAAGTTGATCGCGCCGAGCAGCGTGGAGATCCCGACCAGGTGCAGCGAGAGGATCCAGAGGTCCTGGCCGGTGCCCGGGTCGAGCGAGAGCGGCGGGTAGGCCGTCCAGCCCGATTTCGCGGCACCGCCCTGCGCGAGGAAGCTCAGCATCATCACGGCGCCGCCGAAGAGGTAGAGCCAGAGCGACAGCGCGTTCAGGCGGGGGAAGGCCATGTCTCGGGCGCCGATCATCAGGGGCACGAGGTAGTTGCCGATGCCTGCGATCAGCGGCATTGCGAAGAGGAAGACCATCGCGGTGCCATGGATCGTCATCAGCTCGTTGTAGGAGTCGCGCGTCACGACGTCGGCGTTCGCGGTCGCGAGCTGTGTCCGCATCAACAGCGCCATCACACCCGCCGCGGCAAAGAAGACCCCGCTCGAGACGATGTAGACGAGCCCGATCCGCTTGTGGTCGGTGGTGACGAGCCAGCTCGCGACCTTGCCGCGCTGCCAGGCCGGAACGGCGGGGCTGCTGTCGGCTCTAACCGCCACTGCCGAAGCGCTCCTTCATGTAGCCGGTAAGAGCCTGTAGCTGCGTGTCCGACCAGCCGGCTCCGACGGCGGGCATTGCATTGCGTCCTTCGCGGACGACCTTCTCGATCCCGGCCGGGTCGGAGGCGACCGCCGAGCCGTCGAGCTTCGGGCCGATATCGCCCTCGCCCGCGAGCCCGTGGCACTTGGCGCACGCCCCGGCGTAGGTCTGCTCGCCGAGCTTCGACGTTCCCGCCTGCTGCGCCGCGGCCTCGCGCTCGAGCCAGGAGTCGAACTCCGCCTTCGGTACGGCCTCGACCCAGGCGAGCATGTCCGCGTGCAGGAGGCCGCAGAGCTCTGCGCAGCGTCCCTTGTAGACCCCGGGCCGGTCGACCGTGAACCACGTGGAGGTCGTCTGGCCGGGAATCGCGTCGATCTTGCCCCCGAGCGCCGGGATCCACCACGAGTGGATCACGTCGTCGTCCGGCGCGGTCAGGGTCAGCTTGACGGGCTGCCCGACCGGTGCGCGGAGCGTGTCCACGGCGACGGCGCCGTTCGGGTACTCGAACTGCCAGTAGTAGCGATGGGCGACGACCGTGACGTCGAGGCGGCCCGCGGCGGCGTCGGCGCGCGGAACATCGCGGATCCCCGGCAGCATGACGAGGACGAAGGAGACGATCGCGAACAGGATCAGGACCGGGACCGCCGTCCAGAGCAGCTCGAGGCTCGACTTGCCATGCAGCTGGGGGCCGTCTTCGAAGCGCGGCCGGCGGCCGCGGCGGAAGCGGATGATGAAGGCGACCAGCAGTCCCTCGACGAGCACGAAGATCGCGAGCACGACTGCGAGGATCAGCCAGTAGCTGTCGCGGATCCCGTCGGCGTTCGGGGAGCGGGGCTCGACGGGCGCGATCCCTCCGTTCCCCGCCAGCGCGACTCCCGTCGCGGCAAGGGCGAGCAGAGCAGCGGCGCTGGCGGTCAGGAGCGGCGTACGGCGCACAGGGCGTGCATTCTATGAGTGTGTCGGGAGGTGTGCCTAATCGGACCCGGGCCGTCCTGCCGGACGACCTGGTGAGGCCGTTCGAGGTGTTCGTCAACGGTGTCGCGCAGCGGGAGGGCGCGGACTTCCGCGTCGAGGACAGCGCGCTCGTCTTTCCGCGCGAGCTGAGGCGCGAGGGGTCCCTCGGCGTCTGGCGCTGGGTGTCGAACTTTCTTGGGATCGCGGGCAGCTACCGGCAGAACGACTCCGTGGACGTCGTCTACGAGGTGAAAGGTCGGCGCGTGGTGGCGAGTGGGCTGCCGCTCGAGCGTGCGTAACCCGGCCGCGGGCCCGCAGGCGGGATCCGAATCCTGTGGCTGCCGCCTCGGTAGGCCCGTACGCCACCGGTAATGTCCTCGGCCGTGGCGCGAGAGAACAGCATCGAGGCCCGGCAGCTCGTCCGGGTGTTCAAGAAAGGGCCGCGTGCGGTCGACGGGATCGACCTTCACGTCGAGCCGGGAGAGGTCTACGGCTTCCTCGGCCCGAACGGCGCGGGCAAGTCCACGACCGTGCTGATGCTGACGACGCTGCTGCCGCCCACGTCGGGCACGGCGCGCGTCGGCGGCTACGACGTCGTTCGGGAGGGGCCGAAGGTGCGCGCGGCGATCGGTGCGGCGCTCCAGGAGGCTGCCCTCGACCCGCTCCTCACCGGCCGCGACCATCTGCGCCTGCAGACGATGCTGCAGGGTGTCCCCCGTCACGAGCGGCGCCCGCGGGCGGACGAGCTGCTCGAGCGCGTCGGCCTGACCGAGGCTGCGGACCGCAAGGTGAAGGGCTACTCGGGCGGGATGAAGCGACGGCTCGATCTTGCCCTCGCGCTCGTGCACCGGCCGAGCATTCTCTTCCTCGACGAGCCGACCACGGGGCTCGACCCGCAGAGCCGGAAGGCGCTGTGGGCCGAGGTCGCGCGCCTCGCGCACGAGGACGGTGTCACCGTCTTCCTCACGACGCAGTACCTCGAGGAGGCCGATGTCCTCGCCGACCGCGTCGGGATCATCGACCACGGGCGCATCGTGGCCGAGGGTACGCCGGCCGCCCTCAAGGCGGAGATCGGGCGTCCGACGGTCGAGGTCGAGCCGGCCGACCCGGAGGACCGCGAGCGCATCGCCCGAACCCTGGATGCCTTCGGCGAGCGCGTCTCGCGCTCTCCGCGGTCGGTCTCCGTGCGGCTGCGCGACGGCACGAGCGGTCTCGCCGACGTCGTGCGCGCGCTCGACGCCGCAATCCTCCCGGTCGAGAACCTGACCCTGCACGCGCCGTCGCTCGACGACGTCTTCCTCGCCAAGACGGGCCGCTCGCTCGAGGGGGCGGCCGACGAGGAAGAGACCGAGGCGTGACTGCGGTAGCAACGCAGGTCAGGGCAATCGCGCTGCGCTCGATCGCGCGCACGGTGCGCCAGCCGGCGAGCTTCATCCCGCCGCTCATCTTCCCGACGATGCTCCTGGCCGTGAACTCGGGCGGGCTCGCGTCGGCGGCGAAGTTGAAGGGCTTCCCCACGGACTCGTTCCTCGCCTTCGCGCTGGCCGTGCCGTTCATCCAGGGCGCGCTCTTCTCGACCATGAACGCAGGCACCGACCTCGCGCGCGACATCCAGACCGGCTTCCTCAGCCGTCTCTCGCTGACACCGCTGCGCGGCTCGGCCCTGCTCGCCGGCACGCTCGGCGGGGTCGTCGTGCTCGGGCAGGTGCAGACGGCGTTCTACGTGCTCGTTGGCCTTGTCGCCGGCGTCGACTTCCACGCCGGCCTGCTCGGCATCCTCGTCCTGTTCGCTTTCGCGTCGATCGTCTCCCTCGGCTTCGGCGCGCTCGGCTCCTTCATGGCGCTGCGCACCGGCTCGGGCGAGGCGATCCAGGGGCTCTTCCCGCTCCTGTTCGTCTTCCTCTTCATCTCCTCGATGAACATGCCGAGGAACCTGATCGAGATCGACTGGTTCCGTGCGGCCGCCACCGCGAACCCGGTGTCGTACCTGCTCGAGTGCGTGCGCAGCCTGATCATCACGGGCTGGGACGGCGAGGCGCTCGCGCTGGGCTTCGGGGTCGCCGGGGCGATCGCCGTCGTCGCGATCGGTCTCGCCGCTCTTGCACTCAGGGACAGGCTGGCCCGGACGTGAACATCTGGCCGGTCGCCTCGGGCGTCGCCTGGCGGACGCTGAAGAACGTCTTCACGAACCCGTCGCTGCTCGTCCCTTCGATCATCTTCCCGCTCTTCTTCTTCACGGCGTTCGCCGGCGGGCTCTCACGCGTTGCGGAGGTTCCCGGGTTCGACTTCCCGGCTGGGTACACGGCGTTCCAGTTCGTGTTCGTGCTGCTCCAGTCGGCCGCGTTCGGCGGTGTCTTCACCGGTTTCGGGATCGCGCGCGACTTCGAAACCGGGTTTGCGCGGCGGCTTCTGCTCGCCTCGCCCAATCGGAGCGGGATCGTGCTCGGGTATGCACTGGCGGCGGCAGGGCGGTGGGTCGTTACGGCGCTCGTCCTGACCGCGGTTGCGCTCGTGGCCGGCATGCAGGTGGGCGGGGGCGCCGTGGACATCGTCGGCCTCTACACGCTTGCGCTGCTCGTCAACGTGACGGGGATCCTCTGGGCGGGCGGTGTGGCGATGCGGCTGCGCACGATGCAGGCGGGGCCGGTGATGCAGATGCCGGTCTTCCTGGTGCTCTTCTTCGCACCGGTCTATGTCCCGCTCAACCTGCTCAGGGGTTGGATCGAGGTTGTGGCCACAGCCAACCCCCTGACGCGGGTGCTCGAGACTGGACGCGGGCTGCTCGCGGGCTCGCCGCCGCACGTGCTCCTGACCTACGGGCTTGCGGCCGGGCTCGCGGCGGCGTTCCTCGTCTGGGCGATGCGCGGCCTGCGCAGCGCGGAAGCGGCCGGCTAGAGGAGCTCGATCGCGGGCAGGAGCCGGCCTCGGACCGGCGAAGCGATCCGGTTGTGATCGCTGCGATTTCAGCGCTGCCGTTCGAGCAGGAACTGCTGCGGCTCTCGCTCGCCGCTCTGCTCGGCGGGGCGATCGGCATCGAGCGGGAGATGCGCGAGCACGAAGCGGGCTTGCGCACGCACCTGATCGTCGCGGTCGGCTCCTGTCTGTTCACGCTCGTCTCGGCCTACGGCTTCCGGGACTTCCTCGTCGACGGAGACGTCACCGTTGGCGCCGACCCGACGCGCATCGCCGCTCAGATCGTCACGGGCGTTGGCTTTCTCGGGGCGGGGACGATCCTGCGGCAGGGGATGTCCATTCGGGGCCTGACGACCGCGGCGACACTGTGGGCGGTCGCCGCCATTGGGCTGACGGCCGGGGCCGGCTACTTCAGCGCCGCCCTCGTAACGACGGCGATCGTTCTCATCTCGCTCTGGCCGTTGCGGATCGCGACACAACGCCTCCTCGGCCACGACCGTGACAATCGGCTGGCGGTCGGGCTAGGCCCCGAGGCCAACACCGCAGGCGTCGTCGAAACGCTCGAAGAGCTCGGCGTCAAGGTGTCCTCCTACTCGGTCGAGCAGTTCGACGGGGGGCGCGGTCTGGTCTGCGTGACGGAGTTGCCCCGCGGCGTCGAGAAGTCGCTCGTGATCCGGCGGCTGATGCTGCTCGCCGAGGTCCGGGCGGCGTCCTGGGAGTAGCCGGGTAGCGGGCTAGGGCTTCCCGCCCGCCGAGGGCGGGGGAGTGAGCACGCGCAGGCAGACCTCGACGACGCGCGGGTCGAACTGCGTTCCGGCGCCGGCTTCGAGCTGCCGTAGTGCCTCCTCGTGCGGGAGGCGCAGGCGGTACGGGCGCTCGGCCGTCATGGCGTTGAACGCGGCGCAGGCGAAGATGACCCGCGCCTCGACGGGGATGTTCTCGCCCGCCTTCCCGTCCGGATAGCCGCTCCCGTCCCAGCGCTCGTGGCAGGCGCGCACGATCGGACGCACGTCCTGCAGCTGCTCGATCGGCGCGAGGATCCGCTCCCCGAGCGCCGGATGCCTCTCGACGACCTCTCGCTCGGCGGGCGTGAGCGGACCGGGTTTGGCGAGGATCGCGGACGGGACACCGAGGTTGCCGATGTCGTGCACGAGGGCGCCGAGCTGCAGCCGCTTGAGCGCGGCCTCGTCGAGGCCCAGCTCGACGCCGACGCGGATCGCGGCTTCGGTGATCCACCGTGAGGGCGTGGGGGCCCGCTCGTCGCTCGCGTCGAGTGCGTTCGCAAGCGCCTCGACGGTGGCGATGAAGGAGCGCTCGAGCCCCGCGAAGCTGGACGCATTTGCGACGGCGAGCTTGGACTGGTGTGCGAGCCCGCCGAGCAGGTGCAGGTCGCGCTCGTCAAAGCCTTCCTCGCTCGGGGCGGCGGCCACGATCACGCCCCAGCGGCCTTCAACTTGGAGCGGCGCGACCGCGGAGTGCCCGTTTCCCGTTCGTGGGGGGCCGACTGTCTCTGCGTAGTCCTTCGGCTCCACGAGGTACGGCCCGGTGCGTTCGCGGAGATCCGCGAGCACTGCGGCGGGGAGCGAGCGTCCGAAGAGGTGGCTGCGGTCGGCTCCGTCGTAGCCCCACGCTGCGCGCGGCCGCAGGTCGCCGCCGGAGGCGTCCTGGAGCCAGAACGACGTGTGTGTCGAGCCGAGCAGGCGGGCGGAGCTCTCGACGATGCGCTCCATCACGGTCTCGAGCCCTACGGCGTCGGCCAGCTCGCGGCTGAACTCGAGCAGCGCGGTCGCGCTCGCAGCCTCGCGTCGTTGCGCGTCGTACAGGCGGGCGTTCTCGAGGGCGACCGCGGCGTGGCCGGCGAGCACCTCGAGCAGCCGCAGGTCGTCCTCGTCGAACTGGTTCGTGCCGAGCTTGGAGACGACGATCACGCCGATCACGCGGGCGCCGTACGCCAGCGGCACGGCAAGCAGCGACTCCTCGATCTCAGTCGTCCCCGGCACTGGAAGCGCGACCTCGCACTTCGACGCGTCGGGAACGAGCAGTGGCTCTCCGGTCTCGGCGACCCGGCCCGTGATTCCCTCCCCGATCTGGCACGCGAGCACCTCCATTGCCGCCCCCGGCGGTACCGTCAGCTCGCCGCGGAACGCAATCGGCCGCAGCTCGTCTCCGTGACGGAGGAAGACGCGACAGTTGTGGTAGTCGATCAGCCCCCGGAGCTCGTTTGCGATTGCGAGGCCGATCTCGCTGACGCTGTTGAGGCGGTTGAGCTTGCCCGCGAGGCTCTGCAGCAGCTTGAGGTGGGCGACCTGGCGCACTTCCGTGAGACCAACCGGCTTCCGGCCGCCGGGGCGCTCGATCGTGGCGCCCTCTTCGAAGAGCACGACCTGGTTCTTGCCGCGCGCCTTTGCGGTCATCATCGCTGCCTCCGCGCAGGCGACGAGTGCGCGCGGGTTCGCGGCGTGCTCGGGCCCGTGTGCGATCCCGATCGAGATCGCGACTGTGCCGGCGAGCTCGAAGTCGACTGCCTCGAGCCGCTCGGCGAGCCGGTGCGCGAGCGCGAGCGTGTGCGGCACCTCGGCGTAGGGGACGATCACCGCGAACTCCTCGCCGCCGATCCGGCAGACGATGTCGCTCGCGCGCACCGCGCCGCGCAGGATGTCGGCCAGCTCGCGAAGGATGGTGTCGCCGACGCCGTGTCCGTAGACGTCGTTCACCTTCTTGAAGTCGTCGATGTCGAGCATGACGACGGCGACCGAGTGGTGCTGGGCCGCCGCGCGCGTCAGCTCGGACCGGAGCCGTTCGTGGAAGGTGCGGTGGTTGTAGAGCCCGGTGAGAGAGTCGGTCTGAGCCTGGTGCTCGAGGCGCGCGCGGATGTGCGCGTTGTCGAGCGCGAGCGCCGCGGCGTCGCCGAAGCGCTTGGCTAGCTCGAACTCCTCCTCCGTGAAGCCCGCGTCGTCGCCGATCCGGTAGATGTTCAGCGTTCCCTTGAGGCTGCCGCGCGCGATCAGCGGCACGGCGATCAGCGCCTCCGGCTCGACCGGCGTGCCGGGCACGAAATGGACACGGGGGTCGAGGTGCGCCTGGTTCGAGAGCACCGGCTCTCGGTTCTCCACCGCCCAGCCCGTGATGCCCTGGCCGTACGGGAAGCTCTCCTTGAGAATCTCCTCGGCATAGTCGCTGCGGACGAGCGTGGCGACGAGCTCGCGGTTGGCCTCGTCCGCCTCGTAGACGTGCAGCGCCTCGTACGGGACGAGCTCGGCGAGCGCGTCCGCGATCCGTTCGAGCAGCGCGTCGAGCGTCGTCTC
>CAYGLV010000020.1:0-37116 GCA_964351025.1 uncultured Gaiellales bacterium | reverse complement strand
GCGCGCTTCTTGAGCGCGGCCGCAACCGTCTTCGCCGCCTTGCGCAGCTCCGGGTCGGCCTCATCGTCGTCGGCGAGGCCGTTCAGGAGCACGATCGTGTCGCGCTGCGGCGAGCCGTTGCGCAGGCAGGCCACCGCCAGCCGGCGCACCGCATTGTTCGCGTCGGCTGCGACCAGCTTGTGCAGAAGCGGCCGCATCGCGTTGACGTCACCCGGCCGTTCCCGTGAGAGACCCTCGAGCGACAGCAGGGCCGAGCCGCGGCAGGCCGGGCTCTCGTCGTCGAGCCCACGCCGCAGCAGTTCGAGCTTCGAGCGAAAGCGGAACTGCGCAATGGCGCGGTAGGCGACCGCGCGGACACGGTAGTCGGTGCTGCGCACGGCGTGCTCGAGCTCCTCGTCCCACTCGCTGCGGAGTCCGGCAAGCGCGCGCTCGTCGTGGGCCTCTGCGAAGGCATCAGCCCTGGCTGCGGCTTCCGCCAGGGTCATCAGACCGCCGGCAGCGAGCGCGGCGGGGGGCCGACGTACTTCGCCGAGGGCCTGATCAGCTTCGCCTCGCGCTTCTGCTCGAGGATGTGCGCCGACCAGCCGGCCACACGCGCGCAGGCGAACATCGCGGGCGCGAGGGGCGGCGGGATCTCGGCGATATCGAGCACGACGGCGGAGTAGTACTCGACGTTCGTTGCGAGCACCCGGTCGGGCGAGCGTTCCTGAAGGGCGCGCAGAGCGATGCGCTCGAGCTCCTCGGCCACCTCGATGTTCGGGGCGCCGAGCTCCCTCGCGACGCCTTTGAGGAGGCGCGAGCGCGGGTCCTCCGCGCGGTAGATGCGGTGGCCGAAGCCCATGATCCGCTTGCCGCTCGCGAGCGCGTCCTTGACCCAGCGCTCCGCGTCGCCGCTCGCCGCCACCGCTTCGAGCATCGGCTTGACGTACGCGGGGGCGCCGCCGTGCAGCGGGCCCGAGAGCGCGCCGACAGCCGACGAGAGCGCCGCTGCACAGTCCGCGCCGGTGGAGGCGACGATGCGCGCGGTGAACGTCGAGGCGTTGAGCCCGTGCTCGGCGGTGCAGATCCAGTAGGTGTCGAGCGCCTTCACGTGCGCCGGGTCCGCCTCACCGCGCCAGCGCAGGAGGAACTTCTCGGCCGCCGTCTTCCCCTGCCCGACGACCGCGTCCGGAACCGTGTCCGTCCTGCCGTCGGCGACGCGTGCCGAGCGGGCGACGATCGACATCATCTGCGCGGAGAGCCGGCCGAGGTCCTCGCGGGCCTGCACGTCCGAGATCTCGCTCAACTTGCCGAGGTTCCATTCGCCTGCGAGGCACGCGGTCTCCGCCTGCAGGTCGGCGGGTGCGTTGCCCGTGAGGCGAGCCGGCTCGTGGGGCTCCGGGTCGGGCATCTTCGAGTCGAGATCGCCGTCGACCAGGAGGCCCCAGACGTTCTCGTAGGGGTACCGCCCGACCAGCTCCTCGATGTCCACACCCCGGTAGCGGAGAGCCCCGCCCTCGCGATCGGGCTCCGCGATCTCCGTCTCGAAGGCGACGACGCCCTCGAGGCCCGCTTTCACCTCGCTCATCCCACTCCTCTCGAACGCCACATGCAGACAGGACGGTACCTGACGTGCTGCAGCGGGAACGTGCGCGTACAATCGCGCGGCATGGCGCACTTGGTAACCCTCATTCCGGGCGACGGCACCGGCCCCGAATTGACGGAGGCGACGCGGCGTGTCCTCGAGGCCACCGGGGTCGAGATCGAGTGGGAGGTGCAGCACGCCGGCCTGGACATGATGGAGTCCGCCGGAACGCCGCTCCCCCCGGAGACGCTCGCCTCCGTGATGCGCAACCGGGTGGCGCTGAAGGGCCCGATCACCACGCCGATCGGCACCGGCTTTCGCTCGGTCAACGTCGCCCTCCGGCACGAGCTCGGCCTCTACTCCTGTGTGCGGCCGTGCAAGTCCTATATCGGCGTGCGCTCGCGCTACACCGAGGTCGATCTCGTGATCGTGCGCGAGAACACGGAGGACCTCTACGCCGGAATCGAGTACGAGTCGGGCAGCGAGGACGCGCTCGCGGTGATCGCATCGCTCGGCAGGCTCCAGAAGCGACAGATCCGGCCGAGCTCGGGCATCTCGATCAAGCCGATCAGCCCGGAGGCCTCGGAGCGCATCATCCGCTTCGCCTTCGACTTCGCCCGCACCCACGGCCGCAAGCGCGTCTCGTGCGTGACGAAGGCGAACATCATGAAGTTCACGGACGGCCTCTTCCTGTCCGTCTTTCGCGACGTCGCGCAGGGCTACCCGGACATCGAGCCCTGGGAGAACCTGGTGGACGCGGTCTGCATGGGGCTCGTCCAGCGGCCGGAGGAGTTCGACGTGCTCGTCATGCAGAACCTCTACGGCGACATCGTCAGCGACCTCACCGCCGGCCTCGTCGGCGGCCTCGGCGTGGCGCCCGGCGCGAACATCGGCCACGAGGCAGCCGTCTTCGAGGCGACCCACGGCTCGGCGCCGAAGTACAAGGGCCTGAACAAGGTGAACCCGACCGCGATGATCCTGTCCGGGAAGCTGATGCTCGAGTACCTCGGCGAGCGCGAGGCGGCGCAGCGCCTCGACGCCGCGGTCGCGGCCGTGATCGCCGCCGGGAAGTACGTCACGTACGACATGAAGCCCGATCGCAACGACCCCACCGCGGTGGGGACGGCAGAGTACGCCGACGCAATCATCAGAGAGCTGGGAGCGTGAGATGAGCCAGAGAAGGAAAGTCACCGTCGTCGGAGCCGGCAACGTCGGCGCCACGTGCGCACAGGAGCTGGCGCGGCGCGACTACGCCGACGTCGTGCTCGTCGACATCATCCCCAACTTCCCGCAGGGGAAGGCGCTCGACATCAACCAGGCCGGCGCGGTGCTCGGCTACGAGCCCGGCGTCGTCGGAACGAACGGCTACGCGGAGACGGCGGGCTCGGACGTCGTCGTCATCACCGCCGGCCGGCCGCGGCAGCCGGGCATGAGCCGAGACGACCTCGTCACGACGAACGAGGCGATCGTCGCCGCAGTGACGAAGGAGGTCGTGAAGCGCTCGCCCAAGGCGACACTCGTCGTCGTCTCGAACCCGCTCGACGCGATGTGCCACGTCGCCAGGGCGGTCTCGAAGTTCCCGAAGAACCGCGTCGTCGGGATGGCCGGCATCCTCGACACGGCCCGGTTCTCGACGTTCATCGCCTGGGAGGTCGGCTGCTCGGTCAAGGACGTGACTGCGATGGTGCTCGGCGGTCACGGCGATCAGATGGTCCCGGTCGTCTCCGCCACGACGGTCGGCGGCGTGCCGCTCGACCAGCTCGTCTCGCCGGCAAAAGTCGCGAAGATGGTCGAGCGCACCCGCAAGGGCGGCGGCGAGATCGTCTCCCTGCTCGGCACATCAGCCTGGTACGCGCCCGGCGCCGCGGCCGCGCAGATGGTGGACGCGATCATGCTCGACGAGAAGCGCGTCCTCCCGTGCACCGTCTACCTCGAGGGCGAGTACGGCGTCAAGGGCCTCTACATGGGCGTTCCCGCGAAGCTCGGCGCCGGTGGCGTCGAGGAGGTCGTCAAGCTGAGGTTGAGCGCGGAAGAGCGGCGTTGGCTGAAGGAATCGGCGGCGGCCGTGCGCGAGGTCGTCGGCGTCCTGACGCACTCCTAGATGGAGCTGGAGCTCGGAGGACGCGCCGCGATCGTCTGCGGCGCGTCGCAGGGAATGGGTCTTGCGATCGCCGAGGCGCTGGCCGCCGAAGGGGCGAACGTCGCCATGTTCGCGCGCCGGCGGGAGGTGCTCGAGCGCGAGGCCGAGCGCATCGGCGCCCTCGCGGTCCCCGGCGACCTGACGAACCCGCGCCACCTGGAGGCGCTCGTCGAGCAGACCGTCGCCGCGTTCGGGGGGATCGACGTGCTCGTCTGCAACGGCGGGGGACCGCCCCGGGGGGCCGCAGCCGGTCTCACCGACGAGGCGGTCGAGAATGCCGTCGTGCTGCTCCTCCTCTCGGCGGTCCGGCTGACGAACCTCTGCCTGCCATACCTGCGCGCGAGCGGCCGCGGCCGCGTGATCACGATCGCCTCGACGTCGGTCAAGGAGCCGATCCCGATGCTCGCGCTGTCGAACGCGATCCGGCCGGGAGTCGTCGGCTGGATGAAGACGCTCGCAGGCGAGGTCGGGCCCGACGGGATCACCGTGAACGTGGTGGCACCGGGGCGGATCGACACCGAGCGCCTGCGCGAGGTCTACCCGGACGGCCCGAGCGACTCCGACCTCGGCGCGATCCCACTGCGCCGGCTCGGCGCCCCGCGGGAGATCGCCGATGTCGTCGCCTTCCTCGCCTCCGACCGCGCCGCGTACGTCACCGGGACAGTCGTCCCCGTAGACGGCGGCCTGACGCGCGGACTGCTGTAACAGCTTGCGGCGTCTCGGCCCCCGGTTCCTCCTCGCGACTGCGGCGCTCACCGTGCTCGTCGGCGCGCTCTGGGCGCTGCCGTCCAGCAGCTACCTGCTCCTGCCCGACCGGGCGAAGCCCCTGGCCGGGCTGATCTCGATTCCCGGCGAGCACGGCGACGCCCGGGGCGGTATCTACTACGTCGACGTGATCGTGCGGAAGGCATCGCTGCTCGAGCGGCTCGTGCCGCAGCTGCGCGGCGACGGCAGCTCGCTCGTGCCCGAGCACGCGATCCTGCCGCCCGGCACGAACGAGAGCCAGCGCCGACAGCAGAACCTGAAAGCGATGAGTGTGTCGCAGCAGGTCGCCGCCGCCGTCGCACTGCGAGAACTGGGCTACGACGTCGCCGCACGCGAGGTCGGCGTGCTCGTTGCAAGCGTCGCGCCCGGGGCGCCGGCCGCCGGCAAGCTGCAGCCGGGCGACGTCCTGGTCGAGGTGGATGGAAAGCCGGTGCGCACGCCCGCAGCGCTCCGGCGCGCGATCTCGACGCACGAACCCGGCGACACGGTCAAGCTCGGCATCCGCGCCGGCAAGAAGATCAGGCAGACGGAGATCCGGACGGTCGCCGATCCGCGCGACACGCGTCGCGCGATCGTGGGCATCGCCGTCGAGCAGTCCGTCCAGATCACGCTCCCGCTCGATGTGAAGATCGACCTCGGCGCTGTCGGCGGCCCGTCGGCGGGGCTTGCATTCGCCCTCGACGTGATGGAGGAGCTGGGCCCGAGCGTCGACCGCGGCTACCGAGTCGCGGTCACCGGCGAGCTCGAGCTCGACGGCCGCGTCGGTCCGATCGGGGGCGTGAAGCAGAAGACGATCGGCGCCCGCCGGACCGGCGTGGATGTGTTCCTCGTGCCTGCTGGGGATAACGCTGCCGAAGCCAGACGCCATGCGGGCACCCTCCGCATCATCCCTGTTAAGAGTTTTCGACAGGCGTTGCGAGAGCTGGCAACACTGCCTCCAAGGAACTAGCGGCGTCTCGTTGCTTCTCTCGACAACACCTGTCTAAAACAAGGACTTTTGCAGGAGTTTTGCCTGATGTGAAAACGCCGGAATTTGCGGGCCTTTCCTTTCGCGAGCCCTTGAACGGCGGGCGGCTTACGGGAACAATGCGCTCTGTCCGACATGGACAGAAGTCGAGCAAAAGGGGCTATGAGCAAGTTCTTTGAGGTATCTTGCAACGATTGCTATTTCCGCTGCGCTGCGCTTTGCGCGCTGCCCGGCGACCGTCCTTGCCCGACGTTCCGCCCTGCGACGACGACGCCGCTCGCCCCTCCGCTCCAGCCCCGGCTCGTTCCCCGCCCTCTCCCCCAGCTCACGCCACAGCCCGCAGCCGCCTAGACTACGGACCTCATGCGTCTCTTCAAGCGCGACGAGGGAGGCGAGCCGGGACTGTCCCCGGACGAGCAGCAGACGAGGTTCTGGATCGAGCTCGGCCTCCTGTTGCTCGGCGTTGCCTACGTCATCGGATTCGTCGTCGCCAACGCCGACACGACGAAGGTGAGCTTCGTCCTCTTCTCGACGACGACCTCGCTGATCTGGGTGATCGTGCTCAGTCTCGTGATCGGGCTGGTCGGCGGAATCCTGCTCTCGCAGCTCTACGTCCGGCGCCGGCGTCCCTGACCGGCGATCCTCCCGGCGGACACTGGCTTGGGTCGGCCGGAATCGGGGCCTAGAGCAGCTCGGCGAGCCGGGCGACGCCTTCGGCGATCCGCTCCGGCGATTCGAAGCTGAAGGCGAAGCGGGCCGCGCCCGTCCCGTCGCCGCACCCCGCCGGGAAGAAGTCGGTGCCCTGGACGAAAGCGACCCCGGCCTCGAGCGCTCGCACGAGCAGCTCGGCGGCGACGACACCGTCGGGAAACGTCACCCAGAGGAAGTAGCCACCCTCGGGCCGGCTCCATGACGTGCCTGAGGGAAAGTCCCGCTCGAGCGCGGCAAGCATCGCGTCACGGCGCGCGCGCAGGAGCCCGCGTACGCGCTCGAGGTTGGGCTCGAAGGCGCCGCGGCGGATCAGCTCGTGGACCGTCGCCTGCGTGAGCGCCGGCGGCGAGATGTACGTCGAGACGGCCACATCCTCGATCTCCGCGGCGAGTGCCTTCGGCAGCACGAAGTAGCCGACGCGCACGCCCGGCGCGACCGTCTTCGAAAACGACGAGGAGTAGGCGACCCGCTCGCCGCCCTCGAGCTCGAAGAGGAGTGGCAGCGTCTCGCCTTCGTAGCGGACGAGGCCGTAGGGATCGTCCTCGATCACGAGCAGGTCGTGCCGCTCGGCGATCTCGCTGATCCGACGGCGGCGCTCGACCGAGAGCGTGCGCCCGCTCGGGTTCTGGAAGGTGGGGATCGTGTAGAGGAAAGCGGGGGGCGGCCCGGCGGCGAGCTCGCGCTCGAGCGCGTCCGGGTCGAGACCCTCCTCGTCCATCGGCACCCTGACGACGTCGGCGTCGAGGGCGGCGAGGATCTTCAGGGGCCGGTCATAGGTCGGCGCCTCGACGAGAACGCGGCGCCCGGGAGCGAGGCGCTGGGCGATGAAGACGAAGCCCTGCAGCGAGCCGTTCGTGACGATCACGCGGCCCGGCTCGACGCCGTGGCGCTCGGCGAGCCACTCCCGCAGCGGGGCGTAGCCGCCGCCCGGCCCGTAGGAGAGAACAGCCGCTCCGCCGCGCTCGATCGCTTCGCGAGCGCAGTCCGCGGTCAACGCGATGTCGAGGCACTCAGGCGCGGGCGCTCCGCGCGCAAACGAAATCGGGGCCATGCGACCAGCTTACCCACACGATTCCTGCTACCGTGGCCCTACGGATAGGTAATTCAGCCTATTCAGTGAGATCGGCTTCCTCTTCGGGTCGCAGGTCTCGACCCAGAACAGAGGAGTCGATAAATCGTATGTCACAGCAGTCTTTCGCTGCGCTCGGAGTGAGCGCAGAAGTAGCCGGTGCGCTTGCCGCGCGCGGCTTCGAGTTTCCTTTTCAGATCCAGTCCCTCGTGCTCCCGAGCGCTCTCCGCGGCCAGGACGTGCTCGCCAAAGCGCCGACGGGATCGGGCAAGACGCTTGCCTTCGCCCTGACGATCGTCGAGCGGCTCGACCGCTCGGAGAAGCGGCCTTCGGCGCTCGTGCTCGTGCCGACGCGCGAGCTCGCCGTCCAGGTGACCGAGGAGTTCCAGGCGCTCGGGCGCTCGCGCGGCCTCTCGGTCGTGTCCGTCTACGGCGGTGTGCCGCTCCGCTCCCAGGGCGAGCGGGCACGCGTCGCCCACGTCATCGTCGCGACTCCCGGCCGCCTCACCGACCTCGTCGACCGGCGCCTCGTCTCGCTCGACAACGTCCGCATCCTCGTCCTCGACGAGGCCGACCGGATGCTCGACATGGGCTTCAAGCCGCAGGTCGACAGGATCCTCCGGCACATGCCGGCCGAGCGGCAGACGATGTTCTTCTCGGCGACGCTCGACGGCGCCGTCGGCCAGCTCGCCCACGAGTACACGAACTCCCCCGTCCGGGTGGAGGCCGAGCTCATGCACGAGCTGCTCAAGGGCGAGACCGAGCACCGCTTCGTCTCCGTCACCGCCGACAACAAGGTGGACACCCTCGCAGGCCTGCTCAGCGAGGAGCGCGGCCTGGCGCTCGTCTTCGTCAGGACGAAGCGCGGCGCCGACCGGCTCGTCACCCGGCTCGAGCGCGCGGGCGTCTCAGCGGCAGGCATGCACGGGGACATGAGCCAGAGCCAGCGCGAACGGGCGCTGCGACGGTTCGAGCAGGGCGCCGTCTCGACGCTCGTCGCCACAGACGTCGCGGCGCGCGGGCTCGACCTCGACGACATCACGCACGTGATCAACTTCGACCCGCCGGAGGACGACAAGGGCTATACGCACCGCGTCGGCCGCACGGGCCGGGCCGGCAGGAACGGCACGGGGATCACGCTCGTCCTCCCCGAGCAGCAGGCCGACGTCGGCCGCGTGGCGCGCCTCAACGGGCACGAGGAGACGTACGCCGAGACCGGCATGCGCTCCGCTCCGCCGAAGCTCGTCTACGCCTCAAAGCGCCGGAACTCGAAGTGGGGCGCGCCGCGCCAGCGGCGCAAGATCTAGCCCCGCGGCTCCGCCAGCTCCCCCACCGTCAGTACCACGACGCGCACCGGCCTCGCGCCCCCGCCCGGCATGTTCCAGGCGTACGCGAGGCCGGCGCTCGTCACGCGAGCCGCACCAACGGCTCGGTCGCGGCCCTGCCCAACCGCGCGCGACTAGGCGAGGAAGGTGTCCTCGCGCCGGTACGGCGGCGCGCAGCAGCAGAGGAAGCGAGCGCCCTCGAGGCCGGCGCTGAAGCAGTGCAGGGTGCCCGGCGGGATGAGGACAGCATCGCCGGGCCCGACAGCGCAGCGCTCGCCGCCGAGCTCGATCTCACCCGAGCCTTCGAGCAGGTAGTACAGCTCCTCGCTCTCGCGGTGGTAGTGCCGCTCGGTCGCCTGGCCTGGCGCGACGGTCGCCTCCGCGAGGCTCTGGTTCGCCGCGTGCATCAGCTCGCGGATCTCCGAGCCGTCCTTGGTCGTGAACGGCTCGGCGTCGCGTTCGCGGTTGCGCAGCTGCATCACTCGTACTCCTGATCTACCAGACGGCGCATCGACTCCGGGAGGCGGTAGAGCTCGTACACGAGCCGATCGGCTTCGGCCTCCGCGCCGGAGAGATCGGCCAGCAGCGGGAGGAGGCGAGCCGTGCTCTCGCGGTGCTCCCGCTCGATCAGCTCGCGGACGCCGCGCTCGCGCGGATCGACGGTGAGCCGTGCTCGGCCGCGGGCAAGCAGGGAGACGATCTCGTCCGCCGTCAGCGTCTCGCACAGCTCGAGCTCGCGGCGGCCGGGCAGCCTCTCGCGCGGCGCCCCCACCGTCGAGGCGAGCCAGCCGACGAAGCCCGCGCGCTCGACGGCCGCACGCGAGGCGAGGTCGTGGAGGCGGCCGCCGAGCGGCTCGAGCGTCGCCGCTTCCGCCGCGTCCGGCAGGGAATCGGCAGGCCGGCGATGAACTGCTTGTTGGCCGCGAAGTAGTCGTTCGCGTGACCCGCTGCGCCGCGGCGAAAGATCCAGTCGAGCAGGCGGGAGTTGAGCAGGACGAGAAGGACCGTCAGCGACATGCCGCCCTCGCGGCCGAGGATGCCGTTGACCCTGACGTTGTGGAAGTAGACGCCTCCCTTGAGATCAGCGGCGATCTCGAGGCGACGGACGGTGGCGGCGACGCCGAGCTTCGGTCCGTCGTGCGCACCGAGGCTCTGGGTTCGACCGAACGCGTACCAGCCCTCGTGATCCATCCTGCCGCTCTCCCGGGCGCGGAGGAGCGCTTCGTGCTCCTCCAGATACGCCTTCGTCAGCGGAAACCCGTCGAGCTCGCTCCCGGTCAGCAGCTGCATCTCGTCTCCGTCGCGCTTGTACGGAAACAGGAGAAGGCTCGACAGCGACTTGAAGGCGTAGCGCTCGATGTCACCACCGCTCGCGAGTGGGTGCAGCAGATCGGGCTCGAGTTCGAGCTCCCGCTCAGAAGCGTCTGACCAAACGATCCGGCGGCCGCCGCGTTCCCCCCGGGAATCGAGAATGTAGACGTTGTCGGCACTCGTAATCAGGCCCTGGAAGATCCGTGCCGCGACAGCGTCGAGCCGCTCCGACCCCTCCGCCGCCGCTTGAATCACCGCTGCTTCCTCCGGCGGCACGAGCACCCACGGCTCGCCTCCCAGCGCCCGCGTCGCGAAACGTTGCGCAGGCAACGAGCTCGGAGCGGCGAGCTCTCCCAGTACAGCCGCGCGCGTTCCCCGGAAACGGCGGTAGGAGAGCTCCGGCACGCCCGACTTGTCGAGCACGAGGATGCACGTGTAGTTCGTCGCGCCCGCGAAGAGCTGGCTCGCGCCGAAGTCGAGCACCTCCTCGACGAGCTCCTGCCGCGAGAACAGCGCACGCAGGCGCTCGCCGTAGTCGAGCTTGAAGAGCTTGTTCGGGACGATGAAGCCGAGCCGGCCGTGCTGGGCGAGCAGGCTCAGCCCTCGTTCGAGGAAGATCACGTACGCGTCGAAGCTGCCGTGGGCGCTCTCGAAGCGGGCGCGGCAGTAGTCGGCGACGTCGCGCCCGATCTCCTGCACGCGGATGTAGGGCGGGTTGCCGATCACGGCGTCGAAGCCGCCGCCTTCCCGCGGCTCGCCGCGCTCGTCCACGAACACCTCGGGGAACTCGAGCGGCCAGTGCAACCGGCGCCGTCCCGCGGGAGGCGTGAAGCGCTCGAGCGCCTGCTCGGCGAACACCTCCAAGGGGAGGCGCAGCCCCTCGATCCGGCCGGCGAGCCGCTTCTTCTCGCGTGCGTCCGCGCCGGTGTGCGTCGCCCGCCGCTGGAGCTCGCCGACCTCTCGCAGCAGGTCGCCGACCGAAGCCGCGATGTGAGCCTCCAGCAGCCCCGTCATCGGGTCGAGCAGGGTCTGCGTGTCCGCGCCCACGAGCGAGTCGCCGGCGCGGAGGTTGCCGAGGAACGTCAGGGGCTCGCCCTCGCGCGCGGTCACGAGCCAGAGCGACAGGCGCGCCAGCTCGACCGCGAGCGGGTTCAGGTCGATCCCGTAGAGACACCGCTCCGCAACGAGCCGGCGGAGGTCGGAGAGGGAGAGGTCGCCGTCGTAGGAGGGATCGGTCGCGATCGCCTGCGCGAGGAACTCGGCCGCCCCGACGAGGAAGTGTGCGCTCCCCATCGCCGGGTCGAGGACGCGGAGGCCGAGCAGCGCGTCGAGCGCCTCCTCCCCGCTCAGGCCCTGCTCCCGAACCTGCTCCGAGCGCCGGGACACGAGCGGGTCGAGCGTCCGCTCGACGATCGCGTCCACAACGGGCTCGGGCGTGAAGTACGAGCCGGTCTCGTGCCGGCGCGGCGACTCGGCGAGCGCGAGCTCGCCGTCGCGCTCGACGAGCTCCCACGCGAGCAGCCGCTCGTAGACCGTGCCGAGGGTGCGGACGGAGAGATCGCGGTAGTCCACGAGCCTGCCGCTGACGCGATAGACGCCGTCGAGCGCGGGTGCGAGCAAGGCGTCCGGGACCGAGCGGCCTTCGAGCCAGGGGTGCTGCGCGGGGTCGAACAGGCCGCCGTCGTACTCGGTGACGCCGAGCGCCGACTCGCCGCGGTCGATCATCCGGAAGAGCGCGCGGAGCTCGGCGAACAGGCCGTCGTTCGTCTCGGACAGCAACCGGCCCTCGTCGAGAAGCGAAGCGACCGCGACCCGGTGCTGCGCGATCGAGTAACGGCGGTAGTCGGAGTTCGAAACGGGGAGCTGCCCGCGCGCCTCCGCGTAGAGACAGAAGAGCGAGCGGTAGAGGAAGACGAGCGCGTTCGCGAACGCCTCGTCGAGCATCTCGCGTGTCGGCGCGTCGCTCCCGAGGAGACCCTCCGCGATCGGCGGCACGGCGGCGAAGACCGCCCGCTCCAGCGCGTCCGAGATCTCGACGGCGTGGAGGGCGCTGTCGCCGAGGGCCCGCGCGAGGAACGAGCGCCCATCGGCTCCCGGACGGAACGCCTCCGCGCCGAAGAAGGCGGCGAAGTACCGGAGATCGTCCGGCGACCCTTCCTCCAGCAGCGCCACGAGGTCGACCTCGTGACAGGCCCGCTCGACGAGCGCCGAGTCCCGCGCGTAGAGGCGCCAGACCCGGCCGTTCGTCAGGATGCCGAACGGCCTCCGCGAGAGGAGGACGTAGTCGCGGATCTGCGCGACGGGGTCGCCTTCGGCGGTCCGCTTGTCGAGCTGGAGATCGAACCGCTTCGCATCGGCGACCGCGAGCGCACGCTCGACCTTCGCCGCCGCGCCGGCCTGCTCGGCGGCGTCGCGCTCGGCGTCGCCGCCGTAGAGGAAGTAGTCGGGGGTCTTCCCCGCGCCGGGGATCTCGGCGAACAGGCTGAACGAATGGCCGAGCAGGCCGAGGATCGGACGGATGAAGCGATCCTCGGTGTGCCCTTCGTTCGCGCCCGCCTCGAGCCCGGCGCGCTCGGCGTTCCAGAGCGCCAGCAGCTCCGCTCGCAGGGCGGTCGACTCAAGCGTCCGGAACTCGTCCCACTCCGGAAGGCGCTCGGCAAGAAAGTGCTCCGAGAAGAGCCAGCGGGCGGAAGCAGAGCCGACTCCCGGAGGAAGCGGCAGGCCGGTCACACGGCAAAGAGCGTGGGCCGCTCGACCGGCGCCGCGCTCTCAACGTCGTGCTCTTCGTAGATCACGATGTACAGGTGCCGGCGGCCGACGAAGCTCGCGATCTGCTTCTCCTGGTTGTAGGTCTTCCACCGCGCGTCGGGGAAGCGGCCGGCCATCGCTCGCAGGATGATCTCGCGTTGCTCGTCGCCCGGAGGCGTGGGCTCGACCGGGATGAAGGCATGTGACCGGTCGTCGTTGTCGAGGTCACGCAGGATCACGGTCAGCGTCGAGCGCTCACCGAGCTGCCACGGGCGGTCGGGCGTATCGACCTCGTAGGCCGCGAGCCAGTCCATGCGCGCAGTGTACGGAGCGCACCGGATGCAACCGCCACGCCTGTGTGGCCGGATCGCGCCGGTTCTGCGACGCCGCGCTCAGCCGCCCCGCGCGAGCTCGGCGACGAGCTGCGCGGCCTCCGTGGGCGTCGTGCCCACGCGGACGCCGCGCGCTTCGAGTGCCGCCTTCTTGCCCTGAGCTGTCCCCGAGGAGCCGGAGATGATCGCGCCCGCGTGGCCCATCGTCTTGCCGGGCGGCGCCGTGAAGCCTGCGATGTAGGCGACGACCGGCTTCGTCATCTCCTGCTCGATGTAGACGGCCGCCTTCTCCTCCTCGTCGCCGCCGATCTCGCCCACCATGACCACGTACTCCGTCTCCGGGTCGTCCTCGAACTTCGCGAGGATGTCGATGAAGGAGGAGCCGACGATCGGGTCGCCGCCGATGCCGACGATCGTCGAGTTGCCGAGCCCGAGCTGGGTCAGCTCGTGGCCGATCTGGTAGGTGAGCGTGCCCGACCGGGAGACGAGCCCGATCGAGCCCTCGCGGAAGATCTCGGCGGGGATGATGCCGACGTTCGCCTTGCCGGGGGAGAGTGCGCCCGGGCAGTTCGGGCCGATCATCGTCACGCCGTGCGGCCGGATGTAGTTGTAGACGCGCAGCATCTCGTGTGCGGGCAGCCCCTCGGCGATGCAGACGACGGTGCCGATGCCGGCGGCCACGGCCTCGAAGATGGCGTCGGTCGCGAATCGCGCCGGCACGAACACCATCGAGGTGTTCGCGCCGGTCTGGGCCACCGCCTCCTCGACCGTGTCGAAGATCGGGATCCCCTCGACGTCCCGGCCGCCCTTGCCCGGCGTGACGCCCGCGACGACCTGCGTGCCGTAGGCCCTGTTGCGGAGGCCGTGGAACGAGCCCTCGCTGCCGGTCAGGCCCTGCACGACGAGGCGGGTCGAGCGATCGACGATGATCGCCATCAGCCGTTCACCGCACGAGCTCCACCGCACGGCGTGCCGCCTCGAGCATCGTCGGCTCGACGTGGAGGTTCGCGGGCGCGGCCTCGGCGAGGATCCGCCGTCCCTCCTCCGCGTTCGTGCCGTCGAGACGTACGACGATCGGATGGGAGATCTCGGTCTCGGAGAGCGCTTGCAGGATCCCGCGCGCAACCTCGTCACAGCGCGTGATCCCGCCGAAGATGTTGAAGAAGATCGCCTTCACCTGCGGGTCGTTGGCGATCACGCCGAGCGCGTCCACGACGCCCTCCGCGTCGCCGCCGCCGCCGAGGTCGCAGAAGTTGGCCGGCCGCCCGCCCGCGAGAGCGATCACGTCGAGCGTGGACATCACGAGCCCGGCGCCGTTGCCGAGGATCCCGACCTCGCCGTCGAGCTTGACGTACGTGACGCCCTTCTGGCGCGCGGCACGCTCCTCGACCGGCACCGCCTCGGGGTCGCGCATCGCCGCGATGTCCGGGTGCTTGTAGAGCGCGTTGTCGTCCACCGTGAACTTGGAGTCGAGCGCTCGCACGTCGCCGGCCGGGGTGACGATCAGCGGGTTGACCTCGCAGAGCATTGCGTCGCAGCCGATGAAGGCGTCGTACAGGCGCCCGACGATCGCGGCGATCTGCCGCTGCTCGCCGGGGTCCGAGACGCCCGCCCCGTAGACGAGCCTCCGCGCCTGGTAGGGCTGGAAGCCCTCGAACGGATCGACGTGGAACTTCACGAGCGCCTCCGGGCTCTCCTCGGCGACCTGCTCGATGTCGATGCCGCCCTGCATCGTGAACATGAAGAGCGGCTTCTTCGCGCCGCGGTCGAACGTCAGCGACAGGTAGTACTCCTTCGCGATCTCCGACGCCTGCTCGATCCACAGCTTGTGGACGACGTGGCCGCGGATGTCGAGGCCGAGGATCTCGCGGGCGCGCTGCTCGGCCTCCGCCGGCGTCTCGGCGACCTTGATGCCACCGGCCTTGCCGCGACCGCCGGTCAGCACCTGCGCCTTGACGACGACGGGGCCGCCGAGCTCGACGGCCGCCTGGTACGCCTCCGCCGGGCTCGTCGCGAGGCGCCCCTCGGAGACGGGAATCCCGTACCGCGCGAACAGCGCCTTGCCCTGGTACTCGTAGAGATCCACGCCGGCCGCCGAGTCTACCGGGCGGGGTGTGCGAGCATGGCGGCGTGATGAACAGGCACCTCGGCGCGCTCTTCCTGGCCGGGCTCACGCTCGCCCTGGCGGGTTGCGGGAGCAGCGGCGAGACGGCGCTGCCGCCCGCCGAGCCCGCCGCGCCGGAGGTGGCGCAGCTCGACTGGGTCGAAACCTACGGACCCCCCGGCAGCCGGCTCGTCTTCCGTGTCGAGCGGCTCGAGGTGCGCAACGAGGGCTGGACGGCGGCCGTCTCCATCACGAACCGGACCGGCGTCGCGTTCGTTCTCGGCGGAGCCGAGCACCCGCTCGCTCAGGCCTTCGGCGTGATGGTCTTCTCGACCGGCGACCTGCGCGAGCTCGAGCAGCGCAACCGCGCCGGCGAGCTGCCCCCGGTGCGCGAGGCCTCGAGCTTCTCGCCGCCGCTGCCCGGCGCGCTCGCGCACGGCGCGACCTGGAGGAGCGAGATCTCGGCACGCGGCTCGCTGCCGGCGCGAGCGTGGGTGCGCGTCTCGTTCGGCCCCCTCGTCGCCGTGGGCGAGCCGCCCACGGGCGTCGAGCCCACGATCGTCTGGATCACAGACCACGCCTATCCCCTCTAGAGCAGGGCCTGGAACCCGGGATCTCCCCTGAGGGACACGAAGTCGCTGTCGCCCCGCGCGAGATCCCTCAGCGAGCCGTCGAGCTCGATCGCGCGCCGCAGGTGCTCGACAGCGTCCTCCCCACGCCCGTCCATGCTCTCGTAGCACGCGAGGTCGTAGAGGAGCACCGGGTCGTCCGGGAAGAGCTCGATCCCTGTTGCGAGGATTGCGGCGCCCTCCGCGTACTGCTGCAGGCTGTAGTAGTCGAACGCCCGGCGCAGGACGTCCCAGCGCGCGTGGATCGAGAGCAGGCGGCGCACCTCCACGATCGGCTGCTCGTGGTCGTCCACGCGCAGGTCGCAGACGCGGTCGAGACCGAGTCGCGTGCCGGCCCCCGCGCCCGACCGCTCGACGATCACCGCAGCCGACTGCTGCCCCCGGCGGTCGCCGCCTGCGGCCTGACCCGCCTCGAGCGCGGCGACGAGGCGCTCTGCGAGCGCCCCCGCGGCTTCACGGAACGCGCGCGCCATCTCACGCACGACATCCTCGCCCGCGAGGATGTTCCCCTGGACGGCGAAGCCTGCGGCGGCCTCGTGCCCGGCCCAGTCGCGGCAATCGGCCCCGGTGAAGGCCGCAGCCTCGCCGGCCGCATCGACAACCCCGAGCTGGCGCGTCTCCCGGGCCGGGTCGTCGGCGAGCGCACGCTCGAGCGCCTGCGCCGGCGCGAGCCCCTCCTCGAGCAGCGCGAGCACGCGCGGGCCGTAGCCGGCGATTCCGGCCGCCTGCGTGGCAACCGCGCCGACACCTGCCCGCGCCCACGGGACGACGGCGCCGACCGCGAAGTACTTCGACTGGACTGCGACCCCGACCTCGCCCGTTGCCGGATCGGCGGCGACGATCGAGAAGGTGGACGGCTGCCCCCGGGCCACTACTCGCTCCTCACGACACAGATCACCTGGCCGGTCGTGACCGGCGCCCCAGGCGTCACACTGAGCCCGGTGACGACGCCGCTGCGATGCGAGGCGATCTCGTTCTCCATCTTCATCGCCTCGACGATGCAGAGCACCTGGCCCGCCTCGACGCTGTCGCCGTCCGCGATCTCGACCGTGAGCACCGTGCCCTGCATCGGGCTGACAACGGCCTCCTCGCCGCCGCTTCCGGCGCCGTCGGCGTGAGCCCTGTCCCGGCGCCTCCGGGCGAGCTCGGCCCACGGCGGCTCGGGCGCCAGCACGCGCACGTCGAAGCGCCGCCCGTCCAGCTCGACCGGCACGTGCAGCTCGCGCGTCCGAGCACCCGCGGCCGGCCCGGCGCCGTCGGCGGACACGAGGGCGCCCGCACGCGTGAACGCCTCTGCCTGCTCGGCCAGCTCCGGCGACTCGGTGACGCCGTGGCACGTCTCACCCGAGATGAAGCACGGGTGCGAGAGCAGCGCGAGGTGGAAGCCGACGAGCGTCGGCGGCCCCTCGATCGCGAACTCGCCAAGAGCCCTTAGCATCCGCCGCCGTGCATGCTCGCGGTCCACACCGTGGACGATCAGCTTGGCGATCATCGGGTCGTAGAGACCTGAGATCTCCGAGCCGGCGACGACACTCGAGTCCACGCGCACGCCCGGGCCCGCCGGCTCGCGGTACGCCGTGATCACCCCCGGCGCGGGCAGGAAGCCCTGGCCGACGTCCTCGGCGTTGATCCGGCACTCGATCGCATGGCCGGAGAGCCGCACGTCCTCTTGCCGGAGCGAGAGCGGCTCGCCCGCGGCGATGAAGATCTGCTCACGCACGAGGTCGAGGCCGGTCACGAGCTCCGTGACCGTGTGCTCGACCTGGATGCGCGTGTTCATCTCCATGAAGAAGTAGTCGCCCTCCGGCGTGAGCAAGCCCTCGATGGTGCCCGCCGAGCGGTAGCCGGCTGCGCGCGCCGCGTCGACGGCGATCGCCCCGATCCGCGCGCGCAGCGCGTCGTCGACGGCCGGCGAGGGCGTCTCCTCGATCAGCTTCTGGTGACGGCGTTGAATCGTGCAGTCGCGCTCGCCGAGGTGGATGACGCTGCCGTGCGCGTCTGCGAGCACCTGCACCTCGACGTGGCGGGGATCATCGAGGTAGCGCTCGACGTAGACGGATGCGTCGGCGAAGTACTTCTCGCCCTCCCGGCGGGCGGACTCGAAGGCGCGCTCCGCCTCGGCCGCGTCGTAGACGAGCTTCATTCCCTTTCCGCCGCCGCCCGCCGCCGCCTTGATGATCAGGGGATAGCCGATCTCGGCGCCGAGCCGCACGACCTCCTCGGCCGACCCGACCGGCTCGGTCGTGCCGGGGATGATGGGCACCCCGGCGGCGGCCATCGCCGTCCGGGCCGCGGTCTTGTGCCCCATCAGCTCGATCGCCGCCGGCGGGGGGCCGATCCAGACCAGCCCTGAGCCCTCGACGAGCCGCGCGAACGCCGCGTTCTCGGCGAGGAAGCCGTACCCGGGGTGGATCGCCTCCGCGCCCGCGCGCTGCGCCGTCTCGACGAGCCGTTCAGCGACGAGATAGCTCTCGGCGGCCGGGCCTGGCCCGATGAGGAAAGCCTCGTCGGCCATCCGTACGTGCAGCCCGCTCCGGTCGGCCTCGGAGTAGACGGCGACAGAGCCGATCCCCAGCTCTCGCAGCGTTCTGAAGATCCGGACGGCGATCTCGCCGCGATTCGCGACCAGCACTTTCGAGAAGGGGGCCATCCGGAGCGTATTCTCTCCCAGCGGTGACTCTTCCGGACAAACTGACCGTCGGGCGCGCGGCCTCGGTGCCGCTCGTCGTGCTTCTCTTCGTGTGGGACTTCCCGCACAACGAATGGTGGGCGACCGGACTGTTCGGCATCGCGATGGCCACCGACCAACTCGACGGCTGGCTCGCGCGCCGGCGCAACGTCACCTCTGCGCTCGGCTCGCTGCTCGATCCGATCGCCGACAAGGTGCTCGTGCTGTCGGTGCTCGTGGTGCTCGTCGAGAAGGGCGTCGCGCCGGCGTGGATGGTGGCGGCGATCGTGGCGCGGGAGATCGCGATCTCGGGCCTGCGCCTGGCGGCGCTCGAGCGCGGGGTCGTGATCGCCGCCCGCGACCTCGGCAAGCTGAAGACCTGGGCGCAAGCGGTCGCGGCGGGCCTCGGCGGCTTCGCGGCGGCGGGCGCCTGGTCGTACGACGTCGGCTGGTGGGCGCTCCTCGTCGCGACCGTCCTGACGTGGCTCTCTGGCCTGGACTACGCCCGCGTGGCGCCCGGAGTACTGCGCGGTCGGGCCGCAGGCTGAGGCACCCCGCTGTCCTCGCCCGCCGCGGTCGCCTCCTCGAGGCCCGCGTCGCGCCAGGCGCTCCGGTGGCCGGAGCCCGCGCCGGCCCGCTCGACCGCGTTCAGGATGGCCTCACGCTCCAACTCGTCCGCTTTTGGCTTGATTTCGGCGTCCACGTGGGCGAAGCCTACCCAGTGGCCCGTTCGGGGGATCCCGAAAGGGGGACGCTAAATCCCTCGATGGGGGATGAAGACCGACCGGCGGCGCGCGAGAATCCCCATCTGAGTCTGGCGTCCGGCAGGGAGGATCAGATGCTTCAATGGAAAAGTCCCAGGTTTATCGCGCTTGTCACCACGCTCGCGCTGCTCGCCGCGTGGGTCGGCGGGGCCGGCGCGAGGCAGTGGGGCTGGTAGCTGCAGAGTAGCGTGAGCGCGGGGGCGACAATGCCCCCGCGGCTCGCGGCGGTCATCGCGCCCGTCTGCGTCGCGGGTTTCGCCGTGGCAGTCGCGGCCGCGGTTACGTTTTCGACCACCCCGGTGGGCGCAGCAACGCTCGCGGGCGTCGCCGCGCTCTTCGCGGCCTCCGCGCTCGCCGAGCGTTACCCCGTGCCGATCGAGGGGATCGACACCGGCGGCGTCTCGCTCTCCTTCGTCTTCTGCGTCGCGAGCATCGTCCTTTTCGGCTGGGCGCCCGGCGTCCTCGTCAGCTTCCTGGCGCCGACACTCATGCAGCTCGTCGAGCACCGCCCCCCGGTGCGCGTCGCGTACAACGCGGCGGTCTTCGCACTCTCGGCCGGCATTGCCGGCGCGGTCGCCGCTGCGATCGGGCACGGAACGGCGGGCCAGGTGCTCGCACTCGTCACGTTCGTCGCGTTCGCCCACTACGCGGTCAACATGGTCTTGATCAGCCTCGTGGTCGGCGTCAGCTCGCGCAAGCCGGTGCTCGGGATGATCCGCTCGAGCCTGACCGTCACGTTCCTTCCGTTCGCGCTGATGGCCTCGGCGGCGCTCATGCTCGTCGTGCTGTGGGAGCGCTCGCCGCTGTTCTCGGCGGCACTCGTCGGGCCGTTGCTCGCAATCGCCCTCTACCAGCGCTCGACCTTCCGCGAGCTGCGTGCGATGCGCCTCGCGCTCACCGACCCGCTCACCGGTCTCGGCAACCACCGCCACTTCCACGACCGCCTCGAGCGCGACCTCGCGGACGCCGCCGGGCAGGGCTTCCCGCTCAGCCTGTGCCTCGTCGACATCGACGACTTCAAGCGGGTCAACGACCGTTTCGGGCACCCGGCGGGCGACAAGGTGCTCGCCCAGCTCGCGACGAAGATGCGTCAGAGCGGCGAGGCGTTCCGGCTCGGCGGCGACGAGTTCGCGATCCTCCTGCCCGGGCGGGAAGAGGAGAGTGCCACGCTCGTGGCGGAAGCGATCCGCGAGCGGATCGACACGTTCGCGCTCGACCACGCAGGCTCAGTGACGATCAGCGCCGGAATCGCCACGCTGCCGCCGGAGGGCATCGCGCGGGACGAGCTCGTCCGCCGAGCCGACAGCGCCCTCTACTGGGCGAAGGAGTACGGCAAGAACCAGGTCCGGGCGTACCGGCCAGAGGTCATCGAGATCGCCGAGCTCAAGCGCCTCGCCGCCGGCCCCGACCGCGCCGCCCGTTACAGGGCCGCCGCCAGCCTCGCCAAGGCGGTCGACGCCCGGGACGCCTACACGGGCAGCCACTCCGAGCGCGTCGCCGAGCTGGCGGCTCGAATCGCGACGCGGATGGCAGTGGACGCCGAGCTGATCGAGCTGACCCGGCTCGCAGGCAGCCTGCACGACCTCGGCAAGCTCGCCGTACCCGAGGAGATCCTGCGCAAGCCCGCCGCGCTCTCCGAGCCGGAGCGGCTCGTGATCGAGCGCCACCCCCAGATCGGCTTTCGGATGCTCGAGAGCCTCGGCGTCGACCCGGTCGGCCAGTGGGTGCTCCACCACCACGAGCGCTGGGACGGCGACGGCTACCCGGATGGTCTCGCCGGCGACGAGATCCCGCTCGGCGCGCGCATCCTCTTCGTCGCCGACGCATTCGATGCGATGACCACGGAGCGCGTCTACCGCCTGCAGCCGCTGTCGAAGACTGAGGCGATCGCCGAGCTCGAGCGCTGCGCCGGATCTCAGTTCGACCCGGTCGTCGTCGACGCGCTCATCGAGGAGCTCGGCGTCGCGAGGAGACAGCCTGCGGTCATGCACCTCGTCCCGAACGCGCCCGCCGAGATCGCGTCCTAGCGCCGGAGCGCGACGGCGCCCCACCAGACGACGAGGCCGCCCGCGAGCGCGAGCGCCAGATGCACCTCCGCGCCGACGATGCCGATCGCGACCGCGAGGGCGATGTGCGCGGGCGCGCGGAGGTCACGCAGGAGGCCGATGTGGAGCAGGCCTGCGCCCGCAAGCAGGCCGGCGAGGATCGGTAGCGGGAAGGCCGTCAGCAGCCCGCCGAGCCCCGCTCCGAGCGCGACTGCGAGCGCGACCAGCAGCCCTCCGATCGCGAGCGGTGCGCCGGCAGTGCGGGCGCCGTGCGAGTAGTGGGCGGTCAGTCCGCCGGCCCCGTGGCAGACGGGCATGCCGCCGATCGCGCCACTGAAGAGGTTGGCGAGCCCGAGCGAGGTCGCCAGGCGGCCCGGCCGGACGCGCGCGGCCCGCTCGCCGAAGTAGCTCCGGGCAGCGTCGGCGGTTGCGAGGCAGGAATTGGCGAACGTCAGCGGGAGCTGAGGCAGGACGAGCACGATGAAGGCCGACCAGAAGGTCGCGCCGTCGAGCGAGGGGAACGAGAGCGGCGAGGGGCCATAGGCGACGTCGCCGGCCGTGGCGGCCATCACTCCGACCGCGACGGCCGCGAGCACGAGCGCGACCGGCACGCGCCGGCGGAGGAGCAGCGAGCCCAGCACGAGCAGGGAGAGGGCGAGCAGCCAGCCGCGGGAGAGGCCGTGCAGGTCGAAGGACGTCGGAGGCTCGCGCACGAGCTTCCAGGCGATCTTGAGGAAGAGGATCCCAACCGTGAGCTGGACGCCGCGCACGACCGGCTTCGGAAACGCGCGGGCGGCGAGATCGATCAGGCCCGAGGTGCCGAGGACGAGGAAGATCGCGCCCATCAGGAGCGCGCCCGCGGCGATCTCGTCGAGACCGAGGCCCTTCGCGATCGCGATCGCACCGAAGGCCTTGAGCGGCTGCACGGGAATCGGCAGGCGGAAGGCGATCGCCGCAGCGATGTAGAGCAGTCCCGCCGGCAGCAGCACCGCTGTCGGCTGCAGTCCGTTCTTGACGATCAGCGCGACCGCGATCGGCACGAGCACGCCGAGGTCGGCGAAGGCGGCCGCCAGCTCGAAGCGATCGAGCCGAACCCCCAGGCGCGTGAGGACGGCGACTCCTGCCGTCACCGCTCGACCATCACCGAGGTCGCCTTGACGACCCCGGCGGCGCTCATCCCCGGCTTCAGCCCGAGCCGCTCCGCCGAGTCGCGCGTGATGAGCGCGACCACGCGCGCCGGCTCGGTGACGTCGATCTCGACCTGTGCGAGCAACCCGTCGAACCGCACCTCCCGCACGACGCCGCGGAAGCGGTTGCGCGCGGAGATCGTCTCGTCGCCGGAGGCCCCGCGCAGCCGCTCGACCTCGGCGCCGGGCACGATGCGCCGGTTGGCCGCGTCGCGCTCGACGCGGATCTTCCCGGAGCGATCCCAGCGCCGGAGCGTGTCGATGGAGATGCCGAGCGCGCGCGCCGCTTCGGCGGCGCTGTAGGTCTGCCTAGGCATTACCTATCCAGCTTAAACTGTACCGATGGAGGTTGTCCAGCTCTTCGACCCGGCCGACTTCCTCGCGCGCGGTGCGCCCTTGCTGCTCGCCGACGAGGCGCGGCACAACCTGATGCTCGGGCTCGCGGGAACGCTCCGGGACCACCCCCACGTCTATCCCGAGTTCGCGTTCTGGCTTGCGGAGCAAGACGGGACCGTCGTGGGCGCGGCGCTCCGCACGCCGCCGCACAACCTCGTCGTCGCGCGCGGATCCGACGACGCGGTCGACGCGCTGGCACGCGCGATCGAAGGGCCGCTGCCGGGCGTCGTCGGAGCCGTGCCCGAGGTGGACCGCTTCGTCGCCGCCTGGGGCGCGCGCGCGGAGCCACGCGCACACCAGGGGATCTACGCGCTGCACGCCGTCGTCACGCCGTCGCGACCGGCGGCTGGCCGCCCGCGCGCCGCGACGCGCGCTGACCGGCCACTCCTGCTCGACTGGTGGCGGGCGTTCGCGGTCGAGGCGCTCCACGAGCCGGCACCCGACGATGACCGGATCGCGCGGAACGTCGACCACAAGCTCGCCGAGCCGGCCGGCGGGATCGCGCTCTGGGAGGACGGGGGCCGGCCGGTCTCCGCGGTCGGCTTCGGCAGCCCGACCCCGACCGGCATCCGCATCGGGCCCGTCTACACACCCCCCGAGCTCCGCGGCCAGGGGTACGCGAGCGCGCTCACGGCCCACGTCTCTGCGCGGCAGCTCGCTGCCGGGCGCCGCTTCTGCTTCCTCTACACCAACCTCGCCAACCCGACCTCGAACAAGATCTACGTCGACATCGGCTACGAGCGCGTCTGCGACTCGGTCGAATATGCGTTCATCTAGAGCTTGCTCTGAGTCGCTCGGGGCGTCGCTCGCGGTGCGCGGCCGGAGGGGATAGGCCGGATGGCCAGACCCGGAGAGCCGCGTGCCGCGAGCGGCGTCAGGGCGGCGGAGCCGGGCTCCGCCCGGCGGGAGCCGCCCGGCCGAGCGGCTCAGAGCGGGATGTTGCCGTGCTTGCGCTTGGGCTTCGGCTCGCGCTTGCCGAGCGCCGTCTCGAGCGCCGAGATCAGCACCGGGCGCGTGCGGCGCGGCTCGATCACCTGGTCGACGTAGCCGCGCTCGGCGGCGGTGTACGGGTTTGCGAACCGCTCCTTGTAGTCGGCGATCAGCTCCGCGCGCTTCACGTCCGGATCGGCCGCCTGCGCGATCTCGTCGCGGAAGATGATGTTGACCGCGCCCTCCGGACCCATCACGGCGACCTCGGCTGTCGGCCACGCGACGTTGAAGTCTGCGCGGATGTGCTTGGAGCTCATGACGTCGTACGCCCCGCCGTAGGCCTTGCGTGTGATCACGGTCAGCTTCGGCACCGTCGCCTCCGCGTAGGCGTAGAGGAGCTTCGCGCCGTGGCGGATGATCCCGCCCCACTCCTGCGCCGTCCCGGGCAGGAAGCCAGGCACGTCCACGAAGGTGACGAGCGGGACGTTGAAGGCGTCGCACGTGCGTACGAAGCGCGCCGCCTTGACCGAGGCGTCGATGTCGAGCACGCCGGCAAGGGCCGCGGGCTGGTTGCCGACGATGCCGACCGCGTGCCCGCCGAGGCGTGCGAAGCCGCAGACGATGTTCTCGGCGTGACGCCCCTGAACCTCGAGGAACTCGCCGTCGTCCACCACCGCCCGGATCACCTGGTGCATGTCGTACGGCTTGTTCGCGGCGTCGGGGACGAGTGTGTCGAGCGAAGCCTCCTCACGCTCCACCGGATCGCTCGGCGCCGCGTACGGCGGCGACTCGAGGTTGTTCTGCGGTAGGAACGAGAGCAGGTAGCGCGCATCCTCGAGACACGACTCCTCGTCGGGCGACGTGAAATGGGCGACGCCCGACTTCGTCGCGTGGGCGGCCGCACCGCCGAGATCCTCGAAGCTCACGTCCTCACCGGTCACCGCCTTCACGACATCGGGACCCGTGATGAACATGTACGACGAGCCCTCGACCATCAGCACGAAGTCGGTGATCGCCGGCGAGTAGACCGCGCCTCCGGCGCAGGGGCCCATCACGAGCGAGATCTGGGGGACGACGCCCGAGGTCTGGACGTTGCGCCAGAAGATCTCCGCGTAGCCTGCCAGCGAGACGACGCCCTCCTGGATCCGCGCGCCGCCGGAGTCGTTGATCCCGATCACCGGGCAGCCGTACTTGACGGCCATGTCCATCACCTTGCAGATCTTCTCGGCGAAGACCTCCGAGAGGCTGCCGCCGAAGATGGTGAAGTCCTGGGAGAACACGAAGACCTTGCGCCCGAACACCGTTCCGTAGCCGGTGACGACCGCGTCGCCCCAGGGCCGCTGCTCCCGCATCCCGAACTCGACCTCGCGGTGGCGGACGTAGCGGTCGAGCTCGACGAACGAGCCGGGGTCGAGCAGCTTCTCGACCCGCTCGCGCGCGAGCAGCTTGCCCCGCTCCCGCTGCCGCGCCACGGACTTCTCGCTCGCCTGGTGGAGGGACTCCTCGCGCAGGGCCCGGAGCCGCTCGAGCTTGCCCTTCGTCGTGTCGGCCATCGAGGCGGAGACTAGTACAGTGAGCCCCGTGAAGCCCGAGACACGAGCCGCGCACTCGGCGACCGGCCTCGAGCGGACGACGGTCTTCCCGTACGTGGACGGGGAGCCCGGCCCACTCCTCTACCAGCGCTACGGCCACCCGGTCGGCGCCGAGGCCGAGCGGGTGCTGTCCGAGCTCGACGGGGGGCACACGCTCCTCTTTCCCTCTGGCGCCGGCGCGACGACCGCCGTCGTGCTCGCGCTGCTGGAGCCCGGCGACACCGTCGCGCTGCCGCGGGGCGCGTACTACGGCACCTGGGTCGCGCTCCAGATGCTCGAGCGCTGGGGCCTGCGGTCGGTTGAGTTCGACCAGACCGGCCCCGCGCCGGACGGCGTCGCTCTGGTCTGCCTCGAGGCGCCCGCCAACCCCTTCCTGACCTTCCCGGACATCTCCGCCCACGCCGAGGCGGCACACGCGGCCGGCGCGCGCCTGCTCGTGGACGCGACCGCCTCGACGCCGGTGCTGCTGCGGCCGCTGGAGCACGGCGCCGACCTCGTCCTGCACAGCGCGACGAAGTACCTTGCCGGCCACTCCGACGCCCTGCTCGGCGCCGTGACCTGCCGCGACGAGGCCGACCGCGACCGCCTGCTCGCCTTCCGCACGGTGAGCGGGATCGTCGCCGCGCCCGACCCGGCGTGGCTCCTCCTGCGCGGGCTGAAGACCCTCCACCTGCGCGTCCGCCGCCAGTCGGAGACCGCGCTCGAGCTCGCCCGGCGCCTCCAGGCCCACCCCGCTGTCTCCACCGTCCGCTACCCGGGCCTCGGCGACCCCGTCGCCGAGCGCTACCTCGAGGGCGGCTTCGGCGGCCTCCTCTCCTTCGACGTCGACGGCGGAGAGGCCGCGCGCAAGGTCGAAACCGCTTTGCGCCTGATCGCGAACCAGACCTCGCTCGGCGGTGTGGAGTCGAGCCTCGAATCGCGCCATCGCTGGGAGGGCGACCGTGTCCCCGAAGGGCTGCTCCGCCTCTCCGTCGGCGTCGAGGACGTCGAGGACCTCTGGGCCGACCTCGAGGCGGCGCTCACCGCCGCGCAGTGACGCCGGCGCCCGAGTCCCTCGAGAGCCGCTGCGCCACATAGACGGGGATCATCGAGAGCAGGATCACGAAGACGGCGACAACGTTCACGATCGGCAGCTGATTCGGGCGCGAGAGGTTGTTGAGGATCCAGATCGGAAGCGTCTGGTCCGGGCCGGCGGTGAACGTCGTCACGATCACCTCGTCGAACGAGAGCCCGAAGGCGAGCAGCGCGCCCGCGAGCACGGCTGAGCGGAGCTGCGGGAAGGTGACATAGCGGAACGTCTGCCACGTGTCGGCGCCGAGGTCGGCCGAGGCCTCGTCGAGTGAGCGCGCCGTGCGGCGGAGCCGCGCGACGACGTTGTTGTAGACGACCACGATGCAGAAGGTGGCGTGGCCGACGATGATCGTGAAGAGGCCGAACCCGACGCCGAACGGGTCGAGCACGGTTCGGAAGGTTGCGTTCAGCGCCATGCCGGTGACGATCCCCGGCAGCGCGATCGGGAGGATGACGAGGAACGAGATCGTCTCCCGCCCGAAGAACTGGTAGCGGGCGACCGCCAGCGAGGCCAGCGTGCCGAGGATGAGCGCGATCGCGGTCGCGCCGAGCCCCGCCTTGAGCGAGACGGTGAGCGCCTCGCGCGCGCCCTCGTTGTGGATCGCCTTGCCAAACCACTTCAGCGTCAGCCCCTTGATCGGCCACGACTGGATCCGGCTCTCGTTGAAGGCGTAGAGGCCGATCACGAGCAGCGGCAGGTAGATGAAGGCGAGCGTCAGGGCGGACGCTCCCCGCAGGAGCCACCTGGCGAGCCGGGACTCGACCATCACAGGCTCCTGAAGGCGCCCACGCGCCGGGCGCCGAGCAGGTAGAGGATCATCACCGCAACCGGTACGGTCGCGAACGCGGCCGCAAGCGGCAGGTTGTTCGCCACGCCGACATTGGTGTAGACGACGTTGCCGATGAACTGCGTGCTCGAGACGAGCTGCGGCGTGATGTAGTCGCCGAGCGTCAGGGAGAAAGTGAAGATCGAGCCGGCAACGACCGCCGGGAAGGCGATCGGCAGGACGACCCGGAGGAAGGTTCGCGGCGCCCTGCCGCCGAGGTCAGCCGAGGCTTCGAGCAGCGATCCGGGGATCCGCTCAAGCCCCGCGTAGACCGGCAGGATCATGTACGGCAGCCACAGATACGAGAAGACGAGCCACGTGGCGACGTTGCCGAAGCCGGGCCCGCTGAGGCCGAACGGGTCGAGCAGCCAGTTCAGCGGCCCCGACTCCTGGAGGATGATCCGCCAGGCGTAGACCTTGACGAGGTAGCTCGCCCAGAGCGGCATCAGCACGGCGATCAGCAGCAGGGCGCGCGTCCGCGGCGAGGCGATCTTGGCCATGTAGAAGGCGATCGGGAAGGCGAGCAGCGCATCGGTGATCGTGACGGCGGCGGCGATGCCGACGGTGCGCTGCGTGATCGCGCGGTAGACGTCGTTCTCCCAGAGCGTCCGGAAGTTCCCGAACGAGTAGTCGTGGATGATCTGGGCCGTGAAGGGGTCGAGCCGCCAGAACGCGGCCACGAACAGCACGGCCAGTGAGCCGAGGTAGGCGAGCACGAGCCACCCGAGAGGCCCGGCCAGCAGCAGCGAGAGCTGCAACTTCGGGCGGCGGTACAGGAATGACGCCAGGCGCCGCCCCGGGCCAACCCGGGGCGGCGCCTGCGCTTCGTCAGGGACCGAGCTCAACTACCCCTTGATCTCGGTCCACGCCTGGACCCACTCGGAGTAGTCCTTGCAGACCTCACCCCGATCGTCGCCGCAGTCGGCCTGCGGCGTGGTCCAGTAGTAGACCTGCTCGAAGTACGCCTCGTCCGCTGCGTGGAACGTGTCGCAGTGGGTCGCGTCGGCGGTGAAGTCGCACGCCTTCGCGTTCGAGGGCGCCTCGCCGAACCACTCCGACACCGCGGCATTCGCCTCGGGCGAGATGATGTGGTCCATCCAGAGGTACATGCAGTTCGGGTTGGCGGCCTTGGACGAGATCATCCACGTGTCCGACCAACCGGTGGAGCCCTCCGTCGGCAGCGTCGTCTCGACCGCCACCTTCTCCCCCTTGAGCAGGTTGGCGATGATCTGCCAGGTCGTGCCGACCGCGCTCTCGCCCGACGTGAAGGCAGCCATCGACTTCGTGTAGTCGGACCAGTACTCGCCGATGATCGTGCGCTGCTTCTTCAGCAGGTCGACGGCGGCGGTGAACTGCGCGTCGTCCAGCTCGTACGGGTTCGTGATCCCGAGGTCGGGCTGGGTCGCCATCAGGTAGACGGCCGCATCCGCGATGTAGATCGGGCTGTCGTACGCGGTCACGCTGCCCTTGTACGGCGAGTTCTCGTCCCAGACGACGCTCCAGCTATCCGGGGCCGGATCGACCTTGTCGGTCCGCCACATCAGCAGGTTCGCACCGCGGCCATGAGGCACGCCGTACATGACGCTGTCCACCGAGTTGTGCGGCTGATCCTTCAGCCCCTCGTAGACATCGGCGTAGTTCGGGATGAGATCCGTGTTCACCGGCGCGACGTCGCCGGCGGCGATCAGGCGCAGAGTCGCGTCGCCCGACGCCGAGACGCCGTCATAGTCGCCGGTGCGCATCAGCGTCACCATCTCGTCGGAGGTGTTGCCGGTCTTGACATTCACCTGGCAGCCGGTCTCGTCCTCGAACGATGTGACCCAGTCCACCTTCGGGTCGGTCGAGCCGTCTTCGACATAGCCGGCCCAGGCGATCAGGTTGACCGCGCCCTCGCCGGAGCCGAGCTCGGTCAGCGCGCCCTCAGGTGTTGCCCCCTTGTCGCCCCCGCCGCAACCCGCGGCGAGAAGCGAGAGGGCTCCCACCAGCAGCGTGAGTACCGCCCAGAAGCGGACCCGCTTGGTGCGTCCCGTCATTCGGTGCTCCTCCCCATCTCGATTGTGGACGTGTGCTCCGGCCGCCATTGCAGCCGCACACGCCGTCCCTGTTGCGCCAGCGCCTCGGTGGACGTGACCTCGAGGTTCTGGCTCACCACCATCAGCTCGCCGCCCGCGTCGAGAGCAACGTGGTAGCGAGTGATCATGCCGATGTAGACGACGCTCGCGATGCGGCCTTCCTCCACGTGCGCGCCCCGTTCGGGCGTCCCATCATCGGCGAGCATGTGCACCTTCTCCGGCCGTACGGTGAACCGCCGGCCAGCCCGCTCGAGCACGTTCGAGACGCCGACGAAGCCGGCGATGAACTCGTTCGCGGGATGCTCGTACACCTCGGCCGGGCTCCCGACCTGTTCGATCCGGCCGTGGTTGAAGACCGCGAGGCGGTCGCTCATCGTGAGCGCCTCCTCCTGGTCGTGCGTTACGTAGACGAATGTGATCCCGACCTCCCGCTGGATCAGCTTCAGCTCGAGCTGCATCTCCTGGCGGAGCTTGAGATCGAGCGCACCGAGCGGCTCATCGAGCAGGAGCACCTGCGGCCGGTTGACGATGGCGCGCGCGAGGGCGACCCGCTGGCGCTGGCCACCCGAGAGCTGCGAGGGCTTCCGCGCGCCGTACTCGGGGAGCTGAACCATCTCGAGGGCCTCCTCTGCGCGGAGGCGGCGTTCGGCTTTGCCGACCTTCTTCACGCGCAGGCCATACTCGACGTTCTCCAGCACGGTCATGTGCGGGAAGAGCGCGTAGTCCTGGAAGACCGTGTTCACGTCGCGCTCGTAGGGCGGGAGCGCGGAGACGTCGCGGCCGGCCAGCTCGATCGTGCCGCTGTCGGGGCGCTCGAAGCCGGCGATCAGGCGCAGCGTGGTCGTCTTCCCCGAGCCTGAGGGCCCGAGCATCGTGAAGAATTCGCCGCGCGCGATCTCGAGGTCCACGCCGTCCACGGCGGGAACGTCGCCGAAATGCTTGTGCAGCCCCTGGACGCGGATGTCGGGCGGCCCGGCAGCGGCCGACGGCTCGGGCGCCGGACTACGCTGCGGCAGCGTCTGCAAGCGCCTCCTCCACGATCGCGAATCCCTGCTCGAGCTCCTCGCCGGTGACGGTCAACGGACACAGCAGCCTGATCACGTTGCCGTAGAGCCCGCACGAGAGGAGCAGCAGGCCGCGGTCGAACGCCGCGGCGACGACGCGGCCCGCGAGGTCGGGGCTCTGCTCGGTGAGCTCGAAGGCCAGCATCGGACCGAGGCCGCGCACGTCGCCGATCTCAGGGCGGCGCGCAGCGAGCGCGTCGAGACGGGCGCGCATCGCCGTTCCGAGCTCGTTCGAGGCTGCGCGAAAGTGCGGGTCCCCCACCGTGTCGAGCACGGCGACGGCCGCCGCGCAGGAGACGGGATTGCCTCCGAAGGTGCCCCCGAGCCCGCCAGGCCCGGGTGCGTCCAGCAGCTCGGCCCGGCCGGTCACTGCGGCGAGCGGCAGGCCGCCGCCGAGGGACTTGCCCGAGACGAGCAGGTCGGGCGCAACGCCGTCGTAGTGCTCGATCGCCCACACGGGCCCCGTGCGCCCGACGCCGGACTGCACCTCGTCGTCCACGTAGAGGATCCCGTTCAGGGCGCAGAGCTCGGCCAGGCGCGCGGGGAAGTCCGGCGGCATAGCGACAAAGCCGCCCTCGCCCTGCACCGGCTCGAGCACGACGCAGGCAACCGACTCGGGGTCCACGTCGCCCTTGAACAGCCGCTTCAGGCCTCCGATCGCGTCGTCCGAGGAGATTCCGCGGTAGGGGTAGGGCGCGGGCGTCCGGTAGACCTCCGGCGCGAACGGGCCGAAGCCGTGCTTGTAGGGCCGCACCTTGCTCGTCATCGTCATCGTCAGCAGCGTGCGGCCGTGGAAGGCGTTGTCGAAGACCACGACGGCGGGCCGGCCGGTGGCCACACGCGCGATCTTGACCGCGTTCTCGACCGCCTCGGCACCGGAGTTGACGAGGATGCTCTTCTGGTCACGACCCGCGCACGGCGAAAGCTCGGCGAGCCGGCGGCAGACCTCGACGTAGGGCTCGTAGATACCGACCATGAAGCACTGGTGCAGGTAGAGGTCCACCTGCTCGTGGACGGCGGCGACGACGGGGCCGAAGCCGTGACCCATGTTCTGGCAGCCGATGCCACCGGCGAAGTCGAGGTAGCTCCGGCCGTCCACGTCCTCGATGCGGGCGCCGCTCGCGCGTGCCACGACGAGCCGGGGAGTCGAGACTCCTCGGGCGACATAGCGCTCGCGTGCCGCCACGACAAGGTCCACGCTGCTCTGTTCCCGCACGGGCACGCAGCGATTATGGTGCCCCACGGGCCTCGGGTGCAATGGACGGCGGGTCGGCCGCGCCCGGCCGCGCTTCGACACGGCGTCGGACGCAACCCGTCGCCGCCGGGCCCGTGCTCGCGTTCAGCGGCGCTGCGGGAGAGCGCCTTTGGCCCTGGCGTCGAAAACACGGCCGCTCCTCCGAGGCGGTCCCAACGAGGCGCCGGCCTCGAGAGGAGCGGCCGCTTCGCGTCCGCCTAGCCCTGCGGCCTCCCTCCACGGAGCTCAGACATCGCGAGGATGTGGTCCCAGAGCACACGCTGGCGGATATGACCCACCTGGTCGTGACCCTGGCTCGCGAGCATGTGGATCTCCCCCAGGACCTCGGGGTCGAGGGTCTCGAACACGGCGTGGTTCAGAAGGCGCGAAGCCTTCAGCGGGTGGCCCGAGGCAAGCGCCTCGCGGGCCTCCCTGATGTCCTCGGCGACGTTCATCTCGATCCTCCTCGAGTCGTCAAGCCGGACATCGTCATCGTGACACCGATCGAGAAAAAGCGCATCCGCGAACTCCCCGAATTGCACCAGACGCTCGGAAACGGGGCTTGGGCCTGATTCAGGTCGGCCTTGCCCACCGGCAGGTCCACCGGGACAATCGCGCGAGCCAGGAAGGGGCCATTGGAGGAAGAGAGAGGGATACCGGGCGGACGCCCGGCCGCAGACGCCGACGCTACGCTCGTTCGCGCGCTCCGCTGGACCGACGCATTCTGGATCGCCTCGGGCGTGCCGGCGCTGCTCGTCTTCTCGATCGGCTTCGTCGCCCTGCTCGTCGGACCGGTCTCGGGGCTCGTGTGGATCCTGTCGGTGCTGATCGGACTCGGCCTGGCGTTCACCTACGCCGAGCTCGCGGGCATGTTCCCGGAGAAGTCCGGCGGGCCGCCGGTCTTCGGCGCGCAGGCCTGGAAGCGGTATTTCCCGGCGATCGCGCCGCTCAACATCTGGGCCTACTGGTTCGGCTGGTCGGCAGTTCAGGCGACCGGCGTGCTGCTGATGGGCCAGTACATCCAGCGCCGGTGGGCGCCGGGGCAGACCTGGTCTCTCGACTGGTCGCCGACGACGGAGTTGGGCATCCACGTCAACTTCGCCTACGTCGTCGGCGCCGCGATCCTCGTCGGCCTCTTCTGGCTCAACCGCTTCGGAATCCGGCAGAGCGCGTGGACGCAGCGCGTCCTGGCGGTCACCTCGCTCGTCCCGCTCGCGCTGCTGTTCGTCGTTCCGATCTTCCAGGGCAAGCTGGACCTCGCGCTGCTCGACCCGTTCGGTGTGCCGGGTCACGCGTGGTGGAGCTGGGCCACCTTCAAGCTCATCTGCGCCGGCCTCTTCATAGCCGGCTGGAGCGCCTATGGCTTCGAGACGGCGGTGGCCTACACGGCCGAGTTCCGCAACCCGCAGCGGGACGCGCCACGGGCGATCTTCGCTGCCGGCGGCCTGTGTCTCTTCTTCTACGGAGTCGGGCCTTTCGTCCTCTACTCGGTCGTCGGCGGCGATCAGATCCGGGAGGATCCCGCGACTGCGCTCGTGCCGCTCGCGAATAGCGTCTTCGGCCCGGCGGGTGGGCTCCTGATCGGGCTGCTGCTCGTTGCCCTGCTGCTGAGCGTGAACACCGCGGTTCTCGGCTGCGCGCGGACCCTGTATCAAGCGTCGAAAGACGGCTGGACGTTCCGCTTCCTCCAGGGGGTGAGCAGGAACGGTGTTCCGGCGCACGCGATGGCCTTCGCCGTCGGCTTCAACCTGATCCTGATGCTGCTCGGCAACGTCAACTCGATCATCGCGGCCGCTGCGATCGGCTACGTGACCTTCCACACGCTGAACCCTGTGACCGGCTACCTCCTGCGGAAAGACGCCGCGGGCGCCGAGCGGCCCTATCGGGCCCCGGCGGCGATGATCCGGCTCGGCGTCGCTCTCGCGGCGGTCAACCTCGTCCTGGTCTTCGTCGGAGCGCCCTCCTGGGGCTGGAGCTCGGTCGCCCTCGGCTGGCTGATCGTGCTCGCGGGGATCCCGATCTACTACTACCGGCGGTGGCGGGACGGCCTCCTCCCGGCGCGGCGCTCGGTCGAGATCGACCCGCTCGGCGCCGACGGGCGCTGGGCCCGTTTCGAGCCGATGCTCGCCTACGTGGTCGCTACCGGCGGCGTGCTGACCGTCGCAGCCTGGAAGGGCTGGGGGTGGGCGTACGTCATCGGCCTGCTCCTCGCAGCCGGTTGGGCGCTCGGCTTTCTCGTCTCCCGTAATCGGCGCGCGCGCTGGTTCGGCTGGTAGCCGTCGGCGGAATTGCGCCGCGGCCACCGTGAGTGCATAATCATGCAGCAAATGGCATACACGACGATCCTGGGCGCGTCAGGCTTCTCCGGCCAGGAGACTCTCGACCGCGTCCTCTCCCACCCGACGCTCGAGCTCCTCCACCTCGGCTCCGACTCGCTCGCCGGCAAGCCGGCGAGCGCCCTCGACCCGCGCCTCGGCCGGAGCGGCGGCAAGCCCGTGCCGGGCTTCGTCACGAACGACGAGGCCCTGGCGGGCGGCGCCGACCTCGTCTTCCTCTGCTTCGGGCACGAGGAGGCTGCCGCGTTCGTCCCGCCCGAGACGGGCGTCGTCGTCGATCTCTCCGGCGCTCACCGGCTGCAGAACCCGGCGGGCTACGAGGAGTGGTACGGCTTCGCTCACCCGCGTCCCGCGGAGCTCGGCGAGTGGTGTTACGCGATCCCCGAGCTCGCGCCGCCCTCCGGCCGCCTGATCGCCAACCCCGGCTGCTACGCGACCGCGGCTCTCCTCGCCCTCCTCCCGATCGCCGACGCCGTCGATCGAACGGGTGTCGTCGTCGACGCCAAGTCGGGCGTCTCGGGAGCCGGACGGACGCTGAAGTCGAGCTCACACGCTGCCGCCGTCCTCGAGAACGTCACGCCCTACCGGATCGGCAGCCACCAGCACGCCCCCGAGATCGAGCTGGCCCTCGGCTTCCCCGTCTGCTTCGTGCCGCATCTCGTCCCCCTCCGCCGCGGCCTCATCGCCACCTGCTACGTCGTTCCCACCGAGGACACGCTGCGCGAGCGGCTGGAGGCGCGGTACGCGAACTCGCCGGCCGTGACCGTCCTGCCGGAAGGCGCCGTCCCCGACATCACGCGCGTGCACGGAACGGACGCCGCCGAGATCGGGTTCTTCGAGGACCGGGCCACGGGCCGCGCGATCGTCGTCTGCGCCATCGACAACCTCGGCAAGGGTGCCGCCGGCCAGGCGGTCCAGAACGCGAACCTCGCCCTCGGCCACCCGGAGACGGCGGGCTTGCGCCTGGCGGAGCTCCTCGTATGAGCAGGCTCGTGCTCAAGGTCGGAGGCGCCGTCGCCGAGCAGGGGGCCGCCCACGTTCTCGCCCTCCACCGAGAGGGGCACGAGGTCTGTGTCGTTCACGGCGCCGGGCCGCAGATCTCCGCCGAGATGGAGCGGCGGGGTCTCGAGGTCACCTTCGTCGAGGGGCGGCGCGTCACCCACGCCGCCGCCCTCGAGGTCGTGCGCGAGTCCCTCGCCGAGGTGAACGCCGCCCTTTGCGCCGCCATCGGCCCCCTCGCCGTCGGGCTGATGGGCGACGAGATCGGAGTCGAGGCCGTCCAGATCCCCGAGCTCGGCCTCGTCGGCGATCCGCTGCCGAGCCGGCCCGCGCCTGTTCTCGACGCGCTCGAAGCGGGCAGCATCCCGGTCGTCGCCCCGCTGGCCGCAGGGCCGCTCAACGTCAACGCCGACGAAACGGCTGTCGCCCTGGCCGCCGGCCTCGCGGCCGACCGGATCCTGTTCGTGACCGACGTGCCGGGGCTCCTGCTCGACGGCGGCGTCGTCTCGTCGATCAGCGCCGACGACGCCGAGCGCCTCCTCGACGCCGGGACGTTCAACGGCGGGATCGTGCCCAAGCTGCGCGCGGCGGTCCAGGCGGCCCGCCTCGGCATGCGGGCGGAGATCGGCGAGACCGTGGTGGCGCCATGACCGTCCACCCCGCGTCCACCGCGCCCGTCCTGCCTGTTTACGCGCGCGCGGGAGTCACCTTCGAGCGCGGCGAGGGCACGTGGCTTGTGGCCGACGACGGGCGGCGGTACCTCGACTTCGCCGCCGGCATCGCCGTGGTCGCCCTCGGGCACAGCCACCCCGCCGTCACCGCGGCCGCTCACGCCCAGCTCGACCGCCTCTGGCACACCTCCAACCTCTACTGGACGACCCCGATGGCCGAGCTGGCCGAGCGCCTCTCGGCCCGCTTCGGCGGCGCCGAGGCTTTCTTCTGCAACTCCGGCGCGGAGGCGATCGAGGCGCTGCTCAAGTACGCCCGCAAGGCAACCGGCCGAGCCGGCCTCGTCGCCCTCGAGGGCTCGTTCCACGGGCGCACGCTCGGCGCCCTCTCCGTCACCGGCCAGCCGGCCAAGCGAACCGCCTTCGAGCCCCTCATCCCGGGCGTCTCCTTCGCGCGGCTGAACGACACCGACTCCCTGCAAGCCGCCTGCGCCGGGGAGCCGCCCGCGTGCATCCTCCTCGAGCCGGTGCAAGGCGAGGGGGGCATCCACGCTGCGACGCCCGAGTTCCTCGCGGCAGCCGCCGCGCTCGCGGCCGAGACGGGCGCGCTGCTCGCCTTCGACGAGATCCAGACCGGGGTCGGGCGCACGGGCAGCTTCTTCGCCTTCGAGCAGCTCGGCGTCCGCCCCTCGCTCGTCGCTCTTGCCAAGGGCCTCGCCAACGGCCTCCCCATCGGCTGCCTCCTCGTCGCCGACGAAGCGACCGGCGCCTTCGTGCCCGGCGATCACGCCTCCACCTTCGGCGGGAACCCGGTCGCCTGCGCCGCCGCGAACGCCGTCCTGGACGCACTCACGGACGAGCTCCTGGCCGACGTTCGTGCCCGCGGCGCCCGGCTGGCCGACGGGCTCGCCGGCCTCCCGTCCGTGCTCGAGACGCGCGGGCGAGGGCTGCTCGTCGGCGCGGAGCTCGACCGCCCGGCGGCCGAAGTCGTCGCCGCCTGCCTGGAGCGCGGCCTGCTCGTCACGTCGGCCGGTGAGCGCGTTCTCCGGCTCACCCCGCCGCTCACGGTCACCGCAGACGAGGTCGAGCAGGCTCTGGCGATTGTCGCCGAGGCGCTCGCATGACAAGCCAGCGCCGCGAGCGGCAGGGGGCGATCCTCCGGCTCATCCGCGACCGCCCGATCTCGACCCAGCACGAGCTTGCGGCCGCGCTCAGCGAGGAGCACTTCGACGTCGTGCAGACGACGGTCTCGCGCGACGTCCACGAGCTCGGCCTCGTCAAGGTGCGGGCGCCGAACGGGCTGCTCGTGTACGCGCGGCCGGACACCGCGCTCGAGCGTGACAGCCTGCGCGACTTCGCCGACGCTTTCAGCCACTGGGCCCTCGCGGTGGAGTCGAGCGGAAACATCGTTCTCGTCACAACTCCTCCGGGATACGCGAGCGCGCTTGCCCAGGCCGTGGATCAGGCCGGGCACCCTCACGTCCTCGGCACCGTCGCTGGGAGCAACACGATCATCGTCGTGGCTCGCGAGGGCGTCTCCGGAGCCGAGCTTCGCGACGAGCTCAAACTGGTCCCGGCGCAACAAGCAGTCTGAGCGC
>CAYGLV010000019.1:0-37745 GCA_964351025.1 uncultured Gaiellales bacterium | reverse complement strand
AACCGCCCCCGCCGACGACGAGGCCGACCACGAGGCCGAGCAGCGAGCAGCGCCAGAGTGTGCGAAACAGACTCACGGTTCCCTCCCCCTCGCGGAGACGATAACGAGCGGCGCCCGGCGAGGCAACAGTCGCGCGCAGCTACCCTCGCTGCATGGATCTCGCTCTGCTCGAGCAGGTGCTCGCCGCGCGCGGCGAGCCCGCGTACCGCGCCGCTCAGGTGTGGGAGTGGGCCGCGCGCGGTGTCGCGGGATACGAGGAGATGACGAACGTGCCCGCGCGCCTGCGGGCCGCACTCGCCGCTGAGGTCCCCTTCACGACGCTCTCGCTCGAGACGGAGGCGCGCTCGAAAGACGGCACCGTGAAGGCGCTCTTCCGCACGCACGACGGCCATCCGGTCGAGGCGGTGTTGATGCGCTACCGCGACGGGCGCCGCTCCCTCTGCCTCTCGAGCCAGTCCGGCTGCCCCCTCACGTGCACCTTCTGCGCAACGGGGCAGATGAAGTTCGGCCGCAACCTGACGGCCTCGGAGATGCTCGACCAGGCCCTTCACTTCCGGCGCGTCGAGGCCGTCGACCACGCCGTGTTCATGGGGATGGGCGAGCCCTTCCTGAACTTCGACGAGGTGATCGCCGCCGCCCGGCGTCTGCCCGCCGTCGGCGTCACGCACCGCCGCACGACCATCTCGACCGTCGGCTGGCTGCCAGGCCTGAAGCGCTTCGTGGACGAGGTCGAGGAGCCGATCCGGCTCGCGCTCTCGCTCCACGCCGCCGACCCGAAGCTCCGCTCCCAGCTGATGCCGGTCAACGACCGCTACCCGCTCGCCGACGTGCTCGCCGAGTGCCGCCGCCACGTCGAGCTGCGCAACCGCAAGGTCTACATCGAGTACGTCATGCTCGCGGGGGTCAACGACTCGCCCGAGCAGGCGCGGCAACTCGCCGCGCTGCTCGACCCGAAGGCCTTCAAGGTGAACCTCATCCCGTACAACCCGACCGGGCAGTTTGCAGGCTCGTCGCGCGACGCGATCGCCGCCTTCAAGCACGTGCTCGACCGGGCGCGCCTGCCCGCCACCGTGCGCCTGACCCGCGGCCGCGACATCGCCGCGGCCTGCGGCCAGCTCGCGGCGACGACGTGAGGCGGAGTCCCGGCAATCATGCGTTCGCTCGAGTCGCCGCACGGTGGCAGACGGGCCGTGCCGCGTGCTTTGCGCTGGCCGCCTCGTTACGCGGGCCGTGGGCCGTCGACGTTGATGACGAGCGGGCCTTCTCCGACGACCGCGAGAATGATCTCCTGGGGCTGATCGAGCGGGTTGACGTCACGGTGAATCAGCCCGGCAGGGACATGGAAGAACCCGCCTTCCTCGACCTCCGTGCTCTCCTTTCCGCCGCGGCCGAACTCGAAGCGGGCGCGTCCTCGCACAACGTGTCCCAGGACGTCACGGCCACCGTGGTGATGCCAGCCCGAGACCGCGCCAGCCTCGGCGCGGGCACGAATGAGAGTGGCGCGACCGGTCTCGAAAGCGACCTCGCGCACGACGCCCGGTGTCGAGGCGGCGGCGCTCAGGCCATCCGGGGCAACGGCGGAGACTCGTTCGATCGCGGCCACAGGGAACGCTAACTCACTCGCACGCGCCAAGACAACTTCCCGCCCAATCCGCAGCGCGACGCGATCGCCGCCTTCAAGCACGTGCTCGACCGGGCGCGCCTGCCCGCCACCGTGCGCCTGACCCGCGGCCGCGACATCGCCGCGGCCTGCGGCCAGCTCGCGGCGACAGCGTAGCCGCCGGGCAGTTCGCCGATACTGCACCGGTGAGATCGAATCTGGCGCTCGCCGCCGCAGCAGTCGCCGCGCTGAGCCTCTCGGGCTGCGGATCGGGCAAGAGCCTTGCGCCGGCCGCTCCTCAGAGTATCGAGCTCGGCTGGCAGGAGCTCGACGGGTCACACGGCATCGGCTTCCGGCTTGTGGTCGAACGAATCGTCATAACGCACAACGGGTGGGAAGTCACAGGCGCAGTGACGAACTCGACCGGGAGCGTCTTCGCGATTGGCAGACCGCACACCTTCGGCGGCACCAAGTTCGGGCTCTTCATCCGGCAGGCCGACGACACGAGCGGCTGGCGCCGCATGCTCTCCACCGGCAATCCGACCCCGCAGCTCGTCGCCGACCGGTTCGCGCCACCGCTCCCTGCTCGCCTCGAGCCCGGACAAACGTGGAAGGGACGCTTCTCCGGAGCAGGAGCGATCCCGGCGGGGAGCGTCGTGCGGGTCGCGTTCGGGCGATTCACTACGACCGACCCCGTGCCAGCCTGGCTTGGGACGCACGTCCTCGCCGTCACGTCGCGCTCGGCCCGGCTTCCGCGCGCTCCGGCCCGTGACCGTCGGCCTGCTGCCGGCAGAGGGCGCTCGTGCCGCTCCTCCCCCGCCGGCTGCGCTTCGTCCGGGGCGAGCACGGCGGCGAGATCCCGCTCCGCGTGCTCACGGCGTTCGCCCGGGGCAGCGCCGGCTGAGCGGCTCTAGGAGGTTCCGGCCGCCTCGGCCGCGAGGTCCGGGTGCTGTTCGAAGCCGTACTTGACGATCGCGCGCTTCGCGGCCTTCACCTCGTCGAGCCGGACAACCGGCCGTACGTGCGGCGCGCCGTGCAGCAGCTCGGGCTGCTCGGCAGCCTCGGCCGCGATCTGGAGCATCGCCGCGACGAACTCGTCCAGACGCTCCTTCGTCTCCGTCTCGGTCGGCTCGATCATCAACGCCTCGGGCACGACGAGCGGGAAGTAGACCGTCGGCGGGTGGATGCCGAAGTCCATCAGCCGCTTGGCGACGTCGAGCGCAGAGACGCCGTGGTCGCGCTTGAGGTTCCTCGCCGAGAGCACGAACTCGTGCATGCAATGGCGGTCGTAGGGCAGGTCGTATGCGTCCCGCAGCTTCGCGAGCAGGTAGTTCGCGTTCAGCACCGCAACCTCGGACATCTCCTTCAGCGCCGGCCCGTAGCGCCGGATGTAGGCGTAGGAGCGCACGAAGACCCCGAACGGCCCCGCGAAGCCGCGGACTTTGCCGATCGACTTCGGCCGGGCCGAGTCGAGCCGGAAGCGCTCGCCGTCCCGGACGACCTGCGGGCTCGGCAGGAACGGCTCCAGGATGTCGCGCACGGCCACCGGCCCGCCGCCCGGGCCACCGCCGCCGTGCGGCTGCGAGAACGTCTTGTGCAGGTTGATGTGGACGATGTCGAAGCCCATGTCTCCGGGCCGCGAGAGCCCGCACACGGCGTTGAGGTTCGCGCCGTCGTAGTACATGAGCGCGCCAACGCCCTTGAAGATGCGGGCGACCTCCTCGATCCCCTCGTCGAAGAGCCCGAGCGTCGACGGGTTCGTGAGCATCAGGCCGGCGGTGCGGCCGTCCACTTTCGCGCGCAGGTCGTCGAGGTCGAGGTTGCCGCGCGCGTCGGTCTCGACCTTGGCGAGCTTGTAGCCCGCCATCGTGACGCTCGCCGGGTTCGTGCCGTGGGCGGTGTCGGGCGTCACGATCGTGTCGCGGTCCTCGCCTCGGTCGGCGAAGTACGCGCGCATGAGCATGAGGCCGGTCAGCTCGCCCTGCGAGCCCGCCGCCGGCTGGAGCGAGACCGCGGGCAGGCCTGACACCTCCGCGAGGATCTCCTGCAGCCTCCACATCAGCTCGAGCGCACCCTGCGCGCCGTCTTCCTCCTGATGCGGGTGGAGGTCTCGAAAGCCCGGGATTCCGACCGCGCGCTCGTTGGCGCGCGGGTTGTGCTTCATCGTGCAGGAGCCGAGCGGATAGAAGCCGGTGTCCACGCCGAAGTTGCGGTCGGCGAGGGCGGTGAAGTGGCGCACGAGCTCCGGCTCGGAGATCTCCGGCAGCCGTGGCGGGTGGGCGCGGGCGAGACCGGCCGGCACGCCGGGGGCGGTCAGCCCGTAGCTCGGCACCGTGCCGGCGCGGCGTCCCGGCCTCGACTTCTCGAAGATGAGCTCCATCAGCCGGTCACCTCCGCCAGCACCTCGGCGAGGCGATCGATCTCGGCCGGGGTGCGCCGCTCGGTGACGGCGACGAGCAGCACGTCGTCCAGCCCGTCGTACTCGCGCCCGAGCGCGTAGCCCGGATGCACGCCGAGCCGGCGGGCGGCCGCGATCACGTCACCCGCGTTCCGTCCTGTGCGCACGGCAAACTCCTTGAACGTTGTCTGTTCTGGAAATGCCAGCGGGAGCCCCAGACGGGCCTTGGCGTGGTCGCCGAGCGCCATGCAGGTCTCCCCCACGTCGCGCAGACCCTGCGGGCCGAGCCAGGAGAGGTAGACGAGCCCTGCGAGCGCGAGCAGCGTCTGGTTGGTCGTGATGTTCGAGGTCGCCTTCTCGCGGCGGATGTGCTGTTCGCGTGTCTGCAGCGTCAGGCAGAACGCGCGCTCGCCGTTCAGGTCGGTCGTCTCTCCGACGATTCGTCCCGGCATGCGCCGGATGAACTCGTCCCGTGCGGCGAGGAAGCCGAAATGTGGGCCGCCGTAGGACATGAACGTGCCGGCGCTCTGGCCCTCGCCGATCGCCATCGCACAGCCGTACGCACCCGGCGCCTCGAGCACGCCGAGCGAGAGCAGGTCGACGTGGGCGACCGCGAGCGCACCCGCGCCCTCCGCGGCCGCCGCCAGCTCCGGCGCGGGCTCGAGGCACCCGAAGAAGTTCGGCTGCTGGAAGATCGCGATCGCCGCGTCGGCGCACGACGCGCGCCACTCGTCGGGGTCGGTCGTGCCGCCGCGGTGCGCAACCTCGACGACCTCCAGCCCGAAGCCCGGCGCATACGTCTTCACGACACGGCGCACCTGGGGGTTGAGCGCCTCGGCGAGCACGACCTTCGTCCGGCCGGTCGTGTGCTTGGCGATGAAGCAGGCGTCGGCGGCGACCGTGGTGCCGTCGTAGCCCGAGGCGTTCGAGACGTCCAACCCCGTCAGCTCGCAGATGGCCGTCTGGTACTCGAAGATCGACTGGAGCACGCCCTGGCTCATCTCCGGCTGGTACGGCGTGTACGCAGTCAGGAACTCGCCGCGCGAGAGGATCGCGTCCACGACCGCGGGGACGTAATGGTCGTAGATCCCGGCTCCGAGGAAGGACAGCTCGGCACCCGTGTGCACGTTGCGGGCCGCGAGCTCCTCGAGGTGGCGCATCAGCTCAGCCTCCGAGAGCGCGGGCTCCAGGTCGAGCTCCCGGCCGAAGCGGACGCCCTGCGGGATCTGCTCGAACAGCTCCTCGACCGAGCCGACGCCGATCGCGGCGAGCATCTCCGCGCGGTCGGCCTCGGTCAGAGAGAGGAACGCCACCTACAGCTCTTCCAGGACGGCCCTGTAGGCAGCGGGGTCGAGCAGCGCATCCAGCTCGGATGGATCGCTCATCCGGATGCGGACGAGCCAGCCCTCGCCGTACGGGTCGTCGTTCACCGTCTCCGGAGCGTCCACGACCTTCTGGTTCACATCGAGCACCTCGCCTGACAGCGGCGCGATCACGTCGGAGACGGCCTTCACCGACTCGACCTCACCGTAGGGCGAGTCCTTGGCGATGCTCGCTCCTGCGGCCGGCGCCTCGTAGTGCACGAGCTCACCCAGCGCGTCCTGCGCGAACCACGTTATGCCGAGGACGGCCTCGTCCCCGTCGATGCGCGCCCAGTCGTGCTCGGCGTGGTACTTGAGCCCCTCGGGATAGCTCTCCGACGCAGCCACTTATGTCTCCCCCTTGCGGTAGATGGGTTTCTCGACGATGCGGGCTCGCCGTGGCTTGCCACGGACGTCGATCGCGATCTTGGAGCCGGCTGCGGAGCGCCCGGCCGGAACGTAGCCCATGCCGATCCCGACATCGAGCATCGGCGAGTGTGTGCCCGACGTCACCTCGCCGCCGCCCTCGATCGGCATCCCCTGGCGCGGGACCGCCTTCTCCTCCAGCACGAACGGGACGAGCCGGCGTACCGGTCCGTCTTCCTTGACCCGGCGCAGCGCAGCGGCGCCCGTGAACTCCTTCGCGAGCGCGCATGCCCACCCGAGCCCGGCCGAGATCGCGTCCGTCTCCTGCGTGATGTCGTTGCCGTGCAGCGGGTAGCAGACCTCGAGGCGCAGCGTGTCGCGTGCGCCGAGCCCACACGGTTTCACGCCGCGCGCGAGCACGGCGTCCCAGAGCGCGCCGGCATCCTCGGCGGCACACATCAGCTCGCAGCCTGCCTCGCCGGTGTAGCCGGTACGGCAGACCATCGCCTCGACGCCGTCGAGCAGAGCCAGCCCGTGTGTGAAAGGACGCGCCGGCGGCAGCCCGAGCCGTTCGAGCGCGCGCGGCCCCTGGACGGCGACGAGCGCGTACTCGTCGGAGGCGTCGCGCACCTCACTGCCACGAGCCTCGCGCTCCTTGAGCCAGGCGTACGCCGCCTCCCGGTTCCCGGCGTTGACGACCAGCAGGTAGTGGAACGGGGTGAGCCGGTAGGCGATCAGATCGTCCACGATGCCGCCGCTCTCGTTCGTCAGCAGCGTGTACTGCGCTTCGCCGTCCCCGATCCGGTCGAGATCGTTCGACAGGACGGACTGCAGGAACGCGTGCGCCGCAGGCCCCTCGACATGCAGCTCGCCCATGTGCGAGACGTCGAACGCGCCGGAGTCGGTGCGGACGGCGCGGTGCTCCGGGATCACGCCCTCGTACTGGACCGGCATCTCCCAGCCGGCGAACGGAACGATGCGCGCTGCCAACGCGACGTGGCGCTCGTACAGCGGCGTGCGCAGCAGCGTCTGCACGAGACCTGACTCTAGCGAGTCAGGCGCCGCGGGCCGACGGTTCTAGCTCTCGCGCAGGAAGGACGGGATCTCGAGCTCGGAGTCGCTCGCCTCGCCGGCGCGCGAGCCGCCGGTCGTGGCGATCGCGGTCTCGACGCGGCGGCGTCGTGCCCGGCCGCCGAACCCGGTGGCGATGACGGTCACACGCACGCTCTCGCCCATGCCCTCGTCGATCACGGCACCGAAGATGACGTTCGCGTTCGCGTCGGCGGCGCTCGTCACGACCTCGGCCGCTTCGTTCACTTCGAAGAGGCCGATCTCCGGGCCGCCCGTGATGTTCAGGAGCACGCCGGTCGCGCCGTCGATCGAGGCTTCGAGCAACGGCGAGGAAACAGCCGTGCGTGCCGCCTCGGCCGCACGATTCTCGCCCGACGCGATCCCGATGCCCATCAGAGCCGAGCCGGCGTCGCGCATGATCGTGCGCACGTCGGCGAAGTCGAGGTTCACGAGCCCGGGGACCGTGATCAGGTCGGTGATTCCCTGTACGCCCTGGCGAAGGATGTCGTCGGCCATTCGGAAGGCCTCGGTCACCGGCGTCCGCTTCTCGACGACCTGCAACAGCCGGTCGTTCTCGATCACGATCAGCGTGTCCACGCGGTCGCGCAGGTTCTGGATTCCCATCTCCGCGGCCTCGGAGCGCCTGCGCCCTTCGAATGCGAACGGGCGCGTCACGACCCCCACAGTGAGCGCCTCCAGCTCGCGACCCAACTCGGCGATGATCGGTGCGGCGCCCGTGCCGGTGCCACCGCCCTCACCCGCGGTGACGAAGATCATGTCGGCGCCCTTCAGCGCCTCCTTCAACTCGTCGCGGCTCTCCGTCCCGGCCGCGAAGCCAACAGCCGGATCCGCGCCCGCGCCCAGTCCGCGCGTCGCCTTCGCGCCGATGTGGATCTTGACGTCCGCATCGCACATGAGGAGCGCCTGCGCATCGGTGTTCACGGCGATGAACTCGACGCCGACGAGACCGGCCTCGACCATCCGGCTGACCGCGTTCGTGCCGCCTCCGCCAACGCCGACGACCTTGATCACTGCGAGGTAGTTACCGGTCTGGTCTCTCATCTCAATCCCTCAGGTAGTCTCGACCTGAAGCTCCAGTCGAGGAGAAGTCGTGTCGAAGCGCTCTTTCCGCGTTCAGGGTACGTTTCCTTTTCGGCACTGTCAACGGAAAACTCAAGGAGTACTTGAGGGTTGCATCTCCACCTCAACCTGAGAGTTGAGGTTCTGCCCGGCCACTGGCCGCTCGGGAACGCTTACGTCGAGATACCCGCCCACGCCGGCGAGCGCCGGCAAGATGCGCCGGGCGACGGCGAGCTTGAGCGCGAGATCCGACGCGTCGCCGAGCCTCACTTCGAGCCCCGAGCGCTGCACAAGGGTCAGCTCGTCCGGCGTGACCCGCACGAGCGAGACCCGCCCGGGCAGGGGGGTGCGGGCGAGCGGCGCTACCGCCCGCACCGCGGACGCCGTCTCGCCGGTGAGGAGAGCACCGACCTCGATCTTTACGTCGCGCTTGAGCCAGAGCCGCGGGAGACCCCGCCGGGCGCCGCGGTCGAGCTCGCCCATGACGCGCCCGCGGGCCGACAGGAGCCATGATCCCGCACCCTGGCGCGCGACGGCCACCGGGCGTTCCGGGGTCACGACGATGTTCAGCGTGTACGGGAAGGCGCGATCGAAAGAGACGGCGAGGACGGTCGGTAGCGCCTCGGCGCGATGGCGCAGCCTCGTGAGATCCAATGCCAGCAGGCTCTGGCCCAGCGCCGGTGCGAGCTCCCGCTCGACCTGCGCGGCGACCGCAGGCCTCGCGCCGCGCACCTCGACCGAGCGCACGGCGAACACGGACGTCTCGCGGGCGGCGGTGTAGGCGCCCGCAGCGAGCGCGAGCAGCGCGAAGCCGAGGAGCAGAGAGCGGCCGGACGGAGCGAGGCGGGAAGGCGCGAGGCGACTGCCCTTGGACGTTCGCCTGCGCGGGAAGGGTACGACGGCAGCATCCGCCCGCGCACGCGGGCGCGTGCCTCCCTGCGAGCGTCCCCGTCCGGCCACGGAACGATGTTCGCCGCGCCCGACCGCGCTCCTACCGGTCAGACGCGTCCGCAGCCACGTCGATCTCGCCCAGGAAGACGACCTCGTGCTCGAGCTCGACGCCGAAGTGCTCGCGGACTCGACGCCTCGACTCGGCCATCAGCGCGAGGCAGTCGGCCGTCGTGGCCCCGCCGGCGTTCTCGATGAAGTTCGCGTGCATGGGCGAGACCACGGCCCCGCCGAGCCGGAACCCCTTGAGACCGCACTCCTCGAGCATCCGGCCGGCACCGACCTCTCCGGGGGGGTTCCTCCAGACGCTGCCGAACGTACGCTTGTTGGTCGGCTGACTCGCCTTGCGGCGCGCGTTCAGATCAGCCACGAGCGCCTTCACGTCGGCCGCCGGACGCCGCTCGAGTCGATACTCGACCCGCGCGACGACCTGGCCGTGGCGCAGGTCCGAGTGGCGATAGGAGAGCCCGAGCTGGCTCGGCGTCAGCCAGCCGGAGGCCCCAGCGGTGACGACCAGCGCACGCGCGAGCACGTCCGACCAGTCACGCCCGTACGCGCCGGCGTTCATCCACACTCCGCCGCCCGCCGTGCCGGGGATCGCGCAGGCGAACTCAAAGCCGCCGAGGCCGGACGCTCGCGCGCGGTGGAGGCAGACCGCGTTCGCCGCACCCCCGCCGGCGGTGAGCAACTCGTCGCGCACGTCGACCGCGGCCAGCTCGCCCGCCAGCCTGACGACGAGCCCGTCCACGCCCGCGTCGGCCACGAGCAGGTTCGAGCCGAGTCCGACGGCGTACACGGGGAGCGCGCGTTCGGCCGCCCACGCCAGACACTCCTCGAGCTCGGTGATCGTCTCCGGGCGCGCAAGAGCGCTCGCGAGCCCGCCCGTGCCGATCGTGGTGAGGCGCGACAGGGACACTCCCTCCTCGATCTTCACCGCAAGGCCTCCAGGATGAGGGGCCCGGCGCGGTTCACGTCACCTGCGCCGACGGTCAGCACGAGATCGCCGGGCCGCGCCCAGGAGGCGACCAACCGAGCTCCCTCTTCGACCGTCGGCGCCCACCCGAGCGGCATTCCGGGCCTCGCCTCCGAGGCGGCCTCGACGACGAGCCTCCCGGTCACGTCCGCCAGCGCCTGCTCGCGGGCGACGTAGACGTCGGTCACACAGGCCGCGTCCGCGCCCGTCAGGGCCCATCCGAGCTCGCGCCAGAGGTGGCGCGTGCGTGACGGCAGGTGCGGCTGGAACAGGACGAGCACTCGGCAGCCGCGCAACCTCGCAGCCGCGAGCGTCGCCGCGAGCTCGCTCGGGTGATGGGCGTAGTCGTCGACGACGGTGACCCCCCGCTCCTCGCCGAGCAGCTCGAAGCGACGGCCGGCGCCCGCGAAGCGGGAGAGCACAGGCTCAGCGGCTGAGCGCGGCACGCCGGCCAGCTCCAGCGCGGCCAGTGCGGTCGCGGCGTTCCGGCGGTTGTGCTCTCCGGGTACAGCGAGATCGAAGGAGACGGGCTCGAGCTCCCAGCCGCGCACGGCGCGCGGCGCGTCTGCAAGCCAGCGGTCGAACAGCTCTTCCAGCTCGGCCACCGACGCGAACGTCGCATGGTGGTCCAGCTCGACGTTCGTGACCACCGCGATCTCGGGCCGCAAGGCCTCGACGGTCCGGTCGGATTCGTCGCCCTCGACGACCAGCCACCCGTCGCCGGCGCCGGCGTTGCCCCCGAGCTGGGGGACTTCGCCGCCGACGAGCCAGCTCGGATCATGGCCGAGCTCGTGCAGCACGAACGCGATCATCGCGGTCGTCGTGGTCTTTCCGTGTGCGCCGGAGACGACGAGCGAGCGGCCGGGCACGAGCGAGACGAGCTCCGCGAGGAAGCCGGCCCGGCTCTGCCCTGAAACCAACCCGGGAAATGCGGTTGAGACCACCGTCTCCCAGCCCTCGGGCGGCGCGGGCTCTCCGCCGAGATCTACGCGAACGCCCTCGAGAGCCCGTAGGTACGGCGTCTCTCCGCGGTCCCAGCCCCGCACCTCGGCACCCCATGCCCGGGCCAGGAACGCGTAGGCCGACAGGCCGGCGCCGCCGATTCCGACGAAGTAGATCCGCCTACCCCCGAGCGGCTGCAAGCGCAATCAGCTCCTCGGCGATCTCCTCGGCCGCATCCGGTCGCGCGAGCCGCAGCATTGCAGCTCTCATCGCGTCCAGCCGCTCGGGCTCGGCGAGGAGCTCGTCCACGAGCGCGGGGACGCGCGCAACGTCGGCGTCGGCTACGACGACGGCGCCGCCGCCGCGCTCGAAGTAGCTCGCGTTCAGCGCCTGGTGATCGCCGGTTGCGTGCGGGTACGGAACGAGCACGGCGGGCGTGCCTGCCGCTGCGAGCTCCCACACGGTGCCGCCGGCGCGGGAGACGGCGAGGTCGGCTGCCGAGAGCGCGGCACCGAACTCACTCGTCGACGGCAACAGCACGTAGTCGGGACGGGTCACGCGCCCGAGCAGCGATTCGAAGTCCCGCTCGCCGGCGATGTGCAACACCGCAGGGCCGCCGCCGCCCCACGCCGCAAGCGCCATCTCGTTGACACTGCGCGCGCCTGCCAGGCCGCCGAACACGGAGACGACGAGCCCATGCGCCGGCAGGCCGAACAGCGCCCGCGCGTCGTCGCGGGTCACAGGCTGGGAGAGCGACTGGATGGGCCGGCCGGTGACACGGAACTTGTGCCCGCCGCGACCGGGAATCGCGTAGGCCAGGAAGACGCGGCGGGCGAACGGGACGGCGAGCCTGTTGGCAAGGCCGAGGTGCGCGTCAGCCTCGGCAAGCGCCGTCGGGATTCCCCGCAGGCGGGCCGCGAGCACCATCGGCCCGGCGACGTAGCCACCGGCACCGAAGACGATGTCGGGCTGCCGTAGCCCGAGGATGCGCGAGCACGCGAGTGGCGCCTTCGCGGCCTGAGCGAGCGCGCGGAGAAGCACGAGGCCGGGCCGGCGCGGCAGACCGGAGACGCTGAACGTGTCGAGCTCGAAGCCTGCCTCAGGGACGAGCCGCGCCTCCACGCGGTCCGGCGAGCCCGCGAAGGTCACCCGCACGCCGCGCGCGCGCAGGGCTTCCGCCACCGCGAGCGCCGGCCGCACGTGCCCGGCCGTGCCCCCGGCTGCGATCAGGCACGCGAGCTTTTTGGGGGGCGACGACGACATCGTTGACTGCGATGTTAAGGAGGATCCCCACTCCGGCGAGGAGCATGACGAGACTCGAGCCTCCATACGAGACGAACGGAAGCGGAATCCCGGTCAGCGGGGCGACGCCGAGCACCGCCGCCAGGTTAACCGCCGCCTGCGCAGAGACAAGCGTCGTCACGCCTGTCGCGAGCCGTTTGCCAAAGGGATCACGGCAGCTCAGGGCGACCCGGTAGCCCGCGTACGCGAAGAGCCCGAAGGCTGAGATCAAGGCGACCGAGCCGATCAACCCGAGTTCCTCGCCGACGATGGCGTAGATCATGTCGGTATGCGCTTCGGGGAGGTAGAAGACCTTGGAAACGCCCTGTCCGAGGCCCTCCCCCGTGAGGCCGCCCGAGCCCAGACCGATCATCGCCTGCACCGACTGGAACCCCGTTCCCTGGGAGTCCTTCCACGGGTCGAGGAACGCAAAGACCCGCTCGCGCCGGTAGGGCTCGATCCAGATCGCGAGCAGGCCGAGCACCGCGAGCGCCGCACCCGCCGAGCCGAGTACGCGGAGCGGCGTTCCCGAGACGAGCAGGATCGCGCCGACGCAAAGCACGAGCGCAATCGTCGAGCCGAGGTCTGGCTCGACGAGGATCAGCCCGCAGAAGACGAGTGTCAGAAGACCGACAGGGCGCCACAGCTCGCCGAGCGTCCTCGGAGCCCGGTGCTTTGCGAGCCAGGCCGCCGCCCACACGCAGAGCGCGAGCTTCGCCAGCTCCGAGGGCTGGAGGGACGCCGGCCCGTACGTGAACCAGCGGCGGGCACCGTTGATCGGCGAAGCGACGACGAGAACGGCGAGACAAAGACCGAGCGCCACGAGCACGAGCCCCGGCGCGAGCAGGCGCAGCCGGTGATAGTCGATGCGCGAGCCGGCGATCATCAGCGTGAGGCCGAGCACGGCGTAGATCGCCTGCCGCTCGAGATAGCGCATCGGGTCGCCGTTGCCGAGGGCTGCGGGCGCGGATGTCGCGCTGTAGACCATCACGAGGCCGAACGCGACCAGCGAAAGGGTGACGAGGACGAGCAGACGCTGCTCGAGCTGACCGCGGCTCACCGGTGGAGCTTCTGCACCAGCCTCCTGAACTCCTCCCCACGCTCCTCGAAGTTCGCGAACTGGTCGAAGCTCGCGCACGCCGGCGAGAGGAGGACGATGTCGCCGGCCCGGGCCGAGGCGGCCGCTGCCGCGACGGCGCTCGCCAGGTCGCCGCACTGCTCGTAGGCGACGCCGGCACGAGCGAGCGACAGCGCGAGCTCTTCCGCCGTCTCGCCGATGAGATACACGCCGCGAAGCGAGGCCGGCAGTCCTGCGGCCAGCTCGTCGAAGCTCTCCCCCTTGCGCGACCCGCCGAGGATCAGCCGCAGCGGTGCGTCGGCATACGCCGCGATCCCTCGCCGGGCGGCGGCCGTGTTCGTCGCTTTCGAGTCGTTGATCCACTTCACGCCCAGCGTCACGGCCACCGTCTCCAACCGGTGCGGGACGCCGGCGAACGTCCGCAAGCCCTCGGCGATCGCCTCGTCCGGGATTCCCGCCGCCCGAGCCGCGGCGACCGCCGCTGCCGCGTTCTCGCGGTTGTGCTGTCCGGGGATGAGCGGCTCGACGGGCAGAGGGTCGTCCCAGCGGAACTCGACCCGGCGCGCGCCGCCCGGCACCGGCGGGAACCCGCGCGGGACGACCGCGGTATCGCCGTCGCCCTGGTTCTCGAAGATGCGCAGCTTGGCGTCACGGTAGCTCTCCATGGTCCCGTGCCGGTCGAGATGGTCGGGCTCGAGATTGAGCAGGACGGCCACGCGCGGCCGCAACGTGACGATGTCCTCGAGCTGGAAGCTCGACAGCTCGCAGACGATCCACGCGTCCTCGGAGAGCGCGCCGTCGAGCTCGCAGACGGCGCGGCCAACGTTGCCCGCCACCTCCACGGGCCACCCGGCGGCGCGAAAGACGGCGCCGAGCAGCTCCGTCGTGGTCGTCTTGCCGTTCGTTCCGGTCACGCCGGCGAGCGGGTTGGGGAACAGCCGGGCGCCGAGCTCGACCTCGCTCCACACGGGGATCCCGCGCTGCCGGGCTGCGGCGGGCAGCGGCGACTCCCCGGGCACGCCCGGGCTCTTGACGACGAGGCCGGTTCCGTCCAGGAGCGATTCGTCCTCGCTGCCGAGACGCACGTCTACTCCGAGCGCTGCCAGGTCGCCCGGATCCGCGGACGCAGACCGGTCGGCCGCGACGACCTCCACCCCGCGCCTGGCGAGTGCTGCTGCCGCCGCGCGGCCCGAGCGCGCGAGGCCGACGACAAGCACCCTGCGCGGCAGCTCCACTAGGGCCGGAACTGCAGGTAGTAGCGGTAGTAGAGAACGAAGCCGACGCCGCACAGGATCGCCGCGACGGTCCAGAAGCGCACCATGATCTTCGTCTCCGACCACGCCTTCATCTCGAAGTGGTGGTGGATCGGTGTCATCAGGAAGACGCGCCGGCCCATGTAGCGGAACGTGAACACCTGGATCATCACCGACAGCGCCTCGATGACGAAAATGCCGCCGACCAGGAGCAGCAACGCCTCCGTTCCGGTCATGATCGCGAACCCCGCGAGCGCCCCACCGATTGCCATCGAGCCGGTGTCACCCATGAAGACCTCTGCGGGAAAAGCGTTGTACCAGAGGAAGCCGATCGTCCCGCCGATCAGGGCCGCGCCGAGAATGGCGAGGTCGAGCGCGACGGTGCTGCGCTCGCCGACCGGACCGGAGCGGATGTAGGCGATGACGTTGAACGACGTGAACGTGAGCAGTGCGACGATCCCCGTTCCGGCTGCGAGGCCGTCGAGGCCGTCGGTGAGGTTGACGCCGTTGGCGGCGCCCGCGATCACGACGAACAGGAACGGGTAGTACGCCCACGAGAGGGGCACGTCCACGTTGAGGATCGGAACGAAGATGGACGTGTCGAGCGCGTCCATCCGATGGACGGCGAAGCCGACGCCGACCGTGATCGCGCCGAGCAGCAGCATCTTCACGCGCCCGGGCAGACCGAGCGAGCGCCGGCGGCGCAGCTTGGTGAAGTCGTCCACGAAGCCGATCAGCCCGCAGCCGAGCGTCACGAAGAGGACAGTGAACGCCGAGAGCGTGTACTTGCTGAGCGCGAGGAAGGGCAGCACCGCGCAGAGCAGGATCAGCAGGCCGCCCATCACCGGGGTTCCCTGCTTGACGACGTGGCCGGCGGGCCCCTCGGCCCGGATCGGCTGCCCGAACGAGTTGCGGCGAAGGAACTCGATGAATTTCGGGCCGATCACGATCGAGATGACCATCGCGATCAGGCCCGCGATCAGGACACGTGTCATGCGAGAGCCTCGTTCGCCAGGGTAGGCGCGATGCCTTCGAGCCCGGCCGCGCGCGAGGCCTTCACGAGCACGGCGTCGCCGGGGCGGAGCAGGTCGGCGAAGCCTTCGGGGCCGTCGAGCCAGCGCATCGTGTCGACCCCCGGATCCATGTAGCCGCGCGCGAGCGGACCGATTGCGACGAGTACCTCGATCCCGAGCTCGTGGAGGAGGGTGCCGATCTCAGCGTGGTACCGCGGTCCCTGCTCCCCCAGTTCGGCCATCTCGCCCAGGATCGCGACGCGGCGGCGGCCCGCAGCACGCTCGGAGAGATCGAGGAGCGCGGCGCGCATCGAGGTCGGGTTGGCGTTGTAGGCGTCGTTGACGACGAAGCCGCCGCCTGTGAGCGCAAGCGCCTCGCCCCGCCAGGGCGAGAGCGCGATCGCGGCCACGCCTTCCTGCACCCGCTCCAGCGGCAGCCCGAGGGCCTCGTAGGCATAGAGCGCGGCGAGCGTGTTCTCGGCCTGGTGGCGCGTCGTGAACGGCAGCTCGAGCTCGACGGCCGTGCCGCGCACGTCGAAGACGGCGCGGCTACCCGTGAGCTCGACGGCAGCAGGGTCGAAGCGGCGCACGTCCACGTCGTCCCGCGCGAGAAACGGGTCGAGCACCGCCGAGACCGGGGCGATCGCGATCCCGCCGGGCGGCAGGCACGCAACAACCTCCGCCTTCGCACACGCCACACCGTGGATCGACCCGACGAGCTCGAGGTGGACCGGCCCCACGTGCGTGATCACACCGATGTCGGGCTTCGCGAACGAGCAGAGCGCCGCGATCTGGCCGAAGCCGCGCATCCCCAGCTCGACGATGCACACCTCGGTGTCCGGCTCGAGGCGGGCAAGCGTGAGCGGGACGCCGAGCTCGTTGTTGAAGCTCGCCTCGGCCGCCACCGTGCGCCGGTGCGGCGCGCAGAGCGCGCCGAGGATGTCCTTGGTCGACGTCTTGCCGGTCGAGCCCGTGATCCCGACGACCTTGGCGGCGCTCCGCGCGCGAACGGCCCCTCCGAGCGCAGCGAGCGCGGCGTGTGCGTCGCCGGGCACGAGCGTCGCCGCCGCGCCCGCAGCACGCGCATCCGCGAGGTACTCCACCCCGCGTCCGACAGCGACGAACAGGTCCCCCGAACGCACCCGGCGCGAGTCGATCTGAACGCCGCCGATCGGGCCGTCGCCTTCGAGCTCACCGGTGACGAGCTCGCGCACCTCCTCGAGCGAGAGCTGGATCACGAGCGCAGCACCTCGCGCACGACCTCGCGATCGTCGAACGGAAGCTTCAGGTCGCCGATCTCCTGCCCCTGCTCGTGGCCCTTGCCGGCGACGACGACCACGTCGCCGGGGGAGGCGAGCGAGAGCGCCCGTCCGATCGCCGAGCGGCGGTCGGGATCGATCTCGACGCCGAGACCTGCGCCCTGGAGGATGTCCTGGATGATCGCGAGTGGATCCTCGCTTCGCGGGTTGTCCGATGTGACAACCACGATATCGGCGAGGTCGGATGCGATCCGCCCCATCAGCGGCCGCTTGCCGCGATCGCGGTCGCCGCCGCATCCGAAGACGCAGATCACACGGCCGCCGTCCACGAGATCGCGCGCGGCGGTCAGGACGTTGTCGAGCGAGTCGGGCGTGTGCGCGTAGTCCACGAGCACTGCGAACCGCTGCCCCTCGTCCACCGGCTCGAAGCGGCCGGGGACCCCCGTCACCGACTCGATGCCTGCCTTGATCTCCTCGGGCTCGAGGTCGAGGAGCAGGCCGGCTGCGATCGTGCCGAGAATGTTCTCGACGTTGAAGCGGCCACGCAGCCGGCTCGCGATCTCGATCCCCGCGGCACTGAAGCTCGTCCCGCCCGCGCCGAGCTCGAGCCGGTCCGGGCGCACCTCCGCGTCCGCAGTGAGCCCGAACGTGATCAGCGGCGCCCGCCCCGCGGTCAGCAGCTCGTCGGCGAGCAGGCGGCCATAGGGATCGCCGACGTTGACAGCCGCCGGCGGCGGCGCCGCGCCGACGAACAGCCGGCGCTTGGCGCCGTAGTAGTCCTCCATCGTCGCGTGGAAGTCGAGGTGGTCCTGGCTCAGGTTCGTGAACACGAGCGCGTCGAAGCGCACTCGGTCGAGCCGGTGCAGGACGGAAGCGTGCGACGACGCCTCGAGCGCGACGCTGCGGTCGCCGGCGTCGAGCAGCTCGCGGAAGGTGCGCTGGAGGTCGATCGCCTCGGGGGTCGTGCGCGCAACCGGACGAACCTCACCGCCGACGCGACTCTCGATCGTGCCCAGGAGCCCCGGCCGCCTGCCCGCCGCCTCGAGAATCGCGTACGCCAGGAACGCCGTCGTCGTCTTCCCGTTCGTACCGGTGACGCCGACGACGTCGAGCTCGACTGTCGGCTGCCCGAAGAAGACATCGGCGGCAACCGCCATCGCGGCGCGCGTGTCCGCGACGACGAGTTGCGGCACGGCGATCTCGAGCGTGCGCTCGACGACCAGCGCGCGGGCGCCGTTCGCGACGGCGGCGGCGGCGAACTCGTGGCCGTCGAAGCGGGCGCCGGGAACACAGAAGAAGAGCGCGCCGGAGATCGCGGCTTGCGCGTCGTAAGCGAGATCGAGCACCTCGACGTCCCTCCGGCCGACGACCTCGCTCGGCGCAAGCGCAGCGATCAGGCGCTCGAGCTCCATCGGCTGGGAATCTACCGGAGCCGGCTCAGCCGGCCGCCGCCACGGGTCGCTTGTCCGGATCGACCTCGAGGCGCTGGAGGGAGAGGCGGGCGATCTCGGCAAACGCGGGTGCAGCGACGACACCGCCGTAGATGGCGCCTCTTGGCTCGTCCACAGTGACGAGGACGACGAGCCGTGGGCTCGAGGCGGGCACAATTCCGACGAACGAGGCGACGTACTTCGAATCCGAGTAACCGCCGCGGGAATCCGGCTTCGCCGCCGTGCCCGTCTTGCCGGCCACGGTGTACCCGGGCAAGGCTGCGGCCGCACCGGTGCCGCCCTCCGCGGACACGACATCGCGCAGCATCGCCATCAGCTGCGAGGCGACGGCGGTGCTCACGACCCGCCGCCCCTGCTTCGGGGCCGTGTTCCTGGTTCCGACGCGCGCGACGAGGTAGGGCTCCCGAAATACGCCACGATTCGCAATCGCCGCGTAGGCGGCAGCCATCTGCACGGGCGTGACGGCGATGCCCTGCCCGATCGGGATGTTGCCGATGGTCGAGCCCGACCAGAGATCCGGCGCCTCCACGATGCCGCGGCTCTCACCGGGGAAGTCGAGTCCCGTCGACCGCCCGAAGCCGAACCGGCCGATCCACGAGGACAGACGGTACTTGCCGAGCAGTTGCGCCAGCGTGATCGTCCCGATGTTGGACGACTGGGAGAGGATCTGTGCCACGCTCATCGTCTGCGTCGGCCTGGGCTCGTGCTCGTTGATGACACGGTCGGCGACCTGAATCGAGCTCCGGAGCGTGAACTTCGTCGACGGTGCGACCAGTCTCTCGGACAGCGCACCGGCCACGGTGACCAGCTTGAACGTCGAGCCCGGCTCGTATGTATCCGTGACCGCGCGGTTGCGACGGCGGTCGGCCGGTGCCGCAGGGAAGCGGTTCGCGTCGTACCCGGGCGCCACGGCCATCGCGAGCACGGCGCCCGTGTTCGGGTCGAGCACGACCGCCGTGGCCGCCTTCGCGCTCCAACGGCGGACGGTGTCACGCAGCACGGCTTCGGCGCTTGCCTGAATCTGGCTGTCGAGCGTGAGCATGACGTCGGCGCCGCGCTCCTCCACGGTCGAGCTGATCACGTCGATCGCGCGCCCGAACGGATCCTTGACGATCGTCTCGCGGCCGGGCTTGCCGATCAGCTCGGTGTCAAGCCCGCGCTCGAGCCCCTCGAGGCCCTGGTTGTCCACTCCGGCATAGCCGAGCACCTGCGCCGCGACGCTGCGCTGCGGATAGGCACGCAGCTCCTCGGGGTAGAAGCCGAGCCCCACGAGGCCGCGCTTCTGCAGAGCTGCCGCCTTGCCCGGGTCCGCCTTGCGCTGGATGTAGACGAAGGCGCGCGAGCGGTCCGCGAGTTGCGGATAGAGCGTCTCCGGATCGACGCCGAGGTCTCGCCCGGCGGCCACAGCGACGGCGTGCGCGTCCTCGATCCGGCTCGGGTCCGCGTAGACCGTCGTCGCCTGCTCGCCGATCGCGAGCGGCTTCCCCATGCGGTCGAAGATCGTCCCGCGCCCGGCCGGGATGACGATCGTCTCCCGGTGCTGGCGCAGCGCCATCCGCTCGAGCGAGGAAGCCTGGACGCCCTGTAGCCACACCGCCCGGGCGAGCGTGCCGGCGAAGACGAGCGCGAAGAAGACAAGCAGCAGGCGGATGCGACGGTTGGCGGACCGCTCGCTCACTTCGCGAGTTGAACGTACGACGTCGTGCCGGGATCCGCCGGGACGAGCCCGAGCCGTCCTCGTGCCTGCGTCTCGATCCGGGCGGCAGCGGAGGCGCTCGAGAGCCGCGCGGAGAGGCTCGCGTTGTCGGCGCGAAGCTGTACGCGTTCGCGGCCGAGCCGGTCGAGGGACAGATTGAGCTGGAGTACGGCGACGTTGACGGCGACGACTCCCGCGAGCAGGGCGCCGAGCACGACGATCCAGACGACACTGCCGGCGAGCGGGCGCGACCTGGCCCCTGCACGCGACTTCGGCCCTGGCTTCGCCGCCACCCGCTTGGCGGGCTGCGGGCGCGCGTTCGGCGCCGGGGCGCTCGCGGCCTCGGCCCAGGAAGCCACTATTCCGCCACCTTCACCACCGCGCGCAGCTTTGCCGACGTCGCGCGCGGGTTCTCCTGCGCCTCGCGGGCGCTCGGACGAACCGGCTTGCGGGTCAGGTCCCGCAGCGTCGGCTGCTTGCCACACACGCAGATCGGAAAGTCGGGCGGGCACGTGCAGCCTCGGGCCTGCTCGCGGAAGAACCGCTTGACGATCCGGTCCTCGAGGGAGTGGAAGCTGATGACGGCCATCCGGCCACCCGGGCGTAGCATCCGCAGTGCGGCGGGGAGGGCGGCTTCCAGTGCGCCGAGCTCGTCGTTGACCGCGATGCGCAACGCCTGGAAGACCCGTTTGGCAGGATGGCCGTCGCCGAAGCGGGCCGGTGTCGGGATCGCCTGCTTGATCGTGTCGACGAGCTCGCCGGTCCGCTGGAACGGCTGCTCGGCACGGCGGCGAACGATCGCCCGGGCGATCGGGCGCGCATACCGCTCCTCGCCCAGTCGCCGGAAGATCAACTCCAGCTCGCGCTCTTCCGCCTCGTTGACGAGGTTGCGCGCGGACAGCTCCGCGGTCGAGTCCATTCGCATGTCGAGCGGCGCGTCGGTCGCGTAGGAGAACCCGCGCTCGGGGCGGTCGACCTGCATCGAGGAGACGCCGAGGTCGAGCAGGATCGCGTCGGCCTTCACGTCGTTCGCGGCGAGCTGGCTGAGCACGATCGAGAACTCGCCGCGCAGAAGCCGCGTCTGGAGCGGGCCGGCCTGACCCTTGAAGCGGTCGAAGTACGTGCGCACATCGGGGTCGCGGTCGATCGCGACGTATTTGCCCTGCCCGTCGAGGTCGGCCGCGAGCAGCCGCGCATGCCCGCCGGCGCCGAACGTCGCATCCACCACCGTCTCGCCCGGACGCACCGCGAGGAGCTGGCGCACCTCGTCGGCAAGCACGGGGACGTGATCAACCGCGCTTCTGTGCAAGACGTTCGGCAACATCGTCTGCGCTCCCTTCGACCTCGTTCACGTTGGCGGCCCACGCCGTCCGATCCCAGATCTCGAGGTGGTCGTGCACACCGGCGACCACGACGTCGCGGCCGAGCTTCGCGTGCCGTGTCAGGGCCGGCGGCACGAGCACGCGGCCCTGCCGGTCGAGCTCGGCATCGGCGGCGGCAGAGAAGAAGAACCGTTTCAGGTCGCGCGCCTCCCGCGAGAACGGGTCGAGCGGCGCGAGCCGGGCCTCGACGAGCGCGTCCCAGTCGGCGCGCGTGTAGACGTCGAGGCAGGTGTCCAGGCCCCGGGTGAGCACGACGCCGCCCGCAAAGGCGCTGCGGAACCTCGCCGGCAAAGTGAGCCGGTTCTTGTCGTCGATGGTGTGTTCGTGCTCGCCGAAGAACATGAAATCCCTCTGTGGGTATCTCCCACGATGCCCCACTTTAGACCATATTCCCCCACTTGTCTACCCCCGCTTGCCACGGAGCAGCCGCACGCGCCTGCCACGCCGCGGTGCCCGCCCGGGAGGCGCTCCCAGGGCTACTGCTGAGGAGCCACGCCGGCGCCGCGGCGCGTGAGCGCGGCGGCTCCGCGCTCGGCGGCAAACGTGACGGCCTCGGCGGACGGGCGTCCCTCCGCGAGAGCGAACGCGAGCCCCGCAGCGAAGCAGTCGCCGGCCCCGTAGCAGTCCTCGAACTCGCCGGGCACGGCTGCCGCACGGTACGGGCCACCGGGCTGAGCCCAGCCGCCGAGAGCGCCCGAGGTCGAGACAACGAGGTGCGGCGGCGGGTCGAGGTCACCGGCGTGATACCGCTCGCCGTCGTCCTCGGCGCTGCCGACGAGCGCATCGAGCTGGACCCCGCCGGCAGTCAGCGTCGGCAGCTCGCGCGCCGTGGCAACGAGCACGCGCGCCGTTCGGGCCTGCCTCAGCGCAGCCGTGTCGCCGGAGACGAAGTAGACCGCGTCCGCCCGCAGGACCTGCTCCCAGGGCAGCGTCTCATCGCCCCCGCGCGGGCTCAGCTTGTCTCCGAGCACCGTGATCGTCCGTTCGCCGGCCGCGTCCACGAGACAGACGGCGCGCCGCTGCGGCCCGACCGGCAACGGTGCGTGCACCGTCACTCCGGCGGCCTCGAGTTGCTCGCGCGCCCTGCGCCCCAGCTCGTCGTTCCCGAGCGCGGTGAAGAGCGCAACGTCGCCGACCAGGCGAGCCAACTCGGCAGCCGCCACGGCGCCGCCACCCGCAGCCTCGGCCCAGGACTCGCCGGCATGGGCGATCGCGCCCGCTTCAGGCACACGTTCGACCCGGGCGAAGTCCACCCACTCCACGTGCCCGATGACCGCAACACGCACGCCTGCACTCTCACAGATTCACCGCATGTCGCGTTAGACGAGATGATGGAGCGAGTGAAGGTGCCGCCGTTCGAGAGCTTCTACGCCGAGCACCGCGGCGAGGTGCTCGGGCTCCTGCGCCGCCGGCTCGGCGCCCAGGCCGCCGAGGATGCGTTCCAGGAGACGTTCTTGCGCGCCCTGCATGCCTACCCGCGCCTCGATCACGCCGACCACCTGCGCGCCTGGGTGCTGACGATCGCGAGCCGCGTCGCGATCGACGCCCACCGGCGCGCGCGCCCGACAGGCGGCGAGGTGCCCGAGATCGCCGTCGAAGACGGCCGGCCGGACTGGGCCGGACTCGGCGAGCTGACCGCCGAGCTGCCGCCCACCGAGCGGGCCGCCGTCGTTCTCCGTTACGGCTTCGACCTCCCCTACGACCGGATCGCAGTCGCGCTCGGCTCGAGCCAGGAGTCAGCCCGCCAGGCGGCCTCCTCGGGCGTGCGGCGGCTGCGCGGAAGGAGCGCCCAGTGAGCGTGACCGGAGACCTCGACCGCCGCTTCCGCGACGCCGCAGCGGCGGCAGGCCTGCTCGATGCAGGCTTCGACACCGTCGAGAGCCCGATCGGCCCGCTTTTCGTCGCCGTTACGCCACGCGGGCTGCTGCGCATCGAGTTCGGCGGGAACGGCTCGGAGGCGCACGTCGAGCTGCTCGCACGGCTCGCGGGCTCACGTGTGCTGCGCGCGCCGCGCGCGGTGGACGAGACCAGGCGGGAGCTCGACCAGTACTTCGCGGGCGCTCGGCACGCGTTCGACCTGACCGTGGACCTGCGTGGCGTCCGTCCGTTCGCCGAGCGCGTGCTCGCCGAGCTCGCGCGAGTCCCGTACGGCGAGACGACGACCTATGGGACGCTCGCGGCCAAGGTCGGAGCACCGAGGGCGGCCCGCGCCGTCGGCACCGTGATGAACCGGAATCCGATCCCGATCGTGCTGCCGTGCCACCGGGTCGTCGGCTCGAACGGCTCGTTGACCGGCTACGCCGGCGGGCTCGACGTGAAGGAGCGCCTGCTGCGGCTCGAGGGCGCGATCCTCTAGTCGAGCAGCCGGTAGCCGACGCCCCAGACGTTGACGACGAATCTGTCGTCCGGCTCCCGGCAGAGCTTCACGCGCAGGCGCGAGGCGTGGGAGTCGAGCGTCCGCGTCCGGTCGTGGTGGTGGTACCCCCAGACGTCGCGCAAGAGCTCGGCCTTCCTGAAGACACGTTCCGGCTCGACGGCGAGCGCGCAGAGCAGGTCGAACTCCTTGCCGGCCAGCTCGACCCGCTGTCCGCGCACCGTGACGGTTCTGGTCCGACGATCCGCGACGATCTCACCGGCTTCGAGCCGCTCCTGCGGCGACGGTAGCGAGCGCCTGAGCACGGCGCGGATGCGCGCGAGCAGTTCGTCGTAGACGAACGGCCGCCCGACGACGTCGTCGGCACCGCGCTCGAGCGCGCGGACGAGGTCGACGGCGTCGGCCTCCTCGGGGGCAAGCAGGATCACCGGGACGTCGCGGTCCCAACTCCGGCCGGGCTCGCCCTCGCGCAGGCTGCGACAGAGGTCGGGGTCGGAGGCAAGCACGAGGTGCGGGCGCTCGCGCTCGGCGAGCGTGAGGGCCTGGGAGCGGAACGAGGCGCGTAGGACCTCGAAACCGTCGTCGCGCAGGTGGCGTTCGAGGAAGTCGCGGAATTCGGTCTCGGGCTCGGCGAGGAGCAGTGCGGTTGTGGTCATGCGCGGACGCTAGTCCGGCTGCCGGCCCGCCGCCAGATGTCCTTTCCAACGAATGTGCGCCGAAGACTCCTCAGCCGTCCGGCGCGGACGCGTCCCCATCTCTCCTCTGACGTCGCTGGGGCGCCGCTGGCGAGGGACGCAAGCGCGCGACGCGTGGGACAGTACGTATCAGTACGGCCCTCGTGGCGCGCGTGCCGCATCCCGAAGTCCAGCGGCGTCAGCCGCCCGCGGAGGCCGGCCCCGCCGGCCGGAGTGGGCGGCGGCCAGCGGCGTCAGAGCCGCCCGGATCGGACCACGCCCCAGAGCAGCCACAGGCCGAGCAGCCCGGAAAGCAGGAAGCCGAACACGGACACGACGTGGAGCCCGAGGAACTGCGGCCCGGCGTCCGCGAAGATCCCGATCAGCGACGAGCCGAGCAGGCCGCCGGCGACGACGAGCGCGACGACGAGCCGGTTGGCCACCGCATCGAGCCGGTGCATCAGCTCGTCGAGACCCTTGTGCACGAAGCCGACCTCGATCTGGCCCGTGCGCATCTCCTCGAGGATGTCGCTCACCTGGTACGGCAGCTCGCGCGCGATCCCGGCGAGGTCCCGCGCCTCGCGCTGCGCGCGCTGCGCCATCCGCCGTGGCGTGAAGCGCTCGACCATCAACCCCCGCGCGTAGGGCTTGGCGACCTCGAAGACGTTGAAGTCGGGGTAGAGATCCGCGCCGACCCCGCCGAGCGTCGCGATCGCCTTGTCGAGCAGCACGAACTTCGTCGGCAGGTGGAGGTTCATCGCGTAGATGAGCTGGAAGGCCTCACGGATCACCGCAACCGGGTCGAGGTCAGAGAGACGCGCGCCGTAGTAGCGATCGAACAGCTCCCGAAGGCGCGAGCGGAACTCCTCCTCGCGCTCCTGCGGGTAGCGCACCCCGAGCTCGGCAAGCCTTCGCGGCAGCGCGTCCACGTTCTCGGTCGCAGCGTCGACGAAGAGCCGCGTCAGCTTCGACAGGTCGTCGTCGGTGAGCTTGCCGACGAGGCCGAAGTCCACGAGGCCGAGCTCGCCGGAGTCGAGCAGCAGGATGTTCGCCGGGTGCGGGTCGGCGTGGAAGAAGCCGTGACGGAAGATCATCGTCATCCAGGCGTCGCTCATCCGGTGGGCGAGATCGCGGCGCTCGTCCGGCGAGAGGTGCTCGAGCTCGAGGTCGGCGAACTGCTTCCCGTCCAGGAACTCGAGGGTCAGCACCTTCGACGTGGTGTACGTCCAGAACACACGCGGGACGCGCACGCCTGCGTCTCCGGCGAAGTTGTGCCGGAAGGCATCGGCGTTGCGCGCCTCGAGCCGGTAGTCGAGCTCCTGGCGGATCGAGCGGGCGAACTCGTCCACGAGCCCATGCGGGTCGACGAAGTCGGCCGCGCGCACACGCTCCTTGACGAGCCTCGCCGCCTGGTACATGAGCGCGAGGTCGGACTCGATCTGGCGCGGCGCCTCCGGTCGCTGCACCTTGACGGCGACACGGCGTCCGTTCGGGAGCACCGCGCTGTGCACCTGGCCGATCGAGGCTGCCGCAATCGGCGTCTCGTCGAACTCCGTGAAGGCCTGCTCGAGCGTGAGGTCGAGCTCGGCTTCGATGACCGCGCGCGCCTGGTCGAGAGGAAACGGCTTGACGTCATCCTGGAGCTTGCGCAGCTCGATGACGATGTCGGGCGGCACGACATCGGGACGCGTCGAGAGGAGCTGGCCGAACTTGACGAAGGTCGGCCCGAGCTCGTCGAGCATCTCCCGCAGCCGGCGGCCGCGCTCGGAGACGGCCTCGTCCGACTCGTCCGTCGCCGCGCCCCATGGCAACAGGTCGGTCAACCGGTGGCGGTGGAAGAAGTAGCCGAAGCCGTGCCGGACCGCGACCTGCGCGATCTCCGACAGACGACCGAGGTTGCGCTGCTTGGACTGTGTCGCCACGGACACTCAGTGTTCCACGACTCGGCGCGGATTCCCACCACCTACGTCTAAGGGTCAGACCCTTGGACAAGGCTGGAGCGGACACGTCCAGGGGTCTGACCCTTGAGGGGAGCTACTGCTTCTTCTCGAGCAGCTTCAATCGATGCTCGAGCTGGGCGAGCCGGAGCTCGAGCTCCTCGACCTGTTCTCGAGTCGCAAGGCCGACGTCGCGGGCGACCTTCGCCGCCGTCTCTCCGGTCCGTTCGCCCAACCGCCCCGCCTCGCGCTTCCAGCCGCGGGTCATCTCGTCGATCAGGCCGCGCGCCTCGTCCGGGCGAATCCCCGCACGGTGCGCGAGTTCGTCGGCGAGCGCCTCGACGCGCTCTCCCGTCAGCGAGACCGCGCCGACAGCCGCCAGCACGAGCTTTTCGGCGAGCGCCCGCACCGAGGTGCGGTCGCCGTCGTCTCTCTCAGCGCGCTCGCCCATGGGGCCTGCCCTTGCGACGCTGGCGCCGGCGCTCGCGCCGCTCGTCCCCGGCCCGCGTCGGGTCCGCCGCCTGGTCGTCGGCCGCCACGACCGCGGCTGCGGGTGCCTCAATCGCCGCAGGGGGGACGTCACGGTGCGCGCCGCCGACGGACTCAACGACCTCCGACTCGTCGCCGCGCCGCCGCGCGAACTCCGGCTCACGCTCCTTCAACAGCGACAGCAGCTGCGGCGCGAAGAAGATCGACGAGTAGGCACCCGAACCGATGCCGACCAGGAGCGCGAAGGCGAAGTCCTTGAGCGTCTCGCCGCCGAAGAAGTAGAGCGTGATGATCGGCAGGAGCGTGATGAACGTCGTGGCGAGCGAGCGCGGGATCGTCTCCCACAGCGAGACGTTGGCGATCGTGCGGAACGACGAGCGCCGCATCAGCGGGAGGTTCTCGCGCATGCGGTCGAAGATGATGATCGTGTCGTAGATCGAGTAGCCCAGCACCGTCAGCAGCGCTGCCACCGTCGCCGTCGTCACCTCCCGGCCGACGAGCGCGTAGATGCCGATGGCGATCGTGACGTCGTGGATCATCGCCGCCATCGTCGGCCCGGCGAATTTCAGCTGGAAGCGGACCGCGATGTACGCGACGACGAGGATGAGCGAGGCGAGGATCGCGAGGATCGCGCCGCGAGCGATCTGCTCGCCGAAGCTCGCCGAGACGTTCTTCACTCCGATCGCCTCCGCGTTCAGCTGCGATTGGAGCGCCCGTGTCAGCTTCGCTTGATCCTGCTCGTCGAGGGCCTCGGTGCGGATCTGGAACTGTGTGTAGCGGTCCCCGCCGGCCGACTTGCCGCGGCCGAGGACGACTGCGTTCTCCTGGTCGATCTGGGCGGCGCGCGCGCGAACGTCGCCGAGGGCCGCCGGCTGCGGCGTCGAGAACGTCACCTGCGTGCCGCCCCTGAAGTCGATGCCGAAGTTCAGGCCGTTGATGCCGATCGCCAGCACCGAGAGCAGAACGATGACGCCCGAGATCGCGAAGTAGAGCCGCCGCCGCCCGATGAAGTCGCGCCGGATCCACTTCCACGTCTCGCCGGACGCACCCATGAAGTGCGGGTTGTCAAACCACTTGAAGCCGGCGAGTAGGCCGAGAATCGCGCGAGTCGCAGCAACCGCGGTGAGCAGCGAGATCACCGTTCCGATCAGGAGCATCAGGGCGAAGCCCTTCACGCCCGCGCTCGCCACGGCGAAGATCACAAGCGCTGTGATCGCGGTCACGACGTTCGCGTCGACGATCGTCGCAAAGCCCTTTTGGTAGCCGGTCGCGATCGCGGCCCGGACCGATTTTCCGGACCGGAATTCCTCCTTGATGCGTTCGAAGATGACGATGTTCGCGTCGGCCGCGACGCCGAGCGTGAGGATCATCCCGGCGAAGCCCGGCAGCGTCAGGGTCACGTTCAAGATCAGGATCGTCGCGTAGAGGAAAGCGGCGTAGATGCCGAGGCCCAGCACGGCGACGACGCCGAGGAAGCGGTACACGACGAGCAGGAAGATCGCAACGGCGAGCAGGCCAGCGATCGCAGCCTTCTTCGCCTCCTGGAGCGAGTCCTTGCCGAGCGTCGCCGAGATGTCGGTGCGCTCGAGGGTGATGAACTTCACCGGCAGGGCGCCCGTCTGGAGCACGAGCGCGAGGTTCCGTGCCTCGCTGATCGAGTCGAGCCCGGTGATCTGCGCGCCGTTCGAGCCGCTGATCCCGTTCGGGTACTCTTCCCAGTCGATCTGCGGCCACGACTTGATCTCCCGGTCGAGGACGATCGCGAAGTGCTGCGTGATCTTCTGCCCGCCGCCGAGAGTGTTCGTCAGCAGCCTCCCCCGCTGGGCCTCTTCGCGCGTGATCTCGCCGAACTTCTTCGCGCCCTTGTCCGTGAACTGCATGAGCACGATCGGCTGGTTGGTCTGCGTATCGAAGTCCTGCCGCGTGCCGGAGAGCTTGAGGTCGGCGCCCGTCATCTCGGGCACGCCGTTCACGGGGTCGTACCTGAAGAGGTAGAAGAAGCTCTTGGCCGGGGCGACGATGTCAGGCGGGCAGACGGGCTCGCCGCTGCCACACGAGACGACGACCGTCTTCGGGGGAACGCCGAAGAGCTTGTAGCCCTTCGGCAGCTCGCCCTTGAACTTGCGGAGGGCGCCTTCCTTCGTGGCCGTTGGGCCGGCGACGACCTTCCGCTTGGCGTCGAACAGGTACCACGTGTCCGGCGTCCCTTTCAGCGCGAGAGCCTGCTGGCCGGCCAGAAGGTCGTAGACCGAGTCCTTGGCGATCGGGAAGCGCTGCGCGCTGATCGAGGGCGGGACGAGGTTGACCTCGAGGTCGTAGAGCTCGAGCGCGGCCGTCTTGCCGATGATCTTCGCGGCCGCGGCGGGGTCGCGGATACCGGGCAGGTCGATCACGATCTGGTCGTTGCCCTGCGTGCGGATCTCGGGCTCGGAGACGCCGAGCTTGTCCACCCGGTTGCGCATGATCGCGACCGAGCGGTCGAGGTCGCTCTGCTCGAGCGGGCGGCCCTTCGGCGGCACAGCCTTCAGCGTCACCTGGAGCCCGCCCTGGAGGTCGAGGCCGAGAGTCGCCTTCTTGTACAACGGCGAGCCCGGCCAGCCGAGCAGCCCGACGCCGACGAGGGTCGCGGCGAGCAGCGAGACGAGGATCAGGTGCGAGCGACGGTTCACGGAGCGGCTGTCAGGTTAGCGGGGTTCCTCGAAGGCAGGGCGCTCGGCCGGGATCTCGGGCTCCTCCTCGGGGATCTCGGCCTCCGCCTCCTCGACGGGCTCGGCCTCCGGCGCGGGCTCCTCGGCCTCCTCCTCCTCGACATAGTCGATCACGGCACCGACGGAACGGCGCGCGACGTGGACCGACACACCGTCTGCAATCTCGACCCAGAGATCGCCGTCGTCGTCGATCTCCTCGACCGTGCCGTAGATCCCGCCGGCCGTGAGGATCCCGGTGCCGGCGGCAATCCGGTCGATCATCCGTTGCTGGGTGAGCTGGCGCTGGCGCTGCGGCCGGATCACGAGCAGCCACATCAGCGCGAACATGACGATGATGACGATCAAGAAACTCAAGAGGCCTCCTCTTTCGGCGCTGCAGCGAGCCGGGCGAGCCGTTCGGCCGTGAAGGCCTGCAACTCGCCTCGCGCGATCGCCGCCCGCGCCCCCGCGGTCAGGTCGAGCAAGAACCGGAGATTATGCAAACTCAGTAGCCGCAGGCCGAGCAGTTCCTGCTGCGTGACCAGATGGCGGATGTACGCGCGGGAGAAACGCTCGCACGCGGGGCAGGCGCAGCCCTCGTCGAGCGGCCGCGGATCGCGCGCAAACCGAGCGTTGCGCAGGTTGAGACGGCCCTCCCACGTGAGCGCAGAGCCGGTTCGCGCGGTGCGGGTCGGTAGTACGCAGTCGAACATGTCGATCCCGGCGGCGATCACTCGAAGGATCCCCTCGGGATCGCCGATGCCCATGAAGTAGCGCGGCCGCTCGGCCGGCAGGAGCGGCGCCGCCCAGGCGGTGGTCTCGAACATCAGCTCTCGGTCCTCTCCCACGCTCAGTCCGCCGAGTGCGTGTCCGTCGAAGCCGAGCGCCGCGATCTCCTCGATCGAGCGCCGGCGCAGCTCGAGGTCCGTGCCCCCCTGCGCGATTCCGAAGACGAGCTGCCCCGGCGCCCTCTCCGCGGCGAGCTGGCGTTCTGCCCAGAGGGTCGTTCGGCGCACAGCCTCCTCCAGCTCGGCGCGCACGACGCCCGGCGGCGGGCAGATATCGAGGCACATCGCGATGTCGGAGCCGAGCGCCGTCTGGATCCGCGCCGCGACCTCCGGCGTAAAGCGCTCCTCCGTCCCGTCGTAGACCGAGCGGAAGGTGACGCCGTCGTCGTCCACGGCGAGCAGGGTGTCGCGGAGCGAGAAGACCTGAAAGCCACCGGAGTCGGTGAGGATCGGCCCGGGCCAGCCGGAGAAGGAGTGCAGGCCGCCGAGCTCGGCGATCGTGCTCTCTCCGGGACGGAAGTGCAGGTGGTAGGTGTTCCCGAGGACCACGTGCGCCCCGAGCGCGCGCACCTCATCCGGGTGGAGGCTCTTGACGGTGCCCTTCGTCCCGACCGGCATGAACGCCGGCGTCGGGATCTCGCCGTGCACGGTGCGGATCATCCCTGCACGGGCTTCCCCGTCGGTCGCGGCGATCTCGAACGCGCTCACAGGATGAGCATCGCATCGCCGAAGGAGTAGAAGCGGTAGCGCTCGCTGATCGCCAGCTCGTACAGCCGCCGCGTCTCCTCGATCCCGGCAAAGGCCATCACGAGCGCGAGCAGGGTCGAGCGGGGCAGGTGGAAGTTCGTCAGCAGGGCGTTCACGCGCCGGAACTCGAAGCCGGGCGTGACGAAGAGGTCGGTCCGGCCGGCAGGCGGCCCGCCACGGGCGAGCGTCTCGAGCACGCGCACCGTCGTCGTGCCGACCGCGAGCACGCGCTCGGCCGCACGAATCCGCTCCCAGGCGGCCGGCTCGACGCGGTAGCGCTCGCCGTGGAGCACGTGCTCCTCGAGCGTCTCGGCACTCAGTGGACGGAAGGTGTCGAGGCCGACGTGCAACGTGACGCGCTCGACGTCGAGGCGGGCGAGCAGCTCGGGCGTGAAGTGGAGACCGGCGGTCGGTGCCGCCGCCGAGCCGGGATCCTCGGCGTACACGGTCTGGTAGCGCTCCGGGTCGCCGAGTGGCTCTGTGATGTACGGAGGCAGCGGCGTCTCCCCCGCCGGCTCTCCGTCGAGGCGCACGCGCCAGCGACCTGCGCCGAGGTGCGAGATGAGCTCCACGGGCCCATAGCGAGCCCCCGGCTTCAGCTTGCGCGATGGCCGCGCGAGCGCCTCCCAGAGGCCGTCTGCGACAGCTTCGAGCAGGAGTATCTCGACGTGCCCGCCCGTCGGCCGGCGCAGGCGAAGCCGGCCCGGAACGACCCTTGTGTCGTTGACGACGACGAGCTCCGCGGCGAGCTCGGCCGGCAGCTCGGCGAACCTCCGGTGGCGCACAGCGCCCGTCGCACGCTCGTAGACGAGCAGACGCGAGGCGTCGCGGCGATTCGCCGGGTGCTGGGCGATCAGCTCGGGCGGAAGCACGTAGTCGAGGGCCGATGACTTCATCCGACGTTGAGAGTAGCCTTGGCCGCAATGGATGAGGCTGCTCTCGAGCGGGCGAAGGCGCGGATCGCGGCGGCTGCGACCGGTCGCCCGGAGCCGGCCGCGCTGGAGGCCGCGCTGGAGCGCTCGCGTGACCAGATCGAGGCGCTCGCCGCCGCCGCGGCCGAGCTCGAGGCCTCGCTCCCGGAGCGCGTCGGCGCAGCCGTCCAAGACGGTCTCCGCGCCGAGGTGCTTCCCGTCGCGCGCCACATCGCCGAGATCCGCGGACTGCTCAACCAGGCGATCCGGCGGCTCGAGCGGATCGAGGGCGACCTGCTCGCCGAGCGGCACGCGCGGATCGACGATCTCGCCCTGCTCGTGGACCTCGTCTCATCGGGGTGGAAGGGCGTGGACGAACGGCTCGCGCGCGTCGAGCGCGTCGCCTCCGGGGCGACCGTCTACCGGATCGACGAGCGCCGCGCGGACGCTTCGGCGTAGTCCTGCTGGGCCGTAGGCAGGACGAGCCGGAAGCGGCTGCCCGCCCCCACCCGCGTCTCCAGCTCGATCCGGCCGCCGAGGGCGATCGACAGCTCGCGCGCGATCGGCAGGCCGAGGCCCGTACCGCGGCCGTCATTCGACCAGAACGGTCGGAAGATCCGTTCCCGCTCGTCGTCCGGGATGCCGGGACCGGTGTCCGTCACGTCCACGACGATCGCACCGTTCTCCGCTGCGAGCGCGACCTCGATGCGGCCGCCGTCGGGCGTCCAACGAAAGGCGTTGGAGATCAGGTTCGTGATGATCTGGAGCACGCGGTCGCCGTCCGAGATGATGACCGGCGTCGCGGCCGTCTCCTGGCGGTAGTCGATGCCGCGCAGCCGGGCCTCCTCCGCGAAGGTCGAGTAGGCACGCCCGACGAGCCGGCCCATGTCGATCTCCTCCGTCATGACCGTGAAGCGGTGGGTGTCGAGCTTGGCGAGGTCGAGCACGTCGCCGACGAGGCGCTCGAGCCGATCGGTCTCGGCGGAGACGACGTCGAGCGTCCGTGCGACGTCCTCCGGGCCCTCCACCAGGCCGTCGCGCAGAGCCGCGACGTGGCCGCGGATCGCCGTCAGCGGCGTGCGCAGCTCGTGCGACACGGTCATCAGGAAGTTCCGCTCCAGCTCTTCCGCCTCCACAAGCCGGACCGCCATCTCCCGAAAGCGGTCAGCAAGGTGGCCGATCTCACCACCGCCGCGCACGGGCGGCACGGTTACGTCGCGCCGCCCGGCCGCGATCTCGTCGGCGGCGCGGGAGAGCTGGAGCACCGGCTCGGTGATCCGGCGTGAGAGGTACAGGGCAAGGAGCCCGGCGAAGAGGATGCCTCCGACGGACGCGAACGCCAGCCGCTCGAAGAGCGTCAGCCAACGGTCGCGCAGCTCGGTCTTCGGCTTGGCCACGACCAGGGCGCCGAAGGGTGGCGTGCCCGGCGCGAGGCGGAGCGGGTGCGCCACCGCGAGGAACGTACGCTTTTCGCCCGGCGGTGTGAACTCGAAGGTGACGATCCTCGCTCCCGCCACCACGGAGACGCCGATCGCTTCCTCCGAGAGTCGCTTGAGCCCCGAGTCCTGCCCGGGGAAGACCGTGGTGCCGACGTAGAAGAGCCGGTCACCGGTCGCCAGCTCGAGTTGCTCGGCGGCGAACGAAGGCGCCGCCTTGCCCTCGTCGCTCGCGCGCAATGCCGACTCGGCGTAGAGCTGCGCGAGCCCCTTCGCCTCCCGGCGCAGCTCGACGACCGACTGGTCGCGCGTGTAGTCCTGGAACAGCCGTAGAGCGATCAGCGACGCGACGACCCCTGCGAGCACAGCTCCGGCGAGGAAGAGCGCCGGCAGACGGAAGCGGAGAGAGCGGAACACGGCTCGACGTCAGGCCGCGGGCGTTGCGCTCCGGTCGGGGCCGACCTTGTAGCCGACCCCCCACACGGTCACGATCGGTGACGCGTCGCCGAGCTTGCGCCGGACCTGCCGCACGTGGACGTCCACGGTACGCGTGTCGCCGGCGAACGTGTACCCCCAGACGCGCTCGAGCAGCTGGTCGCGCGTGAGCACGATCCCCTTGTGGTCGAGCAGCTCCCAGAGCAGATCGAACTCCTTGGGCGCGAGCTGGATCTCGTCCTCGCCCACCTTGACCTCGCGCCGGCCGGAGTTGATGAAGAGGTCACCGTGCCGGATCTCCTGCGTCTCGTCGCCGCGGCGCTCGGGTGCGGAGCGGCGGAGCACGCTCTTGACGCGCGCGACGAGCTCGCGCGGGTTGAACGGCTTCGTCAGGTAGTCGTCGGCGCCGACCTCGAGCCCGATGATCTTGTCCACGTCCTCGTCCCGGGCCGTCAGCATCAAAATCGGGACGTCGGAGCTCTTGCGAATTCTTTGGCAGACCTCGATCCCGTCCACATCGGGCAGCATCAGGTCGAGGACGATGAGCGCCGGCGATTCGGACGCCGCGTACTGGATCGCTGCGCTGCCGGTCGTGACCGCGCGCACCGCGTAGCCGGCGTTCTTGAGGTAGAGCGAGACGAACGAGGCAATCGACGCCTCGTCCTCGACCACGAGGATTGTCTGTTGTCCCGTCGTCAAGGTATCGCCGGCAACACGCCGCTCGGCGTGCGCTCGGGACCCGCTGTCCGCTCGTTCGTCGAGCTCTGCGGGCGCACCGGTGGAGGTGGCGTCCGCTCTGCGGGGCCGGACGAGCGGTCCTGCGACGTGGGCGCGCCGATGATCTTGATCCGCTGCCCACCGTCCGGCAGGGGACGGCAGGTCTCCGGCGCGAACCTGCAGTCCGCGCCACTCGTCGAGAAGACGCCCGCCTCGGTGGCATCACCGGCAAGGTATGCGTCCCCGCGGCCGACAACCGAGAGCGAGATACCCACCCCTCTGACCACCACTTTGAAGCCGCCGCCGATCAGCCGGAACGTGATGTTGCGACCCCGGTAGGCGATCGTCTCGCGTCCCGTCTGGCGGCGCGTCTGGGCGCCCCAGACGACAGGGTCGCTGTCGTCGCCGGGGCTCAGGTCGGTGATGACGACCGTGCCGGCGGCAACACGGCCGATCACGGCGCCACGCGCCTGCACGATCACCGTGCCGCTCGCACCCTCGACCGAGAGCGTGCCGTCGGTCGGCTCGGCCCGTGAGGCGAGCGCGGCCGCTGGAAGAACGAGCGCCGCGAGGAGCAGGGTGAGAAGAGCGTTTCGCATCAGTGCCCGCAGTATCGGCTCGGGCGATGTGGCCGGGGTGAGCGGGATGTAAGGAAAGTGTAAGCGCTCCCCGGAGGTAGTGGGTCAGTCTGAACTCTCGGCGGCGCGCTTGACCGCTCGCGTCTTGGCATAGCTGCCGCGCTTGACCGGAGTCGCCTCGGCCTGTTCGAGCAACCCGATCATCTCGTCCAGCTTCCACACGTGATCGGTGACGCCTGCCGCGACGGCCGGTGTAGTGCCGAGCGTCTTGTGGACGCGGCAGAAGTTGTAATAGGCGAAGTGCAGGCTGACGGCTGCGGCCAGGTTCTCGACCTTCTTCGAGAAGGCGTTGGTCAGCCGAGTGAACCGCCGCATGCTCATCCGCATGGTCAGGTTCTGCCGCTCGATGTAGCTGGTCGAAATGTTTGCCGGGTCGGGCGCGCCGGTGATCGCTTGGACCTGAGTGCCGAGGCAGACGCCGGGGGAGTAGCGCGCTCCGGCACGGAGAGGTTCGGCGACACCGTAAATCTTGGTCAGCTGGGCGTAGTCAATCTCACCCGCGAAAGCATCCTCGACGGCCGTCAGGTACGGCCGGTGCCCATCGGTCGTGAGTTGCACACGGCGGCTCAGGCGGCTCGCGAGGTCCTTCATGAACTCCCGAGCCTCGCCGAGCCCGCGAGTGCCGACGCGGTAGCTGACAACGATCTTCGTGTCGGCGTCCATGCCGACCCACGTCCACACGTCGCCGTAGCCGAACTCGCCGCGCTTCTCGACCGGCACGTTCCGTTCCTTCGCGTAACAAAACGCCCAAATCTCATCGGCCTCGACACGCTCACACGGCAGGTCGCGCAACACGCGGTCTTGGTAGATCGAGCAGACCGTGCCCATGTCCACGAGCAGCTTCGTGACGGTGTTCTTTGCCACGCCCGTCATGCGGACGGTCGCGCGGATGCTGTTGCCCTCCACGAGTGCGGCGATGACTTGGGCGCGCTTCTCAATGGAGAGCCGATTCATACTGTCTATTATGCATGAGCGGTTAGGCATTGTCAAGGAATGAACGACAAGCGCAAGCACACGCTTCTCGGAAAGACCGCGTGCGCATACCAATACGAAGGGCCACTGGACCCCTACCACTAACTGTGGTACGGTGGGCATCTGACAGTGATGTGAAATAGGGCTCGGAGAGGCCCTACCGCCTCGAACGGTAGAGCCTCTCCTGTGCCATCCGCCCACTAGTCAGGCATCAGGCCGGCGCCTCCGGTCATTTCACGAGTCACCACCTCTCGCGTCTGTGTTTTCCTCCCTCTCGGCCTCGACCGAGAGGGAACCTTGTCCGCCCGCAGGCGGAATCTTGTTTTGGTACCTACCGCCGCCGAGGTGCGCGATCACGCCCTTCTTGTAGAGACGGCGGAGAACATTCGATGCGGCGTTGCTGGTCGTTCCACGTCTCGCTGCGATCTCGGCCGCTGTCAGGACGCCGCCGCCGGCGAGCATCCTCAAGATCTCCCGCTCGGCATCGCCTCTCTTCGCGGGTTCGCCCGGTTCCCGCGTAGCACCGGAATCGGCGTTGCTGCTGTCGCGAGAGAGCAACTCCTCAAGAATGGCGACGTTGACATCGACCTGCTCGATCTCGCGTATGAGCCTGCGCCGTTCCACATGCAGCGCGGCTACCGCCTTGCGGATGTGTTCACGATGGTCAGCCATTGACCGGAACACTACCACAGCCATCCGGCCGGAGAGTTCCCCCAAGGGTGGGGCGTTCAGGAACGCTTAGACCAACGGACCGTCGCTGCTTGGCGGGCGGCCTCGCTGCGTTCCTCGGGTGTCATCTTTGCTGCTCTCGCTTTGCCGCCCTTGAGCCCGCCCTTCCGGCCGAGCGCAACAGCGGCAGGATCCTTGCCCACATCGGGATCGAACGGCGGCGCTTCTCCCGTCGCCTCGGCCACGAGCTGCTTGGCTAGCTCGTTCACGTCGCGCGGTCGCTTGCTAGAGCGGTCAGGCATCGAGCAAAGTGTAGCACCTGGTCCGCGTCAGAAGATGGCCGGGTAGCGTCCGGGCAACTGAATCTCGATCTGCTCGCCGGATACCCGATCACCGACAACGAGTCGCATGATCTGATGCGGGATCGTCGGTATGGGTGCGCCCAGCGGTTGCTCCAAGAACTCGCGGGCGAGTTCGTCGGGGAAGTCGAAGCGAAGCTCGTACTTCTGGGTTTCCATCGGGCCGATGGCTAGGGGTAGTTCGTCGCGCTGTTCACTGAAGTACGTGAGGAGCACGTTTCCGTCGGCAACGAGCTTGAGCGCAAAATCCAGGCTCAGCTTTTGCGCCGGCTCGCGGTTCGTGAGCACAACGGGGACATCGACCCACAAGCGGGTACTGCCCGCCCTACCAAACCCCTGTTTCACACGATCCGCCTCAATGAGCGATCTGGGGAAGGTGCGGAGCGTTGCCGAGTACAGGCGGTAGGTCGCAATAACGAACAGCACTAGAAGCGACACAAGGATGAGGGCGATCCACCAGGCGGCACTGATGTTGAAATGGTCCGGCTTGCTCAGGCCGAGTGCTCCGAGCGCCACCGGTAGAACCCAACTGATCACTAGCGCGAGTCCCTGGATCCGGCGGGGCGCGCTCCTCGCAGGGCCAAGCGCGTACTTGACAGTCGCCCACATACGCCCGCCGAATGAACGCGGTGCCGCCATACGATGACCCTAACGGAGCGCCGAACGAAACTCACGTCGCGCCGCGAATCGAACTGACCCACTGCCCTCCCCGGAAAGCGCGCCTCCTCTAGCCCTTGTCGTAGGAGAAGAAGCCGCGCCC
>CAYGLV010000018.1:0-37962 GCA_964351025.1 uncultured Gaiellales bacterium | reverse complement strand
GGGCGAGGGATCCCTCGCCCCTCGCTCCTGCTCGCCGCTCCGCTCGCGGCGCTGCTCGCGCTCGCCTTCCTCTCTGCCGTTTGGTCCGTGGATCCACCGCTCACGTTCGCCCGGACCACGTCCTTTGCGGTGCTCCTCGGAAGGACTCTAGAAACTCGACTCCACCGAACCGGGGGCAGATCACCCTGATCACGGACGCGAGGGAACTCCAGATTTGTCGACGGTCGCTCGTCCAGCTCCAACCCACCAAGTGACGTACGCGTGCCCAAGCGCGTGGGCACCGACTACGCTGGTGCCGCGATGAAGCGCGCTCTGATCACGGGAATTGGCGGCCAGGACGGTCATTACCTGACCGAGCTGCTCATCGGCAAGGGCTACCGCGTCTACGGCCTTGCATGGCCGGGAAGCCGGTCTCGCGAAGCGATCCGGCGAGAGTTCCCCGACGTGCGGCTTGTCGAAGGCGATCTCGGGAATGCCGCGAGTCTCGTCCGCGCGATCGCCGAGGCGCAACCCGACGAAGTCTACAACCTCGGCGGCGTCTCGACGGTGAGCGAGTCCGTGCGCTCGCCCGTCGAGTCGTCCGACGTCATCGGTCTAGGTGCTCTCCGGCTGCTCGAGGCCGTGCGTGTCGCAGCCGGCGCGAACAGCGGGATCAGGTTCTACCAAGCCTCTTCGAGCGAGATGTTCGGTGTCGCGACCGAGAAGCCTCAGCGGGAGACGACGCCGTTCAACCCGCGGAGTCCCTACGCTGTGGCGAAGGTATTCGCCCATCATGCGACGCGCTACTACCGAGAGGCCTACGGGCTTCACGCCAGTTCCGGGATCCTGTTCAACCACGAATCCCCGAGGAGGCGAACCGACTTCGTCACGCGGAAGGTGACCAAGGGCGTCGCGCGGATCGCCCTGGCGAAGGCGGATCGGCTGACGCTCGGGGGCCTCGATGCCAGAAGGGACTGGGGTTTCGCGGGGGACTACGTCGAGGCGATGTGGCTGATGCTGCAGCAGCAGGAGCCCGACGATTACGTCGTGGCGACCGGTGAGACCCACACAGTGCGCGAGTTCGTCGCCGAGGCTTTCGCGGTCGCCGGCATTTCGGATTGGGGCTTGCACGTGGACGTGGACTCCGCGCTGACCAGGCTGGACGACGTCGACATGATCGTGGGTGACGCCTCCAAGGCGCGCGAGGGACTCGGGTGGGCGCCGAAGGTATCGTTCGCGGAGCTCGTGCGCATGATGGTCGAGGCGGACATAGACGCTGAGAAGGCCGCAGCGTAGGCGATCCTTCCACCATTGCTGTGATAGGTGATGGAACGCACTTCCGAGCCCTCGAGTTCAGTCCTAGTAGGGAGGCTGCCGCTCTTCGTCATGCTCACTCGGAACCGCGATCTCGCCAATAGCTCGCGCCGGCACTCCGCCGGCCAAGTGATAGGCGGGCACGTCGTCTTTGACAACTGACCCTGCTGCAATGACCGCATGTTCTCCAATCACGCACGGCCCAAGAATGGTGGAGTTCGAACCGATCCACGCCCCTCGGCAAATCGTGATATCCCGACCTTCCGCGGGTATCGACTGCATCCGCTCACCATCGAACTTCGAATAGTCGTGCGTGGCAGCGATCACCGACACGTTATGGCCAAAGAAGACGAAGTCATCCACAACGATATTTCCGCTGGCCGGATTGAATAGCGCGTTGTTTATGTTCGCCTTCGACGAGATCGAGATGCGTGCTCGCTGATGCGGGGCGCAATAGAAACGTGGTCGATGAAGTATCACGTTCTCGATGCGCGTCGCGATGAATTCCTGATTACGCAGACACAGCTTGATAAATGCGCGATCGGCGAGTCGGAGTAACCATTTAGGCGTCATCATTCGGCTTGACTGTCCGCGTCCATTCGAGCCTTCCGACCGTCGGCTGATCTTCCTCGGAACTCGTGTTTTCGAAGCGATCCTCAAATGCGTAAAGCCGTGCCATAGAGCCTCATGGCGTGGAGCACGAGTTCCGCGCGCGATGAGCGCCTCGGGCTGGTAAAGGCTCATTGTACCTGCCTGAGCAGCGCACAATCGTCCCACCGGTCGAACCGCGGTCGAGTGGGGAAATCTGTTGGCGGTAGACGACCCCGCAAGACAATCCCCGGAGGTATGTTGTGGCGATGTGGTTGATCCTGCCTCAGGACGGCGCCCAGGAGGCGGCTGGGTGAGCAACGCGGCTGCGACGCCCGAGCCCGTTTTCGAGATCCGGCCCTCGCGTGGCTGGGTGCCCCTCCACCTCGGCGAGCTCTGGACGTACCGGGAGCTTCTCTACTTCCTGACGTGGCGTGACGTCAAGGTGCGGTACAAGCAGACGGCGCTCGGAGCCGCCTGGGCCGTCCTCCAGCCGTTTCTGCTCATGGTCGTCTTCTCGATCTTCTTCGGCCGGCTCTTAAATGTTCCGTCGGAGGGCGTCCCCTACCCGATCTTCGCCTACGCTGCTCTCGTCCCGTGGCTTTTGTTCGCGAACTCCGTCGCCCAGAGCGGAGGCAGCCTCATCTCCAACCAACAGCTGCTGACGAAGGTCTACTTTCCGCGACTACTGATCCCAATCTCGGCGACGCTCGGAAATCTCGTGGACTTCGTCATCGCCTTCACGATCCTCATCGGGATGATGCTCTACTACGGCATCGCTCCCTCGGCGGCCCTTCTCGTCACTCCGTTGCTCGCGTTGTTCGCCGCCCTCACCGCCTTGGCGGTGGGTTTGTGGCTCTCGGCGCTGAACGTCAAGTACCGCGACATCCGGTACATCATTCCGTTCCTCGTGCAGCTCTGGCTGTTCGCGACTCCGGTCGCGTATCCGAGCGACATCGTGCCCGACGCTTGGGGGCTGGTCTACCATCTGAATCCAATGGCCGGGGTCGTCGAGGGGTTCCGGTGGGCGCTGCTCGGAACCGGTCAACTCGATCCCATGTTCGGCGTCTCCGTCGTCGTGTCGCTCGCACTCCTCCTCGGGGGTGCCGTCTACTTCAGACGCACGGAGCGCACCTTCGCGGACATCGTATGAGCGACGCAGACGTCGTCATCAGCGTCGAGGGGCTCGGCAAGCGGTACCGCCTTGGCGGGGCGCACGGTGGGTACCGCACGATCCGCGAGGTGATCAACACGCAGGCCGCGGCTGCTGTGCGCCGCCTGAGGCCCCGGCGTCCGTCGACCGAGGCCGCGCCGCTCCGCGACGACCACATCTGGGCGCTGCGCGACGTATCGATGGACATCTGCCGCGGCGAGGTGGTGGGCATTATCGGCCGCAACGGCGCTGGCAAGAGCACGCTTCTCAAGGTGCTGTCGCGCATCACGGACCCCACGACGGGACGCGCCCGTGTACGTGGCCGCGTCGGCTCGCTCCTCGAGGTCGGGAGCGGCTTCCACCCCGAGCTCACCGGGAAGGAGAACATCTACCTGAACGGTGCGATCCTCGGCATGGGCCGCCGAGAGATCGGGCGCTCATTCGACAGCATCGTCGAGTTCGCCGACGTAGCGCGGTTCCTCGACACCCCGATCAAGTACTACTCGAGCGGCATGTACACGCGCCTCGCCTTCTCGGTGGCCGCGCACCTCGAAGCCGAGATCCTTCTCGTGGACGAGGTGCTCGCTGTCGGAGACATAGAGTTCCAGACGCGCTGCCTGCGGAAGATGAGCGAGGTCTCGAGCCAGGGCCGGACGGTTGTGTTCATCAGTCACAACCTGTCGAGCATCCAGCAGCTCTGCACGCGTGCCGTCCTGCTCCACCGCGGCGGCGTGGTGATGGACGGACCGGTTCCCGACGTCAGCCTCACCTATCTCCGGATGGGTCTCGAGCAGGAGGGCGAGCGAATCTGGAAGAGCGAGGAGGCGCCTGGGGACGCCGTCGTTCGCCTGCGTCGCGTCCGCGTGCGCGGCCGCGATGGTGACGTCACGACGGCGTTCAGCGTGAGGGACCCCGTCTTCCTCGATATGGAATACGACGTACTGGAGGATTGCCCGCTCGACGCCTATGTGTTCGTCTCGAACGAGGTCGGTATGACGGTCTTCGTGTCTCTGGACAACAATGATTCGCCGTGGTCTGCCGTCGCGAGACCAAGGGGCACCTATCGCAGCACGTGCGAGATACCCGGCGACTTCCTCAACGCGGGGCAATACGCGATCTCCTTCTACCTTGCGCAGAACCTCGACAAGGCCGTCCTGCGCGTGGAGGCGGCGGACGCGCTCTGGTTCGCCGTGAGCGACTCCTCGGACCCGGCGGGCGTGCGCGGGAACTTCCCGTTCAAATGGCCGACCTCGGCACTCCGGCCGAGGCTCGACTGGACCGTTGAGAGGCTGGGGTAGGCGCTTCGACGGTGATGGGTATCGCAACTATTCGCTCGAGACGGCGAGGCCCGGTCAGAGCACACGGCTCCGGTCTCGGCGGGGACCCTTCCCACCCACGCGGCGCGTCGAAGCTGGTATCCATGGACGCCGACAACGTCAACCTCTCGATCCTGGAGCTCGACAAGTGACCGACAGCGGCGTGCAAACGAGGTCCACCTGCCGGGTCTGCGAAGGCGAGCTGGACTCGATCCTGTCCCTCGGCGAGCAGTACGTCTCGGACTTCCTCGACCCCGACGAGCCCGACGGGGTGAAGGCCGAGCTCGAGCTCGTGCTCTGCCGGCAGTGCGGGCTCCTCCAGCTGCGCGACACCGTCCCGCCGGAGTCTCTCTACCGGAACTACTGGTACCGGTCGGGCACGAACGCGAGCATGAAGGAGGCGCTCGCCGAGATCGCGACGGAGGTGGCCTACCTCGCGCACCTCTCGGAGGGGGACGCGGTGCTCGACATCGGCTCGAACGACGGGACGCTGCTCGACTCGTACCAGACCGAGGGTCTGTACAAGATCGGCTTCGACCCGTCGCGGAACCTCGCGGAGTACTCAAAGAAGGTCGCGGACGCCGTCGTCATCGACTTCTTCAACGCGGACACGTACTTCGAGACGCCCGAGGTCAAGGACCGCCGCCCGAAGGCGGTGACGAGCATCGCCATGTTCTACGACCTCGAGGACCCGAACCAGTTCGTCGCCGACATCAAGTCGGTAATGCACGAGGACGGCGTGTGGATCGTGCAGATGAGCTACCTCCCGCTCATGCTCAGGCAGAACGCCTTCGACAACATCTGCCACGAGCACCTCGAGTACTACGCGCTCGGCTCGTTCGAGCAGCTGCTCGACCGCCACGACTTCGAGGTCGTCGATATGCAGCTGAACGACGTCAACGGTGGGAGCTTCCGGGTCTACATTCGGAACCGAAGCGCTCGGGAGGACGCGTTCGGCGATGACACCTACCGCGGGCTGGCGCGGGAGCGGGTCGCCGGGTTCCGCCGCCGCGAGGAGGAACTCCGCCTCGACCGGGTGGGGACGTACCAGGAGTTCGCCCAGCGCGTCGAGCGGGTGAAGGGCGACGTCGTCGGCTTCATCGAGCAGCAGGTGGCGGCCGGCAAGAGCATCTACGTCTACGGGGCGTCGACGAAGGGGAACACGCTGCTGCAGTACTTCGACCTGGACACCACGCTGATCACGGCTGCCGCAGAGCGCAACCCGCAGAAGTGGGGCAAGGTCACCGTCGGCAGCCGGATCCCGATCGTCTCCGAGGAGGACGCGCGGGCCGCGAAGCCCGACCACTTCCTCGTGCTCCCGTGGCACTTCATGGAGGAGTTCGAGGAGCGCGAGAAGCCGTTCCTCCTCTCCGGCGGCAGGTTCATCGTCCCGCTGCCGCACTTCATGCTGCTCTGATGGGCGCGGCGTCCCGCGAGGACTCCGTCTTCCGGCGCTACTACACGCCGCAGCCCTTCGTCGACCGATTCGCAGAAGACCGGACGGGCGCATGTGACGTACTCGTTCCGGTCATGCACACGAACGAGCTCTGGGAGGCCAACCTCCTGTCGTTCTACCGCGAGATACCCGTCAATCGTCTCCTGATCGGGGACGCCGGCTGCCTCGACGACTCGATCGAGATCGCGAAGCGCCTCCCGAGAGTGGAAGTGCACGATCACCGCGACTACGCGACGCTCGGATTCAGCGTCCGCAAGCTAATCGAGGCCGTGGAGACCGAGTGGTTCATCTACGTGCACTCGGACGTCTATCTGCCGGATGGGTGGTTCGACACGATGCAACGGCATCAGACGGACTACGACTGGTTCGGTTGTCCCATGCAACACACGATCATGGTCGAGTACTTGAACGTCAATGAGGAGCGTCCGTACGCCGGGAGCCAGATGGGCCGCAAGGCTGCTTTCGAGCCGCGCCTGGGCACGGTCGACGACGACTACGTCTACCGCCAGGAGGACTTCGTCTTCGCCGACGTCGTCGAGCGCGCGGGCGGCCGTGTCGGCAAGGTCGAGGACACCTTCCACTACCACCAGACCATGCACAAGCCGAGCCCTTGGGCTCGCCGCGTCACGGGCGTCTCGATCGACGTCGAGGTGAGCCCCGAGGAGCAGGCACGCACATGGACGATGCAGACCCGCGGCATCATCAAGTACCTCGACCCCAGCAGCCCTTGGCTCATCCTCGACGTCGGGGCCGGGCTGATGCATCTGGACGACCTGGGGCTGCTCGACTGGGATGAGTTCAGAGCGTGGGTACGCGAGATCAATCCCTCGTGGCTGCCGCACATCGCGCGGCCGAGCAGGTGGAAGCGGACGGTACGCGCAGCGCTCGGGCCGATTGCCCGCCGCCTGCTCGCCTAGTTAACCCTAAGCCGCGGTCGGCGTCTGCGATTCGGGCTGGTCGGCGCGGCGCCTTGCGACGACGGTCATCACGCTCCCGCGTCGCACCCGGTTCGCGAGCTTCGGCAGGAGGCGGTGATCGAGGGGTCGCAGGAGGCGGACGAGTGGCCAGGTGATCCGCCCAAGCGCGCGCCACACCGGTGATTGAGGCGGTGGAGGCAGCACCGTGGTGAAGGTGGGCCGGCCGAACAGGTACGAGTGCACGGTGCTCAGCGTGAAGTCCACGCTCTGATGCTCGACGTCGACGACGTCGAAGCCCGCGTCGGAGAGCGCACGCGAGAGGCTCGACACCGTCCAGTAATTGACGTGCTCGAAACCGAAGATGACCGTGTGTCGCTGCCGGACGAGCCGGTAGATCAGTCCGTCGACGTTCGGGACCTGGACAAGGAGAACGGCGTCCTCGATCGCGAGCTGGGACAGGGCTCTCAAGAACCGACGCGGGTGTGGAATGTGCTCGAGGACGTCGCGCATCACGATCACGTTGAATGACCGCGGCTCGAGGCTGGCGTCGTAAATATCGGCGTGGATCACAGTCACCGAGTCGCCGAATCTGCGGCGAAGGGCAGCGACGCACTCGGTTGTCACCTCTACCGCCGTCACTTCGTAGCCGGCCGCGAGCGCCGCGGCCATCATCGTCCCTTCGCCTCCCGCCCCAACTTCGAGGAACCGCCCCGAGGGCTGGTATGGAGCGGCGGCTGAGAGGAACCGCCGCGCGTCGGTCGTGATCGCGTCGACTTCTTGTTGGCCCGGGGCGAAGAACTTCGTCGCGTTGTAGGCCTTGGTGTAGTCGCCGTTGTAGAAGTCCGCGAGAGTCTGATCGTTGAGACGCGGGTTCGTCCAGACCATTCCGCACTCGCGACAACGATCGAAGTTGAACCAGTCCTTCGAGAATTCGTGCTTCGACGACGTCGAACCGCAGCCCGGGCATGGCTCGTACATCGCGAATTCGTCGCCGAGCCGCCGGCGGTCGTAGTCGAATAACCGTCGATGCTCCCGTGTCAGAGCCGCGGTGACCAAGTCGTCGGACATGAGAGGAACCTACCAGCCTCCTTTTCCGCATAAGCGGGATGCCCTTCCGCACAAGCGTGAGGGCGCTTGCAGCGGCTCTGTCCGCCCTCGAATAGCCTACTCTTCATGCGGACGGCGATCGTCGGGCTTGGACGCATGGGGCGTCGGCACCTCGAGGTGGTGCGCCGTCTCGGGCTGGAGGTCGTCGGCGTCTGCGATGTGCGGGGAGACGTCGTCGCCGAGACGCTCGCTTCGGAAGAGCTGCCGGCGAACTGCGGCTACACGGACCTGGCCGACCTGCTGCGCGCCAGCAGCCCCGAGTGCGTCGTAGTCGCCACGACGGCCGATGCGCACTGCGACGCTGTGTGCGCGGCGGCGGAGGCCGGTGCCGGGGCGATCCTGTGCGAGAAGCCGATGGCGGTCTCGCTGGCGCAATGCGATCGGATGATCGCCGTGTGCGCGGAGCACGATGCTCGACTCGCGGTGAATCACCAGATGCGGTTCATGGAGCAGTACACGCACTCAAAGCAGATCTGCTCGTCGGGCGCATTTGGCGGCCTGCGCAGCGCGACGGTCATCGCGGGCAACTTCGGCGTCGCTATGAACGGGACCCACTACTTCGAGATGTTCCGGTACATGACCGACGAATCGCCTCATGAGGTCGAGGCGTGGTTCGCGCCCGACGTGATGGCCAACCCGCGAGGCGCGCAGTTCGAGGATCGTGCCGGCTCGGTGCGGGTTACGACGGCGAGCGGGAGGCGCCTGTACTTGGAGTCCGGCTCCGATCAGGGTCACGGGCTCACGGTCGTCTATGCCGGCCCGTACGGCCAGCTCATGGTCGACGAGCTCAGCGGATGGATGCGACTCGTCGTGCGTGAGGAAGAGCACCGAACGGAGCCGACCACGCGATACGCGCTTCCCGCAACGGAGACGGAGCATCGCATCGCCCCAGCCGACTCCGTCGGGCCGTCCGCGGACGTCCTTGCTGCACTCGTCCAAGGCGAGGGATACCCGACGGGTGAGGAGGGCAGGCTCTCGGTCGCGACACTCGTCGCCGCTCATGTCTCGGATGAGAGCGGCCACGTGCCGGTCCGCATCGACGAGGACCTTCCACGCGAGCGTCTCTTCGCATGGGCATGACCGCTCCACGCTGCGCCGTCGCAATCGTCGGCGCCGGGTTCATGGCGGAAGAGCACGCCCGCGCGTTCGCAGCCGTGCCGGGCGTCGAGCTCGTGGGCATTCACAGCCGCACGCGCTCGCGCGCCGAGCGTGTCGCTCGAGAGGCCGGGATCGCGGGCATCTTCGATTCGATCACCGAGCTGTACGAAGTAACCCAGGCGGACCTCGTCGTCGTCGCGATCACCGAGACGGCGACGAAAGACGTTGCGCTCGAGTGTCTAGCGCAGCCCTGGACGATCCTGCTCGAGAAGCCGCCGGGGCTGAGCGTCGCGGAGGCAGAAGAGATCGCCCTGGCGGCGGGAGGGCGTGAGCGGCCGGTGCTCGTCGGCCTGAACCGACGGTTCATCTCGAGCACGCGCGCGGTGCTCGACGACCTCGTCGCCTCCGACTCCCGCCGCTACATCCGCGTGCTGGACCAGCAGAGCCTCGACGAGGCCCGTGGGCACGGGCACCCGGAGGCCGTCGTGCAGCACTACATGTACGCGAACTCGATCCACGTCATCGACTACCTGTCGCTTCTCGGACGCGGCGCTCTCGAGAGCGTAGAGCGCGTGCTTCCGTGGAATCCTCGCGAACCGGGTGTCGTGCTCGCACTGATCCGGTTCGCGAGCGGTGACGTCGGGGTCTACGAGGGAATCTGGAATGGGCCGGGCCCGTGGGCAGTTATGCTCGTGACCGAAGAGAAGCGATGGGAGCTGCGACCGCTCGAGCAGGCGGCCTTTCAGCTTCCCGACGAGCGGCAACTCGTGAGCGTGCCTTCACACGAATGGGATCGGGAGTTCAAGCCGGGCCTGCGCCTGCAGGCCGAGCACGCCGTCGCCGCGACCCGCGGCGAGCACTGCGAGATCCCGACAATCGGCGAGTCGCTCAGGACGATGCGGCTCATCGAGGCGATCTTCGAGGAATAGTTGGAGGTTCTCGGTCTCGTCACCGCCCGGGGTGGGTCGAAGCGCCTCCCTCGCAAGAACGTGCTCCTGCTCGCCGGGAAGCCGATGATCGCGTGGACGATCGACGCCGCGCGCCAGAGCGCTGAGCTGCAGCGAGTGATCGTGTCGACCGACGACGAGGAGATCGCACGCGTCTCACGGGAGTACGGTGCTGACGTGCCCTTCGTCCGCCCGACCGATCTGGCTCTCGACGATTCCGACCACGTGGCTGTCGTCGAGCATGCGCTCGATTGGCTCGAGGAACACGAGGGCGTCGCGCCCGACTACGTCATGCTCCTCCAGCCGACCTCGCCGCTCCGGACGGCCGATGACATCGACGCGTGCGTCTCGATCGCTCGCAAGACCGATGCCCCGGCGGTGGTGAGTGTGTCGATGATGAGCCCCCATGCCTACCGGCTCGGCGATGGCGCCACGCTCGAGCGCGTCACGGATGCCGGCGAGTCCTGGCCTCCGCTCGTGGCGCCGAACGGTGCCGTCTATCTCACTCGGGTCGCGACGCTGCGGGCGGAGCGCACATTTGTCCCGAGCGGGACGCTCGGCCACGTGATGCCGGGCGAACGGTCGCTCGACGTCGACACCGACTGGGACTTCGCACTCGCCGAGGCAACCCTGCGGAAGCGGTCGTCATGACCCTCGTGAGGATCGGGGAGCACGAGCTCGGGGCGGACCGGCCGTGTTTCGTGATCGCCGAGGTGGGCGTGAACCACGACGGGTCCGTCGATCGCGCGCTGGAGCTCGTCGAGGCGGCCGCAGACGCCGGCGCGGACGCGGTGAAGTTCCAGACGTTCCGGGCCGACCGGCTCGCCACCGCCGACGCGCCGAAGGCCTCCTACCAGCTCGCCGGCACCGACCCCGAGGAGTCGCAGCTCACGATGCTGCAGCGCCTCGAGCTGTCGCCGGACGCACATCGCCAGGTGCAGGCGGCTGCCGCCGCCGCCGGGATGGAGTTCCTGTCGTCGATGTTCGACGACGAGAGTGCGGACTTCCTCGACGAGCTCGGCGTCGGCGCCTTCAAGATCCCCTCGGGCGAGATCACGAACCTTCCGCTCCTCGCCCACGTCGGCCGGTTCGGCCGGCCGGTGATCCTCTCGACCGGTATGGCCGACCTCGCCGAGGTGGGGGCCGCCGTCGACGAGCTAGAAGCGGCCGGGAACGAGCAGATCGTGATCCTGCACTGCGTGAGCGCCTATCCCGCGCCCCCGGCGGAGGCGAATCTGCGAGCGATGGCGACGATGGAGGCGGAGTTCCACAAGCCGGTCGGCTTCTCGGACCACACGCTGGGCGTCGAGGTGGCGTTCGCCGCCGTCGCCCTCGGCGCGTGCATGATCGAGAAGCACCTGACCCTGGACCGCTCGTCGCCGGGACCCGACCACGCTGCCTCCCTCGAGCCGTCCGAGTTCCGCGACTTCGTGCTCGGCATCCGATCGATCGAGTCGGCACTCGGCGACGGCCGGAAGGTGCCGGTGCCGAGCGAGCTCGAGACCGCGGCCGTCGCACGCAAGAGCCTCGTGGCGGCGTGCTCGGTCGCTGCGGGGACGATGATCACGGACGAGATGATCGCGCTCAGCCGCCCCGGGACCGGACTGCCGCCCGGCGCCCGCGGGCTGATCGTGGGTCGGGTCGCCCGGGTGGACATCAACGAGGGGACGCTCCTCTCGACGGAGCTCGTTCAATGAGGACCATCGGCGTTGTCACGGTGGCGCGTTCCGACTACGGGCATTACCTGCCCCTGTTGCGCCGGATCCGGGAGGCCGACGGCCTTAACTTGCATCTGATCGCCGCCGGCAGCCATTTGTCATCCGAATTCGGGTCGACGGTCGAGGTGATCGAAGCCGACGGCTTCGAAGTGGCAGACCGGGTCGAGATGCTGCGCTCCTCGGACACGCCGCTCGGCATTGCCGGGTCGATGGGTCTAGGGGTGAGGGGCTTCGCCGAGTCCTTCGCACGGGTGCAACCGGACATCCTCGTCGTGCTCGGTGACCGGTTCGAGATGCATGCCGCCGCTCTCGCGGCTCTCCCGTTCACGATCCCCGTGGCACATATCCACGGCGGAGAGCTCACGCTCGGTGCGTTCGACGATGCGCTTCGTCACTCGATGACGAAGCTCTCCCACCTGCACTTCGTCGCAACCGAGGAGTACGCCCGGCGCGTGATCCAACTCGGCGAGGAGCCTTGGCGAGTCCTGATGACGGGGGGAATCGGCCTCGACAACGTGCGCTCGATCTCACTGCTCGAGCGGGCCGAGCTCGAGGCCATCGTCGGTCTCTCCCTCGACGAGCCAACGCTCCTCGTCACGTTCCATCCGGCCACGCTCGAGTTCGAGGACGCCGAGTGGCAGACCGGCGAGTTGCTGTCGGCCCTCGTAACGGCCGGCTTGCCGGTGGTGTTCACGGCTCCGAACGCCGACACCCGCGGACGATCGGTGCGGGCGCTCATCGAAGCGTTCGTGCAGTCCACGCCGCGCACGACGCTCGTCGAGAACCTTGGGACGCGGGCGTTCTTTTCGATGCTGTCCTTCGCGTCGGCAATGGTCGGGAACTCGTCGAGCGGGATCATCGAAGCGCCGTCGTTCGGGCTCCCGGTCGTCAACATCGGAACGCGGCAAGACGGCCGCGTCCGCGCCAAGAACGTGATCGACGTCGGGAACAGGCGAGAGGAGATCACTGTCGGGATCGAGCGCGCACTCGACCCGTCGTTCCGTGCATCGCTGCGCGGCATGGCGAATCCCTACGACGCCGGCGGGGCGGCTGAGCTGATCGCCGATCGTCTCGAGACGGTCGACCTCGGCCCTGCGCTGATCACCAAGCGCTTCCATGATCTGGAATTGGGCGGAGCATCGTGACGCGTTGCATCATCCTCGGCGGCGGCGGGCACACCCGTGTGCTGATCGACTGCATCCGGGAGGCGGGCCTCGACGAACCGGAGGGGATTCTCGACCCGGACGCCGCGCGCTGGGGGCAGGCCGTCGACGGGATCCCGATCCTCGGCGGCGATGATCTCCTGCCGCAGCTCCGCGAGCAGGGCGTGTCGTCGTTCGTCGTCGGGCTGGGCTCCACGAGCGACACGGCCCCCCGCGCCAGGCTGTTCTCCCTTGCGCTCGACCACGGGCTCGAACCACTCACGGTGCGCCATCCGGCCTCGGTCTGCTCGGCCCTCGCCACGTTCGGCCCGGGCTGCCAGCTGCTCCCCGGGTCGATCGTGAATGCCGGGGCGTCCCTCGGCGCCAACGTGATCGTCAACAGCGGAGCGATCGTCGAGCACGATTGCGAGCTGGGCGATCATGTCCACATCGCGACTGCAGCGAGCCTCGCCGGCACCGTCGTTGTCGGAGCGGGAGCGCACATCGGGATCGGCGCCGTCGTGCGGCAGCGCATCTCGATCGGCGAGGGTGCGATCGTCGGCGCCGGAGCGGTGGTCGTGGACGACGTGCCAGCCGGCACGACCGTCGTCGGCGTGCCGGCGAAGCCCCTCTAGCTGACGGAGCCTTCCCGGCGCTCACGGAGCCACCGTGCCAGGTTCGCGTAGATGCGGAGGCCGGCCGGGCCGCTTCGCTCCGGATGGAACTGGAACCCGACGACGTTGTCCCGCGCGATCGCCGAGCAGAACTCCGTGTCCCCGTAGCGGGTTGTCGCCAACACCGCTGTCGGATCGTCGGGCCGGACGACGTAGCTGTGGACGAAGTACATGGACTCGCCGTCGTTGTCCCGGCCCAGCAGGTCGAGCCCGCTGCCGCTCGAGATCCCTGCGGGGATGTGAACGCGGTTCCAGCCCACGTGCGGCACCTTGAGCACCCGATCTCCCTCTCGTGGCGTGCCGAAGTGGACGACCGATCCGCCGAAGACGCCGAGACCGGGACGAACCCCGAACTCGTGGCTTTCGGACATCAGCAGCTGCATGCCGAGGCAGACACCGACCACCGGCTTGCCGGAGGTCGCCAGCTCGCGCAAAGGGGCGACGAGGTCGAGCCGTTCCAGGCAGTCCATCGCGTCGGGGAACCCGCCGATTCCGGGCAGGACGACGGCGTCGGCGCGTTCGAGCTCTCGAGGCTCGCTCGTCAGGATCGCCGCGAGCCCTGACGTCTCGCACGCCTGCTTGATGCTGAAGATGTTCCCCATGTCGTAGTCGACGATGGCGACGAGCGGCGCGGTGCTCGATGTCATGCCGGCCTCCGGACATCGATCCCGCGTTCCACGAGCTGCGCTTTCATCTCCTCGAGGGAGACGTCCTCCACGCGCGCGAAGCCGCCGCCGCCGAGCAGATGCTGGATGTTCCCTTCGGCCGAGTAGTCGCCGAGCACCGGGTTCGTTCGCACGTAGTGGTAGTGCAGGAGTGACGCGACGGCGACGGCATCTGCGTGGCCGGTCAGGATCGCCTCGGCAACGTGATCGGCGCGCCCTGCACCGCCCGAGGCGATGACCGGGATCGGCACGGAGTCTCCGACCGCGCGAATCAGCTCGAGGTCGAAGCCTGCCCCGGTCCCTTCCTGGTCGATCGACGTGAGGAGGATCTCGCCGGCTCCGAGCTCTGCCGCGCGCACAGCCCAGTCCTGCACGTCGACGCCGGTGCGCTCGCGGCCGTTGTCCGTGTAGGCCTCGTACGAGCCGTCGGGCTGCTTCTTCGCCTCGATCGAGATCACGATCGTCGATGAGCCGAAGCGCCGGGAAGCTTCGCGGACGAGGTCGGGCTCGACGATTGCCGCAGTGTTCAGGGCCACTTTGTCGGCGCCGGCTCGCAGGACCGTGCGGATGTCCTCGACCGTTCGCAGCCCGCCGCCGACGGTCAGGGGGATGAAGATCTGCTTCGCTGTCTCCGAGATGATGTCGAGCAGGCTGTTCCGGCCGTACAGGCTGGCGACGACGTCCTGGTAGAGGAGCTCGTCGGCACCGGACTCGTAGTAGTGGAGCGCGAAGTGCTCCGGCTTGCCCAGCACGCGAAGCCCCTCCAGATGGATGCCCTTGACGAGATTGGGGCCCTTGATGTCGAGCCGGGCGATGATGCGTGCGCTCACGCGCGGCGACCCGCGATCGTGGTCAGCGAACCCGGGACTTGAGCAGCCATTTGTCCCCGTCACGCTCCCACAGATGCGGAGAGCGAAAGCTGTCGACGATCTCGTGGAACCGGTCCTTGGAGAGATCGGTGTACGCGAGGAAGTCGTCGAAGTACTTCTGGGGGAACTCCCCGTCGAATCGGTGGACGAGCCCCACCGCCTCGTCGCGGGTGAGGTGACCGTCGCGAACCTCGTGGCTTGCGTCGGAGGTCGCGCGGCCGATTCCGAACTTGATGAAGGCCAGGTAGTAGTGGAAGCCGTCCAGCCGGTCGTCGAGGCTCGCGTACTTCGAATACGTCCCTTCCGATCGACCGTCCGGATTGGCCTGAAAACCTGTGTGCTCGGCCGCGGCGTAGTAACACTCCTGCGGGACCCACCGGTGGTAGTAGCTCCAGAAGTGACACTCGAGGCCCACCTCGTGCATCTCTTCGAGCGGGGGTGGCATGTAGACGCGCAGGTCGTCCTCGTCGACGCCGTAGTTGGCCCAGTGGAGCGGGCCGATCCCTGAGAAGTAGTGCTTCATCAGATCGCTGTCGAGGTCGTGCGTGGGGCTGTCGGCGTTCTTCAGGTCACCGCCGTACTCCACCTCGCCGTTCTCGCCGTACATGACGAGCGGGATGCCGAACTTGGAGGCGATGCGCATCGGAAACGCCTTCTGGCCATAGATGAAGGGCTGGAAGGGATCCCCGAGGTGCTCGAACGCGAGGCGCGTGAGCACACGGTGCACGGCGCCGTTGGGGCTGCCCAGGATGTTGTCGTACCCATGGGCGATGAAGGCCTGGAGGTTCCGCCACCCGATGTCGGTGTACAGGTGCGGTGACCAGGTCACCGTCAGCGGGTGCATGCCGTAGCGGTGCTTGAGCCAGTAGGCGACGGCAGCGCTGTCCTTGCCGCCGCTGCATGGGACGATCACGTCGTGTGAACCGTCCGAGCTTCGATGGCGGTCGAGGAGCTCGACGAGCTCGGCCTCGCGCGCCACCCAGTCGATCTCCCGCTGCTTGCGGTCTGCGTACCGGCAGGCACTGCACACCCCTTCCTCGTCGAAGGTGATGCGCGGGCGCTGGTTCGACACGACGCATCTCGTGCAATACTGCACCTCGACCGGGAGCCCGTAGTACGAAACGACGTCGGTGGCGGGCTGCATGACCGCAGGGTAACCCACGTATGCCCACCAACACGGGCGCTACTGTCTACGCGATGAGCCTGGAGATCACGGCCTACTGCATCGGTCCCAGCCAGACGCTGCGGGAGGCAATGGCGTGCATCGACCGCAACGGAGAGGGCATCGCGCTGGTCGTCGACGACGAGCGCCATCTCCTCGGCACGATCAGTGACGGCGACACGCGGAGGGCGATCCTCGCAGAGGTCGACCTCGATCTGGCGGTCTCCGACCTGATCGCCCGGGCGCGGGAAGGCGGACAGCCGGCGCCCACCACGGCCCCGGTCGAGACCCCGGCACACGAGCTTCTGCACCTGATGAACGAGCGCGTCCTCCGGCAGATCCCGCTCGTGGACGGCGAAGGGCGCGTGGTCGACCTAGCGCTGCTCAGCGATCTCGCTCGCTCGTACGAGCTGCCGCTGACTGCGGTGGTGATGGCGGGAGGCTTTGGCACGCGGCTGAGCCCGCTCACCGACGACCTGCCGAAGCCCATGCTGCGGGTCGGCGACACGCCGATGCTCGAGCGAATCGTCGGGCAGTTGCGGGACGCCGGCGTGCGGCGCGTGAATCTCGCGACCCACTACCGCGGCGACCTGATCGCGAGCCACTTCAAGGACGGCGGCGACTTCGGTGTGGAGGTGGAGTACGTCCACGAGGATCAGCCCCTCGGGACGGCCGGCGCGCTCGGCCGGATGGAGCACGCCGAAGACCCGCTCCTCGTGATCAACGGGGACATCCTTACCCACGTCGACTTCCGGGCGATGCTCCATTTCCACCGGGAGCACATGGCCGACATGACCGTGGCGGTCCGGGAGAGCAAGGTCACGGTTCCCTACGGGATCATCGACGTCGAGGACACACGGGTCGTGAAGATCTCCGAGAAACCGACTCTCCGGTACCTCGTCAACGCCGGCATCTACCTGCTGAACGCGGAGGTGTGCGCGCGCGTCCCCCAGGATCGTCCGTACGACATGACGCACCTGATCGAGGACCTCGTCACCGACGGGGGGCAGGTCGTCGCGTTCCCGATCCACGAGTACTGGATCGACATCGGCCAGATCGACGATTACGAACGAGCGGTGTCCGACTTCGAACAGCCCCGGAGCGAGCAGACGTGAGCGGCATGGACTGGGCGGGCCGGCGGGTCCTGGTGACCGGCGCCGGCGGCTTCATCGGCAGCCACCTCGTCGAGCGGCTGGTCCGCGAGGGAGCCCAGGTCCGCGCCTTCGTCCTCTACACCTCGAGCGGGGGTTGGGAGTGGCTCGACCAGTCCGAGGTGAAGGACGAGATCGAGGTCGTGCTCGGCGACGTGCAGGACGCCGAGAGCGTGCTCGGTGCGATGGGCGGCATCGAGGTCGTCTTCCACCTGGCCGCCCTGATCGCGATCCCGTACTCGTACTCGGCCCCGATCTCGTACGTGCGGACGAACGTCGAGGGGACGCTCAACGTCCTCCAGGCCGCTCGCAGGGCAGACGTCGGCCGTGTCGTCCACACGTCGACCAGCGAGGTCTACGGCACCGCACTCCGGGTTCCGATCGGCGAGGACCATCCGTTGCAGGGACAGTCTCCCTACTCCGCCTCGAAGATCGGAGCCGACAAGCTGGCCGAGTCCTTCTTCCTCTCCTTCGGGCTGCCGGTGGCCACGATCCGGCCCTTCAATGTCTACGGTCCACGCCAGTCGGCGCGGGCGATCATCCCGACGATCGTCACGCAGGCTCTGTCCGGATCGGAGATCCGGCTCGGCAACCTCTCGCCGACGCGCGACCTCACGTTCGTCGAGGACACGGTTGACGCGTTCGTCCGGCTTGCCGACTGCCCGGACGCGGTCGGGCAGGTGGTCAACGTCGGGACCGGCACGGAGATCTCGGTCGGCGACCTGGCCGCGCTCGTGCTGCGCCTCGTCGGGCGGGAGCTCCCGATCGTCACCGAGGGAGAGCGCACCCGTCCACAGGGGAGCGAGGTCGAGCGGCTGTGCGCGGATGCGAGTCGCGCCCGAGCCCTCATGGGCTGGGAGCCGCAGCGGACGCTCGAGTCGGGGCTCGAGGAGACGATTGCGTGGATCGGTGAGAACCTCGACCGGTTCCGCCTGGGCACGTACGTCCGATGAGCGCCGGCGGGGGTGACGAGCCCTTCATCCCGTTGGCGGCTCCCGAGCTCGGCGGCCGGGAGTGGGAGTACGTCAAGGAGGCGCTCGACTCGGGCTGGGTCTCATCGGCCGGACCGTTCGTCGAGCGGTTCGAGGAATCGGTTGCCGCGTACGTCGGAGCCCCGAATGCCGTCGCCACGGTCAACGGGACGGCGGCGCTGCACGTCGCGATGCTGCTCGCCGGTGTCACGCCCGCCGACGAGGTGATCATGCCGACGCTCACCTTCATCGCGCCGGCGAACGCGGTGCGTTACGCGGGGGGCACTCCGGTCTTCATCGACTGCGACCCCTCGTACCTGCAGATCGACGTGGACAAGCTGGCGCACTTCGTCGAGACGGGATGCGACTGGCGGGACGGCGCGCTCGTCAACTCGACGACCGGGCGAACGGTGAAAGCGATCCTGGTCGTCCACGCGCTCGGGCACCCGGTCGACCTTGACCCGGTGCTCGAGATCGCACGGTCCCGGGAGCTCGTCGTGGTCGAGGACTGCGCGGAAAGCATCGGCGCGCGGTACCGGGACCGCATGACCGGGACCTTCGGCGACGTCGCCTGCTTCAGCTTCAACGGGAACAAGGTCGTGACTGCGGGCGGCGCCGGGATGATCCTCACGAAGCACGAGGACTGGGCGGACCGCGCGCGCCATCTGACCACGCAGGCGCGGGCCCACGCGTTCGAATACGTGCACGAGGAGATCGGTTTCAACTACCGGCCGACCAGCCTGAACGCCGCGATGGGCGTCGCTCAGATGGAGCTCGTCGACGAGTACGTCGCGGTCAAGCGGCGAATCGCGACGACGTACGCGCAGGCAGTAGACGGGGTGCCAGGCCTCTCAACCCTGGGAGAAGCGCCGTGGGCCTTCAGCACGTTCTGGTTGTCGACCGTCCTGGCACGAGACGCGTCGGGCCGAGCGCTCGTCGAGCGCCTTCGAAGCCGCGGGATCGAAGCACGGCCGATCTGGCAGCCGATGCATCTCAGCCCGGCGCAGCGGGGCGCGGTCGCGACCGACTGCTCGACGGCGGAGCGGTTGTACGAGCAGGGCGTCTGCCTGCCGAGCTCGGTCGGGCTGAGTGCGCCGGACCAGGAGCGCGTCATCGGCGAGCTGCTCGCCGCAGTGGGATCAGGTCCGCCGCTCGAAGCGCGATGAGCGAGCTCGCCACGTCCGGGGGAGCGATGTCGGATGCGGAGATCGCCCGGTTCCTGCACGAGGCCGAAGCAAGGCTCGGCCTCTTCGAGCCCTCGGTCGACGGTTGGAGCGCGTGGCAGCTTCTGCGCTTCCCGGTCGCCGCGGAGCTGGCGCGGGCCTCGCCGAGCAGCCCCACCGGCACACGGTCCTTCGGCCGGTCCGGCCTGATCCGCAGGGGTGTGGCCGACTGGACGCGGTACGTGCGCCTACCGAAGGCTCCCGTCCTCGCAAAGTCGTTCGCGTCGGCGCTGGCCGAGATCCAGGACGACGGCCGGTACCGGGATGTCTTCCTCGACGACGTCCTCGACGTCGTCGGCTCGCACGTCAAGATCGAGGTCCAGAACGCCCGGGGCCGCGGAGGTGGGTCGCGCGCCGTTCACCTTCCACCCAGCGCTGCGACCGTGGGCATCGAGCTTGGTGCGCGCGTGCTCGGGAGGCTCGAGCGTTCCGAGGAGGTCTCAGACGCGGCGGCGTTCCTCGGCGATGCCATCTCGACCGAGCTCGGCGTCGGGGGATTCGATCCCGTGGTCGTCGAACGAAGGCTCCGCTCCTTCCGCGGGGCGAGACGCCTCTATGGCCGCGTTCTGGATCGCGTTCGCCCGCGGTTCGTCCTGGTGGCGGACACAGGTGAGTTCGAGCTCTTCGCCGCGGCCAAGGAGCGGGGCATCCGCTGTGTCGAGCTCCAGCACGGCATCTTCACGCGGGATCACCCACATGCGTTGGGGATCACGGCGGCCCCGTACCGCGAGCGGCTGATCGTGCCCGACGCCCTGCTTCTCTTCGGGCGGCACTGGGAGGACGAGCTTCGGGCCGGTGGCTTCTACGGTGACGAGCTCCGCGTCACGGGGAGCCCGCGGATCGATCGGTTCCGCGCTCGGAGAGTGGACGCCCGTCCGCGGGACGAGCAGGAGTGCAGGGTCCTCGTGACGAGCCAGGGAATCGCCACCGAGGAGCTGGCGCAGTTCCTGGCGGAGACGATGGCGCTCGCCCGTGCGGCCGGCTTCGCTTGCAGTCTCGACGTGAAGCTCCATCCGATCTACGACGCGTCGTCGCAGGAGAGCTACGGGCGGATGCTTCAGGGCGGCGACGTGCGGATCCTGGCGAGTGACCAGCGACCCTCGACGCTCGAGCTTCTCAGCGCAGCGGATGCCCACGTCAGCATCTCCTCTGCGTGCCACTACGAGTCGCTCGGGATCGGCGTCCCGACGATTGTCCTGCCGCTTCCGGGCCACGACCACGTCCTTCCGCTCGTGGCTGCCGGGCACGCGGCGCTTGCCGCGGCACCGGCAGAGCTCCTGCGCCTCCTCCGAGAGTCGCGGGACCTGCGGGTGCCCGAGGAGGTGAGCGGTCGGTACTATCGGCCGGGCGCCCTCGAGAGGATCGCAGGGGAGCTGGGCCACCCGTTGAGTGCGGGGAGCCAGTCGTCACGCCCGGCCTGACTGGAGAACCACATGCTTGTGATCGTCGACTACGGCCTAGGCAACCTGGGGTCGATCGCCAACATGGCGTCGAGGCTCGGGGCGAAGCCGGTGGTGTCCTCCGACCCCGCCGTCCTGCGCGCGGCCGACAAGCTCATCGTTCCCGGGGTGGGAGCGTTCGACCGGGGCATGCAGAACCTCCACGAGCGCGGACTGGTGGACGTCCTCTCGTACAAGGCGCTCGACGAACGGGTTCCCGTGCTCGGGCTCTGCCTCGGCATGCACCTCTTCACTCGCGGGAGCGAGGAAGGCAGTGAGCCCGGGCTCGGTTGGCTCGACGCCGACACCGTGCGCTTCGAGTTCGCGGGCAACGGTGGGAGCCTCAAGGTTCCTCACATGGGTTGGAACGAGGTGGACGACCGTCGCCCCCACTACCTGCTCGACGACGGCGAGGTGGAGCGGCGGTACTACTTCGTCCACTCCTTCCACGTCGTCTGTTCCGATCCGGAGCTCGTCGTGGGCGAGACGATGTACGGCTACCCGTTCTCGTCGATCATCGCGCGGGACAACATCGTCGGCGTGCAATTCCATCCCGAGAAGAGCCATCGGTTCGGGATGGCGCTGCTGCGGAACTTCATCGATCACCCAGCATGAATCGGCCGCGCATCATCCCCTGTCTCCTTGTGCAGAACGGGAGGCTGGTGAAGACGGTGGAGTTCCGGCGGCCGACCTACGTCGGCGACCCGATTAATGCCATCCGCGTGTTCAACGACAAGGGAGCCGACGAGCTCGTCCTCCTCGACATCGCCGCGACTCCGGACGGGACAGGGCCTGATTTCGAGCTGCTCGAGAAGGTCGCCACCGAGTGCTTCATGCCGCTTTGCTACGGCGGTGGGGTCACCTCGCTGGAGCAGATACGTCAGCTGCTGGGACTCGGGATCGAGAAGGTCGCGCTCAACACGAGCGCTGTCGAGCGGCCGGCGCTCGTCAGCGAGGCCGCCGCAGAGTTTGGGAGCCAAAGCGTGGTCGTCTCGATAGACGTCAGGCGGGGCCGACGCGGCAAGGACCACGTCGTGACGCACGGGGCGAGGGACCGGACGCGGCTCGACCCGGTGCAGTTCGCGCAGGATTCGGAACGGCTGGGGGCCGGGGAGCTGCTCGTGACCTCGGTCGACCGCGACGGGACGATGCAGGGATACGACCTCGAGCTGACCCGGCGCGTGAGTGCGGCTGTAGGCATCCCCGTCGTCGCGTGTGGAGGGGCGGGGGCCGGTAAAGACCTCGTAGCGGCGCTCGAAGAAGGAGGTGCGTCGGGAGCCGCCGCGGGTAGCATGTTCGTCTTCACCGGTCGCCATCGCGCCGTCCTCATCAGCTACCTGACCGCCGACGACCTAAAGAGCGAATTCGTGCACGCTGGGGGAGGTGGTGGGTAGTGGTTGCCGGGCAAGAGGCACGCGGTCGCACTGTCTGCACGCGTTGTGTGATGGATACGAGCGACCCGGAGATCTCGTTCGACGAGCACGGGGTGTGCAACCACTGTCGAAGGTATGTGGAGCTCGCCGCCGGCGAACTTCGTCGAGAGCCGAGCGAGCTGGATGGGCTTGTACGCGAGATCAAGCAGGCCGGAGCTACGAGGGAATACGACTGCGTGATCGGCATCAGCGGCGGGGTCGACAGCACCTACGTCGCGTACGAGGTGAAGCGCCTTGGCCTTCGCCCCCTCGCCGTGCACCTGGACAACGGCTGGGATTCGGAGCTCGCGATCAACAACATCGAGCAGGCACTCGGCACCCTGGGGATCGACCTTGTCACCCGCGTGCTCGAGTGGGACGAGTTCCGGCAGCTGCAGATCGCCTTCCTCAAGGCCTCCGTTCCTGACGGGGAGATCCCCACCGATCACGCGATCCTGGCCACCTTGTACGAGGAGGCCTCCCGGCGAGGGATCCGCTACGTCCTGAGCGGCGACAACTTCGCCACAGAGGCGATCTTGCCGCGCCGGTGGACCTACGGCGTCCACGACTGGCGGTACATCGAGCAAATCCATCGCCGGTTCGCCGGCTCGCCGCTCTCGAGCTTCCCGCACGTGTCGCGGCTGCGGCTCGACTTCTTCTCGCGCGTCCGGCGGATCCGCGTCGTCGGTCTGCTCGACTACCTCCCCTACGTCAAGAGCGATGCGATGGAATTGCTCCAGCGCGAGCTCGGGTGGCGGCCGTACGGAGGCAAGCACTACGAGTCGATCTACACGCGCTTCTTCCAGGGCTACATCCTTCCCGTGAAGTTCGGCATCGACAAGCGAAAGGCTCACCTCTCCACGCTGATCTGCGCGGGGCAGATGACCAGGGACGAGGCGCTTCGCTCACTCGAGGAGAACGAGTACCTCACCGGCCAGGCAGCCGAGGACCGCGTGTACGTGGTGAAGAAGCTCGACCTGACCGACGCCGAGTTCGACGAGATCATGCGCACTCCACTGAGGACGTACGAGGACTATCCGAGCCACCAGAACCAGCCGGTCTATCGGGCGCTGCGCCGGATGAAGCGCCGGCTCCTCGGGCGAAATCCCGTTCAGGAATCGACAGTCGAGTAGACCGCTCGTAGGCGAGCCGTGCGCTCGCTGCCGAACCGGCCCTCGATCCTCGCGACGCAGTTCGCGGAACGCTGACGCAGCGTCTCCGGTCCGTTTCGAATGTCCTCGACGGCCCGGATCAAGCCGCGCACGATCCGATCCATGGCGTCCTCGTACGCGTCCGGGTCGGAAGCCCATGCGTCGTCGATGAAGCCGTTCCAATACAGGTCCTCGCCGACGGGCAGCCGGATCGTCCACCCGACGCTTGGGTCGACGACCTCCGGGAGGGCCTGAACCGTCGTGGCCACGACGGGAAGCCCACAGCTCATCGCCTCCAGGGAGACGTACCCGAACGTGTCGCTGAGCGTCGGGAAGAGCAGCACGTGCGAGCGCTTCATCGCTTCCAGGACCTCGTCGTTGGGCATCGACGAGACCCACGCGATCCGCTCTTCTCCGTCGAGCCTCCTGCGAACGGACGCGACGTACTGCTCGTCGTAGGACCAGGGCGACGCCCAGTCTCGCGCGTCGACATTCCCCACGACGAGCGCCTGCACGTTGTACTGCGAGCCGTGCCTCTCCATGAACCGGAGCACAGCCTCGCCGCCCTTTCGAAAGAAGTCTCCGCCGACGAAGACCACGTTCAACGGCTCGTTCTCGGCCGGTGGGACGATCGCCGTCGACGTGTTCACGGGCTGATACGGGTAGACGACCGTCGTCTTCGGCGCGACCTCCTCTCGTGCACCGGGCGGCAAGTCGTTCAAGAAGGTGTCGAGCGCAAACGACGAGATCCCGACAACGAAGCGGCAGGCGGTCGAGGTCAGCCGTCTTTGGAGGAACCTGTACCCGCGACCTCTCGGTGCGCGCGGGAGCCCGCTCTCGAAGCTGACCCCCCAGGGAGCACGCCCGATGCTGATCTGGTTCCACAGGTGCACGACGTCGACGCGCGACGGGCCGACCGGGACGAAGATCCCCTGTCTCAACGAGATCGCCGTGTTTCGTCCGACGAGGCGATCGACGGGGACGCGGCCGACGCGTTCGTGACGCACGCCGGGAACCGGCGCGTAGCAGTTCCGGGCTGCGTTGTAGTTGTGCTGCGTGTACCCGACCCGAAACTCGGCGCCGTTCATGTCGCGGCCGCCCAGAGGGCCGCCAGCTTCTCGGCCTCGCGGCGCGCGTCGTGTTGCTCCCGTACGCGCTCGCGCGCTGCCGCGCCGAGTCGCGTGGCGAGGTCGGGATCGTCGAGCAGCCGGCCGATGGCGGTTGCGATCGCGCCGGGATCGCGCTCGGCGACGACCAGACCCGTGACGCCGTCGACGACGAACTCGGGAATTGCACCGACGGCGGTCGTGATCGCGGGCACGCCACATGCGGCGGCGTCGAGAATCGTGACCGGTAAGCCGTCCCGGTCGCCGTCGTCCTGGATCTCGCAAGGCGCGAGCGTCGCGAGGGCGACCGAAAGTCGCTCGAGCACATAGTCGTTCGACCTGCGTCCGGAGAACGTGACGCGGTCGCTGACGCCCAGCGTCGCAATGAGTGCGCGGAGGCGTGCGTCCTCCGGGCCGTCGCCGATCACTTCGACGCGGAGGTCGGCGCCCCCGCCGAGCGCGAGCGCGGCGCCTTCGATCGCGGTCGCGAATCCTTTGTGCGGGATCAGCGTTCCCACACACAGGAGCAGCGGCGGCTCCTCGAGCGGCTGTCGCGCGGGCACCCGCGCAGGCCCGCCGCAGCGCACGACGCTGAGCCGCGCGGCAGGCGCCAGTTCTGCGAGCCGCGTGCGCACGTCCTCCGACACGCAGGCGACCGCCGCGGCCGCCTCGGCCTGCCGCCCGAGCATCGGTTCACGCTGCCACAGGCTGTAGGGCGAGTGCGCGGTGAACGTGAACGGCCGTCCGAGCACGCGTGAGACGACGTAGGCGATCCTTCCGACGCCATCTGCAAATGTTCCGTGCACCATGCCCGGCTCGTCCTTCAGGCGCTCTGCGAGCACTAGGCCACGGGCGACGAGTACGACGGACCCGAGGCGGCCGCGCTCCCGGTCGCGGCGCGCCTTGTAGCGCTGTAGCTCGACGGCGACTACCAGCGTCCGAATCGGGTGGCGTGCCAGCATGCGCAGCGCGGCCGGCCGCAGTGGCGCGGTGACGGGTCGTACGTCGAGGCCAAGCTCGAGGAGTGCCGTGAGTTCCCGCTCGAGGAACGTGGAACGGTTGGCGAGGATCGGCTCGAGCCAGAAGACGGTCAAGGAGCTTTACTGGTTGCGGTGGACGAGATTGCCATTCCTTTACGTATTGTCCAGGCCGGAGCATGGGCACGGATTCTTCTTCTGACGTCAGGCAGATCGCTTGATCATCTTCGTGGTCTCGGGCGTCGACCTTTCCTACCAGGACGGCGGCCGTACCCACCTGCTCGAGAAATGGACGCGGGTGGCGGCTGAAGGGCACGAGGTCGACCTGTGGGCCTTCGCCGGACAGAGTTCTCCCGATTGGAGCCCCCTGACCGTTCATGCTCCACGGCACCTTCCCGTTCGCGGATTGGCGGGGCCTTCGTACTCGGCGTCGCTCCTGGCGAGCGTACTCTGGCACCTTCGGCGCCGTCGTCCCGACGCGATCCACGTACGCCTCGCACAGCCAACCGTCCCCGTCGCGCTTGCCCTGCGCCGGCTGAGCACGGTTCCCGTCGTCGTCGAAGTGACGGGACCGATCGCCGAGGAGGCGAGGCTCTACGGCGTCTCGGAGCGCAAGGTCGCCCTCATTCGCTCGATCTCCGAGCGCGCGATGCAGGCCGCCGCCGCGGTGGTTGCAGTCACGGACGGGATCAAGCGACAGCTCGTTGCCGAATACGGCGTCGCAGAGCAAGCAGTCCACGTCGTCGGGAACGGCGTGAACACCGAGGTCTTTCGACCGCGGCCGACCGCGGAGGCGCGTGCGCGGCTCGGCCTGCAAGGCCGGGGGCCGATCGTCGGGTTCGTCGGCAACCTCCATCGCTGGCAGGGGACGGAGTTCCTGATCGAGGCGGCGCCGGCGATCCTGAGCTCGGTCTCCGATGCCGAGATCCACCTCGTCGGGGACGGCGTCACGAGAGAGTCCCTCGAGCGCAGCGCTAGCCGATTGGGCATTCGCGACCGGGTTCGGTTCCACGGTCAGGTCCCGTACGACGATGTCCCGGACTTCATCGCCGCCTGTGACGTGCTCGTCGCGCCTCTGCTGGCCAAGCCGACCGGGGACTCGGGGTACTCGCCGCTGAAGCTGTACGAGTACCTGTCCTCCGGGCGACCGGTGGTGGCGTCGCGACTCGACGGGCTGGAGGTCGTCGAGCGGGAGGGCCTCGGACGGCTCGTTCCTCCTGCGGACGCGGACGCCCTCGCCCGGGCCGTGGTCGAGCTGCTCGCAGACGACCAGGCAAGGGTCGAGATGGGTGAGCGGGCTCGGCGCATCGCCATGGAGCTATTCGGCTGGGGCCGCGCCGCCGAACGGACAATCGAGATCCTCCAGGGGGTCGCCCGGCCACGATGACTCAGCCGCCGAGCGCGATGCCGACTGTAAACGAGCTTCGAAAACGGCAGCACCTGGTCGTCGGGTTGCGAGCGTCGAAAACGACAGCACCTGACAATGCCTGTTCGCTCGGTTCGGTTTCTGAGGGTTCCTCAGGGCGGTGGCTGGGCTGGACGGGAGGAGGGTGCGGAGCGATATGGAGCTGTGGAGTGAGATTCGACGGAAGGTGCTGGTCGAGGGTGTCTCGAAGCGGCAGATGTGCCGTGAGTACGGGGTTGGCTGGCGGACGTTGGGGAAGATGCTGGCGCATGCGGAGCCGCCTGGGTATCGGCGTGGGCTGCCGCGGGGGCGGCCGAAGCTTGGTGCGTTTGTCGGGGTGATCGACGAGATCCTGGCGACGGATGCGGATCCGTCGACGCCGCGCAAGCAGCGGCACACGGCGAGGCGGATCTTCGAGCGTTTGCGGGATGAGCACAGCTACTTGGGCGGTGAGGTCGCGGTTCGCCGCTATGTCGCGTTGCAGCGCCGTGTGGGCGGCGAGGTGTTCGTGCCGCTCAGTCAGCCGGCCGGGGAGGCCCAGTTCGACTTTGGCGAGGCGACCGTTGAGATCGCCGGGGTGCGGGTGAAGGCGGCGCTCGCGGTGATGACGCTGCCCTACTCCGACGCGTTCCTGGTCTCGGCGTATCCGCGGGAGTGCACAGAGACGTTCCCGGCCGGCCACGTCGCGGCGTTTGCGTTCTTCGGTGGGGTGCCGACGAAGACGGCGTATGACAACACGAGGATTGCGGTCAGCCGGATCGTGGGAGGGAACGAGCGGACGCTGACCCAGGGGTTCTTGCGCTTGGAGAGCCATTTTTTGTTCACGCACCGGTTCTGCCGGGTCGCCCGCGGCAACGAGAAGGGCCACGTCGAGAACCTGGTCGGGTACGGCCGCCGTAACTTCCTCGTGCCGGTGCCGTCGTTTCGGTCGTTCACGGAGCTCAACGCGCACCTCCGCGAGCGGTGCCTCGCTGACCTTCAGCGTCGCTTACGTGGCAAGGCGCAGACCAAGGCCGAGCTGCTCGCCGACGATCGGGCGGCGATGCTCCGTTTGCCGGGCAACGCGTTCGAGCCTCGCCGGGTCGAGCAGCGACGCGCGAGCTCGCTGTCGCTCGTCAGATTCGACCGTAACGACTACTCCGTCCCCACAGCGTTCGCGCACCACGGTTGACCGTGACGGGCGGGGTCGAGCGGGTCGAGATCAGCTCCGGGACGGAGCTTGTCGCGACGCATCCGCGTGATTGGGGCGCGGAGCAGACCGCCTACGATCCGCGTCACTACCTGGCGTTGTTGGAGCGCAAGCCGGGCGCGTTCGACTTCGCCCGGCCGCTGGAGCGGTGGGACCTGCCCGTGTGCTTCCGGCTGCTGCGGCGACGGCTGGAGGCCGATCTCGGCTCCAGCGGCACGCGCGAGTTCATCAAGGTGCTGCGGCTGATGGAACGTGTCCCGCTTCACGAATGTGGCAGGGTTTCGGGCTCGGTTTGCTTGATGGTCTGATGGTCGTTGATCGCTTCGAGGTGGACGTCGAGGGGTCGGCGCATGGCGATTCCTTCGTGCGGCCGGACCTCGTTGAAGAGCTGCCGGTAGCGGTCGACTTCGGCGCCGAGGGTGTGCCCGTCGTCGATCTCGAGCCGGTAGAGGTGCTCGTACTTCAGCGAGCCGAAGGCGCGCTCGCGGACGCCGTTCTGGCCCGGGCTCTTGCGGCGGGTGCGGATGTGGATCAGCTCCGGCCGTTTGGCGATGTAGGCGGCGAAGCGGGCTGCCTTGAACGCGGTCCCGTTGTCGGAGACGAGCCCGACCAGCCGGATCTCGCCGGCCGCCTGGTCGGCCAGCAGCTCGCGCAGCGGCCTCCCGAGCAGCCGTTCCGTTTCTTCGATCGCGAGCTCGACCGTCTCGATCGCGTCCCGGTGGTTTTGCATGGTGGAGACGTGCCAGCCGAGTTCCAGCTTGCTCCAGTAGTCGGAGACCCCGGCGATCCGCCAGGTGCGGCCGTGGCGGGTCTCGAACTCGGTGAAGTCCATCTGCCACACGTGATTCGGCCCCGACGGCGGCACCACGAACGCCGCCCGACGGGCCTGCGCGAGCTGCCTCTGTTCGGCCTGGTAGTCAACCGGCAACACCCTGCCTGTGCGGCGCAACGCGCGCAGCACCGTCGACTCCGGGGCCTGGAAGCCGTCGGCGCGCATCAAAGCGGCGATCTTGTGGTGCCCCCACGCCGGCCACCGATCAGCGTAGGAGACAGCGACAGGCTCGATCAGATCCCTGGATGGCGCCGGACAGGGACCGCGCGCAGACCGTCCTTGACGCTGGCGGGCCTGCCAGCGTCGGTAGGTGCGCTCCGGGACGCCGAACAACGTGACGAATTTCGAGGTCGGCATCCCGGCATCGACGCGGATCACCTCGAGGTCCTCGAAGGGCCCAGCCGGTGCTCCGCGCTCTTCTTCCACACACGCAGCTCGACGTGCACCTCGCCCAGCGCCGTCTTCAACTCCTCGATCTCCTCCAACAGGGCGCGCGCGGATCAGCACCACCACGGCCGCCGTCGGCCAGACCCGCCTTGCCGCCCTCGAGGAACCGCCGCTTCCACGTGCTGATCGACTGCTCGCTGACCTTGCCGCGGCGAGCCGCCTCCGCCACGCTCATCTCCCCCGAGATGACTGAGAGAACGATCCGAAACTTGTCTTCAACAGGGAAAACAGGAGGACGTGCCATCGCTAGCTCCCTTCACGAGGAGCCCGACACTAACCCCCCTGCCAGATTTCGTGACGCGGGACACGGCTGATCGCCGACTACATCGACTGGCGCAACGATCATCGCGACGACCCCAAGCTGCGACACCTGACGCAACGAGAGCTCGCTCGCAAGGCGGCTGCCCCACCAACACGGCAAACGTTGCCTGACGATCCACTAGGTCGGGAGTCGGCCCGGCAACACGAGCCGCAGCGCCTGCAGGAACTGCTCCTCCGCGTACTCGTACGTCCAGCTCTCGATTCGGCCACGCGACGGGTCGCCGGGCGGCGGCGGGGCGGCCAGCGCCTCCGCGAGCGCGCTCGCGACGCCCGCCGGGAATACGCGGCCGTTCACGCCGTCGACGATGAGATCCTCGACGGCGCCGACGGCGTCGGAGGCGATCACCGGGCTTCCGCATGCGAGCGCCTCGTTGACGACGACGCCCCACGGCTCCACGCGCGAGGGCACGACCGTCGCGTCGGCGAGCGCATAGAGCTCGATCAGCCGACTCTCGTTCTGGAAGCCGAGCATGTGCACGCCCGGCTCGCCTGCCAACTCGGCGGCGAGCGGTCCTTCGCCGGCGATCACGAGAGCCGGGGCCCGCTCCCCGAGCAGCCGCCTCGCCTGGATCAGCTCCGGCACGCCCTTCGCCTCGACGAGGCGGCCTGCGAAGAGGACGTAACCGTCGGGCAGGTCGCGCTCGCGGCGGAGGCGCTCGGCTTGCGCGCGTGCGGCCTCGGCGCGAGTCCCAAATCCCGCCACGTCGATCGTGTTCGGCACGATCCGGATTCGCTCGGGCGGGATGCCGTATGCCGCGAGGTACCGTGCGGCAGCGGAGCCGACCGCAAGACCGGCCGCAGCACCGCCGACGATGTGAGGCAGGACAAAGCGCTTCGCCGCTCGCAGCCAGGCCGCGCGCGGCTTGCCCAGATGGCTCTCGTCGTGAATGAGGTACGGAATGCGGCGCAGCCTGGCATAGGCGATCGCGGCCTGCTCGGCGAAGACCGCGTAGCCGCCGATCACGAGCGCATCCCATCGCCCCCGGGCCAGGATGCGCACGATCGACGGATTGATCTCGTACACGAACGTGTTCGTCCGAGTCCTGATGCGCGGCGCGATTCCTGGGAGGACGCGGTGCGGCACTCGCGCGAGCTGCTCGTCGAGCTGCCAGGGGCGGTCGGGCTCGGCCGCGGCGCAGAAGACGATCTGGACGTCCAGATCGAGCCGGCCGGCGAGCCGCTCGTACAGCGGCAGCCGATATGGTGTCGGGATCTCGGAGAGGATGAGGATTCTGGGTGGCGGCATGGGCCGGGAGCGGGTCGGTTTGCGCCCGAATGGGCCACACGGAAGGCGTGGCAGGGCTAATCTAGCGCTCGACTGGTTCGCGTCCCTCCTCGTCGGCGCGACCGTTTTCGTTGTCGCGCTCGGAAGCAGCTCGGTCGATCGTCTCCATGCCTTCGGCGGCCAAGCACGCTGGGTGTTCCTGCTCGCGGTCGCGGCGGTGGCGATCGCATTGGCGGCGAAGCGCGGCTCGCTGCTCGACGCTCTTCGAGAGCCGCTCTACCTCGCCACCGCAGGCCTTCTCGGCCTGATGACACTCTCGATCGCGTGGACGGTCGACGTGCCCCTGACGTTCGGGCGCAGCGCGTCCTTCGGAACGCTCGTCGTGGCGGCCGCAGCTCTGGGCTGGGCGGCGCGGGGCGCGCCTCGGTTCGCCGAACGGGTCATGCTCGGGCTCCTGCTGGGAGCCGCGGCCGTCGCCGCCGCAGGGCTCGTCGTGCTCGCGCTCTCGTACGACGACGCCGTGCAGGCCGCGACGTCGGACACGCCACCCCGCTACCGCGGCCTCGGCGAGAACCCGAACACCGTGTCGATGCTCGCTGCGATCGCGACGCCGCTCGCGCTCTGGGCCGCTGTGACTGCGGCGCATGGCCGGGAGCGCGTGTTCGGTCTGGCGTCCCTCGTGCTCTTCTACGGCACGATCGCGTTCTCTGGCTCCCGGGGGGCGCTGCTCGCGGCCTTCGCCGGCTCGCTCGTCGTCGTGCTCGGCACCGCCCCGACGATGAGCCTGCGGCTCCGGCACGCCGGGGTCGCGGCAGCGCTCTTCGTCCTGGCGGTCGGCCTGGGCCAGCTCCCGCAGCCGTCCGCGCCACCAAGCCTCGTCGCGGTTGGGCCTGGGACGACCGGTGGCGAGACGACGCCGACGGCGACAGGGCCGACGGCGACAGAGCCGACCCCCCCTCGTGCTCCCGGGACGACGACGCCCGCGGAGGTTCCCCCGTCGGAGGTGCTCGGCGGCAGGCTGGCCGACGAGACCGGTAGGCCGACGAGCGTTTCCGGACGCACGCTGTTCACGTCCAGCGGGCGCGTGCTGGCCTGGCGCGCGGCGATCGGCCAGGGAGACAACCGGCCGCTGCTCGGCTACGGCTTCGGCACCGAGGACGTCGTGTTCGTCGACCGCGTCTACACGTTCCAGGGCAACCGGCCCGAGAACTCGTTCGTGGGCGTCTATCTCCAGCTCGGCCTCGCGGGCGTAGCGCTCCTCGCCGTGATCGTACTGACCGCTTTGCGGGGCGGCATGCGCGTGATCAGGTCGCTCGCGGCGCGACCCGAGGCGCTGGCGCTGGCGCTCGCGGCGGCGGGCGTCGCCTTCGCCGGCGCTGTCTTGGCGCTCGTCCAGTCGTACGTGTATTCCGCCGGCAACGTAGCGAGCCTCACCGTCTGGACGTCGCTGTTCCTCCTCGCCGGCGCCGCATCGTGGAACGAGCGGACTGATGAGTAGCCGCCGGCGCCTGCTGGTGTTCGATCGCTACTACCAGCGGGAGCTCGCCGGCAGGGGCGCATGACGGCGCGCGGGCGCATTGCACTTACGCTCGCGGCGCTCCTCCTGGCCGCTGCGGCGCTGGCACTCGTCGGCCGGTGGGAGAGCGGAAGGGCGGTTCGTCGCGAGCTGCGGGAGATGCGGCACGTTCTCGATCTGGTCGGGCCAACGCTGTCCTTGCGCACGCCGACGGCGTATCGGCCGGCCGAGGAGTTCGCGTGCCTCGACTATCGGACCTCGCAGAAGGAGCCGTTCGGGCTCGAGCTGTGCTTCGATGCCGAGGGCCGGCTCGTGGAGACAATCGATCGGCGCGGCGGCGGGATCCGCATCGCCAGCCTGCGCGCGCAGCCCGAAGCGTCCACGATTCGCGTGGGCGTCGACACCGTGCTCCGCGCTCTCCGCGCCGCCGCGCCGGTGCGATTTCCCGAAACTATGGACCAGCTCCCGATCGGCGGGCCCGATCTTGGGCCCATCGAATTCCCTCCGCTCTAGCTCGGCGACGCCGCAGCGACTCGTCGGCTCCGTGTCCGGAGCGGCATCCTTGTGCGACGTATCGTGGTGGCACCAGTTCGGGGGTCGGATAGCATCGAGGCGCCGTGACGACGATCCTCGGACTCAACGCCTACCACGGAGACGCTGCGGCCTGCCTCGTCGTGGACGGCGAGCTCGTCGCCGCGGTCGAAGAGGAGCGCCTCAACCGCGTCAAGCACTCGGCCGGCTTCCCCGGGCTCGCCGCCCGCTGGGTGCTCGAGGAGGGCGGGATCGAGCCGGGCGCGCTCGACCACGTTGCCGTCGGCCGCGACCCGACCGCGAACTTCATCCCTAAGCTTTTCCGCGCCCTGCGCATGCCGAGCGCCGGCTTTCTGCGCAGCCGCCTCCAGAACGCCGCCCGCGTGCGCAACGTCAAGGAGGAGCTTGCACGGGCGCTCGGCGTGCCCGAAGCCGAGCTGCGTGCGAAGGCGCACAACGTCGAGCACCACCAAGCGCACGTCGCGAGCGCGTTCCTCGTCTCCCCTTTCGAGGAGGCCGCCGTCCTCTCGGTGGACGGCTTCGGCGACTTCGCCTCGACGATGCTCGCGCACGGCCGCGGCAACCGCTTCGAGGTGCTCGACCGCGTGCTCTACCCGCACTCGCTTGGGATCCTCTACACCGCCGTGACCCAGTGGCTCGGCTTTCCGAAGTACGGGGACGAGGGCAAGGTGATGGGGCTCGCGCCGTACGGCGATCCTGCCCATCTCGACGAGCTGCGCCGCCTGATCTCCCTCGACGGTCCCCTCTTCGAGCTGAACCTCGACTACTTCGTGCATCAAGTCGAGGGCGTGGACATGACCTGGGAAGACGAGACGCCGGCGATCGGCACGCTCTACTCACCCAAGCTCGTCGAGCTGCTCGGACCCGTGCGGGAAAAGGGTGCGCCGCTCGAGAAGCTGCACGAGGATGTCGCCGCCTCGCTCCAGAAGGTGCTCGAGGAGGCGTACCTGCACGTGATCCGGACGCTGCACGAGCGCACCGGCTCGCGCGCCCTCTGCCTCGCAGGCGGGGTCGCCCTGAATGCGGTCGCCAACGGGCTCGTGCGGCACGAAACGCCCTTCGAGGAGCTCTACATCCAGCCTGCCGCGGGCGACTCCGGCACGGCGGTGGGCGCCGCCTTCCATGTCTGGAACCAGACGCTCGGCAACCCGCGGGGCTTCGTCATGCGCCACGCCGACACGGGGCCCGAGTACGGGGGCGAGGAGGTCGAGGCTGCGCTCGTCCGCGCCGGCCTGAGCGCGCGCCTGCTCGACGACGAGGAGCTCTTTCCGGCGGTCGCGAAGCGGATCGCCGACGGCGCGGTCGTCGGCTGGTTTCAGGGGCGGATGGAGTTCGGCCCGCGCGCGCTCGGCAATCGCTCGATCGTCGCCGACCCGCGCCGGGACGACATGAAGGACATCCTCAACGCGCGGATCAAGCACCGCGAGCCCTTCCGGCCCTTTGCGCCCTCCATCCTCGCCGACGCCACCGGGGAGTGGTACGAGGACGACTACGAGTCGCCGTTCATGATCCTCGTCTACAAGACCCGCGCGGACAAGCGCGAGCGCCTCCCGGCCGTCAACCACGTGGACGACACCGGTCGGCTCCAGACGGTCACGCGTGAGGCCTGCCCGCGCTACTACAAGCTGATCGAGGCGTTCGCCGAGCAGACGGGCGTCCCCGTCGTGCTGAACACGTCCTTCAACGAGAACGAGCCGATTGTGTGCACGCCCGACGAGGCGATCGCGTGCTTCCTGAAGACGAAGATGGACATGCTCGTGCTCGGCAACCACGTGCTCGAGCGGTGAGTACCGGGCGGAAGCCCCGCCTGCTCGTCCTCAACCAATACTACTGGCCCGGCGTGGAGGCGACCGCTCACCTCCTCACCGAGCTGTGCGAGGCGCTCGCCGAGGAATTCGACGTCACCGTGGTGACCGGGCGGCTTCGGGACCGGGATCCGCTCGCGCGGCCGGGCCGCACCGAGCGGAACGGCGTGCGCATCGCCCGGGTCAACTCGACAGCGTTCGAGCGGGCGAAGCTCGGCCGGCGGGCTGTCAACTACGTCACGTACCTCCTCCAGTCGTTCCGGGCCGCCGCGACGACGCGCCGGCCGGACGTCGTCGTCTGCATGACCGACCCGCCGGTGATCGGAACCGTGGCGCACCTCGTCGCGCGGCGGTTCCGGACGCCGCTGCTCGTGATCAGCCAGGACGTCTTCCCCGAGATCGCCGTCGAGCTGAAGCGGCTCGAGAACCCGGTGATCGTAGGCGCCCTGCGCGTCCTCATCCGCTGGTACCTGACGCGGGCGGACCGGGTCGTGGCGATCGGCGAGACGATGCGACGGCGCCTCGTCGAGAAGGGCGCCGACCCGGAGCGGCTGACCGTGATCCCGAACTGGGTGGACACGACCCTGCTCTCGCCGCAGCCGCGCGACAACCCGTGGGCGCGTGCGCAGGAGCTCGTCGGCCGCTTCGTCGTCATGCACTCGGGCAACATCGGCCACGCGCAGAACCTCGACTCGTTCGTTCGCGCTGGGACGTTTCTGCGCGATCTCGACGACCTCGAGATCGTCCTGATCGGGACCGGCGCCCGGCTCGGCGACATCGAGGACCTGGCCCGGCTGCTCGATGTGGACGCGGTCCGGTTCCTGCCCTACCAGCCGCGCGAGGAGCTCTCGCTCTCCCTCTCCGCCGCAGACATCCACGTCGTCGGCCTCGCGCACGGGCTCTCCGGCTACGTCGTCCCCAGCCGGCTCTACGGGATCCTGGCCGTCGGGCGGCCGGTGATCGTCTGTGCGGACGCGGACTCGGAGACGGCGCAGGTCGTCGCGGGCACCGGCTGCGGCGTCGTCGTCGCGCCGGGGCGGCCCGAGCTGCTCGCCGGGGCGATCCGCGCGGCTCGTGACGGCGCGTACGACCTCGAGCGCATGGGCGCGCTCGGGCGCGAGTACGTCGTCGCGCATGCCGACCGGCGCGTGGCGACCGACCGCTACGCGGCGATCCTGCGCGAGCTCGCAGCTGCGTAGGCGGCTACCATCGCCGCCATGTGCGGGATCCTCGGCATCGCCGCCCGCGGTGAGCTCGACCCGTCGCTGCTCGACGCCGTCGGCCTCCTCCGCCACCGCGGGCCGGACGGCGAGGGCCGCGTCTGCTCGGGCCCCGTCGGCCTGGCGATGCGCCGGCTCGCGATCATCGACCTCGAGACCGGCGACCAGCCCGTGCGGAACGAGGCCGGCGACGTCGTGGCGGTCTGCAACGGCGAGCTCTACAACTACCGCGAGCTGCGCGCCGAGCTGGCCGCGCAGGGCCATTCCTTCCGCGGGCAGGGGGACGTCGAGACGCTGCCGCATCTCTACGAGCAGCTCGGCGAGGGCTGCTTCGAGCGCCTGCGTGGGATGTTCGCGTGCGCGCTCTGGGACGAGCGGCGCGGGCGGCTGCTGCTCGCGCGCGACAGGTTCGGGATCAAGCCGCTCTACGTCGCCGACGTGCCCGCTGGGCTCGCGTTCGCCTCGGAGATCGGGCCGCTGCTCGCGCTCGGCGCCTCCCCGGATGTGGACAGGCAGGCGCTCGCCGACTATCTAACCCTCGGCTACGTGCCGGGGCCGGAGACCGCACTCACCGGGATCCGCAAGCTCGACCCGGGCAGCGTGCTCGTCTGGGAGGGAGGCGCGACGCGCCGGCTCCGCTTCGGTGCGCTCGAGCCTCCGGAGCCCGGGCGCGGCCTCGAGGAGACGCTGCGCGAGTCGGTGCGGCTGCACCTCCGCTCCGACGTGCCGCTCGCCGTGCTGCTCTCGGGCGGGCTCGACTCGTCTCTGATCGCCGCGTACGCCGCCGACGAGCTGGGTGAGCCGCCGCACACCTTCACGGTCGGCTTTGGCGACGCGGCCTTCGACGAGCTCGACGCGGCGCGGGCCGTCGCGGCGGCGATCGGCTCACGGCACACGGAAGTGGCCGTCCGCCCCGACGCCGCCGCCGATCTGCCGGCGATCGTCGGCAGGTTGGAGGAGCCGCTCGCCGACCCCTCGGCCATCCCGCTCTTCTACGTCTGCCGCGCGGTCGCCGCGGAGGTGAAGGTCGGCCTCGCAGGCGAGGGCGGCGACGAGCTCTTCGGCGGCTACTCGCGCTACGCCTGGGACCCGGTGGCGGGTCTGGCGGGCCGCCTTCTGCCGGCGCGCGGCCTCGCCGGCCTACTCGAGCGCGTGCCGGGCGTCGCCGGCCGCGGCGGGCGCAAGGACCCGCTCCGGCGGACGGTCAAGCTCCTCCGCCACGCGGGGCTACCCGCGACGGAGCGCTACCTCGCCTGGTTCGCGCTCTCCTCGAACGACCTCCGGGCCGAGCTGCTGGGCAACGGCTTCGCGCCGACCGCGCGCGTGTTCCAGCGGCACCTCGCCGAGGCGCCCGCCGGGCTGACGCGGCTCGGCCGCCTCCAGTACGTCGACCTGCGGACGATGCTGCTCGACGACCTTCTGCTCAAGGCGGACAAGATGTCGATGGCCCACTCGCTCGAGCTGCGCGTGCCGCTGCTCGACAACGAGGTGGCGCGCGCCGGGCTCTTCCTCCCCGACCGGGAGAAGGTGCGGCGCGTCGAGACGAAGGTCGCCTTGCGGCGGCTCGTCGGCGCGCGGCTGCCGGAGGCGATCGCCCGCCGGCCGAAGCAGGGCTTCGAGGTCCCGATCTCGCGCTGGCTGCGCGATGACCTGGCGGAGATGGCGGGCGACCTGCTCGCCCGCGAGCGGCTCGCCCGCCGCGGCCTCGTCGATCCCGCCGCGGCCTGTCGCCTCCTCGACGAGCACCGGCGCGGCACGGCCGACCATGGCCTGCGGCTCTACTCGCTGCTCGTGCTCGAGCTGTGGCTCGACTGGGTCGAGAGCCGTGCCGGCTCCGCTCTGGCGGCCGCAGCGCGCGGCTAGACTCGCCTCAGTGTCATCCTGGTTCTCATGGACCGGCTCGTGACCGGTGTGC
>CAYGLV010000017.1:35984-38238 GCA_964351025.1 uncultured Gaiellales bacterium | reverse complement strand
GGACGCGCCGTCGAGGGGCTCCACTCGCGGAACCCGTGCACGGCGACCGGCAGCACGAGCAGAGCTGCTGCCACGGCCGCCACTGCCCCCTGCTCCCTCACCGTGCGCAGGCGCCCGAGCGCGGCGAGCGCCAGCCCGGCCAGCGCGCCGACGGCCGCGATCCAGGTCACGACCGCCGGGCCGCCCTCGTCGAGCCTGTAGCCGAAGTCGCCCGGCCAGACGAGTTGGAAGACGACGCCCGCGGCGAGCGCCAGCGGCAGGACGAGTCCGCGCAGGCGCCCGGCGAGCACCGTCAGCCCACCGGCGAAGGCGAATGCGAACGGCAGGAAGCCGGCAAACCGGCGGGACTGCGAGATCGAGACGAGGTCGGAGAACGGCGTGAAGAGCCACGGCACGAGTGTGACGAGTAACACGGCAAGCGAGCCCCCGAGCACGTAGGCCGCCCAGCGCCGGCGCCAGGCGAAGGCGGCGAACGGGACGAGCAGCAGCGCCGCGACCGCGACCGCCCCGCTGCGGCCGAACACCTCGGGTGCCAGCGCGTAGCTCGTCTCCGAGCGGACGTCGAGCTGGCCCGCGTAGTGCACGAGCGCACGCCGCACCTCGTCGCCGGAAGGGCCGTGCGAGGCCGTGTCCCGCACGACCGGCGTCAGCCAGGCGAGAAAGAGCGCCCCCGGCACCGCGAGGGCAGCAAGGGCTGCCGCGACCCGCGGCGCCTCCCGGCGCGCCACGACTGCACGCACAAGGAGAAAGCCGGCGAAGGGGAGCCAGAGGAAGGGCGCGTAGGTCGGATGCACCACCGCGAGCACGAGCCCGGCCGCCCCGGCGGAGGCGAGAAGTGCACGTGAGGGCTCAGCGACCGCGCCGAAGGCCAGCGCCAGTGCCGCGGGAACGAGCAGTTGCCGCGCCGCCGTCGCCGGCAGAGCAAGAGCGGTGTACGCGCCGCCGTACCCGGGCGCGAGGGCCGTCAGCGCGACCTGCGCCAGCACGACGGCGACGGCCGGTGCGGCAGCACGGAAGAGCGCCCGTCCTGCTTCGTAGGCCAGAAGGAGCGCAAGCGGCGCGAGCACCGAAGGCTCGTGCAAGACGACGGCCGCTGGGTCCACACCGGCGACCGAGGCGACGAGCGCCAGGAAGCCGTGCCAGAGTGGGAAGGCGTAGCCAGGGTGGAGCCCGCCGTCGGCGAACTCGTTGACGGAGCCGAGCGAGAGAGCGTCGAACGCGCCGAGCTTCCGGACGCGGGCGAGGTGGAAGAGGCCGTCGCCGCCGATCTCCCCTGCGACGCTCCAGAGCAACAGCCCGAGCAGCACGCCCGCAGCGGCGACGAGGCCCCACGCCGGGCCGAGCGGCACCACCCGGCGGTGCCGGGCGACCGGCCACACGGCCAGCCCGACGACCACGAGCAGCGTTGCAGCGAGGTCGAGCGAGCCGTGGCTGAGGAACATGACGGCAAGCGCCCCGAAGAGCGTGACAAGCCCCCAGGCGAGCGTTGCCGAAGCGCTGCGCTGCCCGAGCGCGCGCGCGATCAGCCACCCTGGAAGGAGCACGAGCGCCGTCGCGAGGGCAAGCCGCAGCAGGAGCCCGGGCCCGGTCTCCGGGAGCAGCCAGCGCACTGCCACGAGCGCCACGACGAGCGTCAACGGCTTCATCGGCGCAGCAAGGCCTCGACGTCGCCCGAGCCGAGCCAGCGCGCGGCCTCGCCGTACTGCCGCCCGCGCTCGCCCCGGAAGAGCAGCGCCCGCAGCCGCAGGGCGACCCGCAACAGGCGCCGTGCCCGCTCCGCCTGGCGCGCTCCTCTGTGCTTGGCGAGGAAGCGTAGGTGGCCGCGCACGTTCTCCACGAGGAGCCGCCCGCCGTGGGCCGCGCCGCCGACGTGCACGCACTCGGCGCCCGGATAGAAGAGCACCTGCCACCCGGCCTGCCGGAAGCGGAAGCACCAGTCCACCTCCTCGCTGAAGAGGAAGTAGCCCTCGTCGAGGCCGCCCACCTCGTCCACCGCCTCGCGCCGGACGAGCAGGCACGCACCCATGACGAACTCGGCCTCGCGCACCTCTTCGTGGTCGAAGCCGCCCGCGTAGAACGCGTTCAGGAATCGGGATCGCGGCGCGAGCTTGCGCAGGAAGAAGTACTCCGTCGCCAGCCGCCACGGCGTGGGAAAGCCGCGGACCGAGCGCTGGAGCGAGCCGTCGGGATTCGAGAGACGCGGCCCGACGATCGCGGCCCGCGGGTGCTCGTCTGCGAACGCCACGAGCCGCGC
>CAYGLV010000017.1:32141-35884 GCA_964351025.1 uncultured Gaiellales bacterium | reverse complement strand
CAAGAGCGTCGCCGACCCGCCGAGCGCCCGCTCGAGCAGCACCGAGCCCGTGATCGGGGACATGTTGCCCGGGTGCCGCTTCGACGTCTCGAGAATCCGCACGGCGTCGCCGCCGATCGAGGTCGGCAGGACCTGCCCGGCCGTGTAGGCGACGAAGTAGGCACGGAGGAGCCAGCGCAGCCGGTCGTGCATCCCCTTCGCCGCGAGCAGCCGCTGCCAGCGCCACGCCATGGGCGCGACGGTGACAACCATGATCGCTAGGGCAAGCGCGAGCCAGCCCAGGTGCGCGGCCCGGAGCTCGTCCACGGTCTGCGAGACGTCGATCTTCCAGACGAGGTACGCGCTCGCCAGCCCGGTGAGGGTGAGCGTGAGCGCGACGCGGACGGAGGCGCGCCTCATCTGGCAAAGCGGGCGTGCACCCGCCGCAGCGCCTCGATCGCGTCGCGGATGTCGTCGTCCGAGTGCGCGGGCGAGAGCGGGAGCGAGAGCACCTCGGCGCCGGCCCGCTCGGCCACAGGCAGCGGCGGCTGCTCCGGGAAGCGCTCGCGGTACCAGGTGAGCGTGTGCACCGGCAGGAAGTGGATGCTCGTCGAGATTCCTTCCTCGCCGAGCGCGCGCTGGTAGTCGTCGCGGGTCGCACCGGCCCGCCCGCTGTCCACACGCACGACGTAGAGGTGGAGCGCGTGGGTGTCGCGCGGGTCGCGCGCGAGCGGCGTGATGCCCTCGAGCTCCACGACGGCCTCGTCGTAGAGCGCGAACTGCCGCTTCCGGCGAGCGGTGTGCTCCGGCAGCTTGTCGAGCTGGACGAGCGCGATCGCCGCGAGCACGTCCGACAGGTTCGCCTTGTAGCCGGGGACGACGATGTCGTAGTGCGAGCCGTCGCCGCGGCGCATCAGGCGGAGGTTGGCGATCGCTTCGGCGAGGTCGGCGCGATTCGTAGCGATCAGCCCTCCCTCGCCGGCGGCGATGTTCTTCGTCGCGTAGAGCGAGAAGCACGTCGCGTCCGAGATGGAGCCGATCTTGCGGCCCCGGTAGCGGCTCTCGGCGGCGTGAGCCGCGTCCTCGATCACCGGCAGCCCCAGCTCGAGGAGCGGGTCGAGGTCGCAGGACTGCCCCGCGAGGTGTACGGGCAGGATCGCCTTCGTCCGCTCCGTGACGAGGGCAGGGACCAGCCCGGCGTCGAGGTTGAGGTCGGAGTCGCGCACGTCGCAGAAGACCGGCGTCGCACCGCAGTGAACGATCACGTTCGCAGTCGCAGGCCAGGTGATCGGGCTCGTGATCACCTCATCGCCGGGGCCGATCCCGAGCGCGACGACCGCGAGATGCATCGCCGCGGTGCCAGAGGCGACCGCAAGGACGTGGTCGGCCTCGAGGTATTCCGCCATGCGTCGCTCGAGCTCGGCCGAGCGCGGGCCTGTGGTCAGCCAGCCGGAGCGCAGAGTCTCGGCGACGGCGGCGATCTCCTCCTCGCCGATCGCGGGCGGCTGGAAGCCGAGCCGGTTGTTACGTCTCGTCGCCACTGACGACGAAGCGTACGGTCTCCGCCGCACGGCGGGCCCGTTCGAGGGCGTCGTCCCGGCTCGAGCCGACCGCGAGGACCGCCCCGGCTCGGTCGCCGCCGCGCCGCAACGGCCCAAAACGCCAGCCGGGTGGCCGGTAGAGCTTGATGTCGAGGACGCCCTCGAGGGCAAGCGCCTCCTCGACGCCCTCGACCGCGACCAGCGTCCCCTCCGGGGGAACGAGAAAGACGACGCACGCTCCTCCTCCGCTGCCAAGTAACACCGTGTTGCTTGGCAGCTCGACCGGCTCGCCGAGCGCGGCGGCAAGCGCCAGCGCATTCAGCGGCACGCCCAGCGCAGCCTCGCAGAGCTCCGCGTCGTGGCCCCCGCCGAGACGCGCAGCCAGCTCGACAACAACCGGTCCGTCGGGCCCGACACGGAGCTGGGTATACGTGGGCCCGTCGGTCACGCCGAGGCTCTCCGCGGCACGGCCCGCCACCTCGGCCGCCGCTTGCGTGGCGGTCGTGCTCGGCCAGGCATGCGCAAGCGCCACGCCGAAAGCGGGATCCGGCGCGAGCAGCCGGTCGGTGATGGTCAGGGGCACGAAGCGGCCGCCTAGCGAGAACGCGTTCACCGTCACCTCCGGCCCCGCGACGAGCTCCTCGATCAGGAACGAGCCGGAGCGGGAGACCGCGAGCGCAGCCTCCACGGCCGCCGGGAGCTCCTCGGGCCCGGCGGCGACCGAGAGGCCCTGCTGTCCCTGACGATCGGGGGGCTTGACGACGCACGGAAACCCGGTCGTGGCCGCGGCGGCGCGCCCTTCCTCGAGGTCGGCGCAGACGAGCGAGCGTGGCTGGGGCACGCCGGCGGCGGCGAGCCGCTCCCGCTGGCGACGCTTGGACGTGACGAGCGAGCCGGTCTGACCGTCGATCGGGTGCGGTAGGCCGAGGCGCTCGGCGATGCGGGCCGCGATCCCGACCGGCCAGTCGATGCCCGGGGCGACGATCCCCTCCACGCCTTCGGCGTCGGCGAGCCGCTCGATCCCCTGCTCGTCCTCTGTCGACACGAGCGCGCGCTTGTCGGCGAGCGGGAACCCGAGCGCAGACGGGTCGCGGTCGGCGGCAATCACGTAGAGGCCGCGCTCCCTGGCGGCGGCGAGCAGCCCCAGCTGCGCCGGTCCGGCGCCTAGTACGAGGAGACGCGCTCTGTGCGGCGCAGGATCTCCCGCCACCAGACCTCGTTCTCGCGGTACCAGGCGACTGTCTGCTCGAGGCCGCGCTCGAAACCCGTGCGCGCGCGCCAGCCGACGAGCCGCTCGGCCTTCTCGGTCGAGCCGATGTGCCGGTCCACCTGGCCCAGCCGCTCGTCCACGAAGGTCTTCAGCGAACGCGGCTTGCCGACCGCGTCGAGGACGAGGTCGGCGATCGCGGCCACGGAGATGTCCACCCCGGTCGCGACGTTGATCACCTCGCCGGCGATCGCGTCGATGTCGGCCTCGATGATCGCCTCGATCGCCTCGGCGTCGTCGTCGACGTAGAGCCAGTCGCGGCTCGCGTGCCCGTCGCCGTGGATCGGCAGCGGCTCGTCCCGCAGTGCCTGTGTGATGAAGTGCGGCACGACCTTCTCGGGATGCTGGCGCGGCCCGTAGTTGTTGAAGGGGCGCACGATGACGACCGGGAGCCCGTACGTGACGAAGTAGCTGTAGGCGAGCCGGTCGCCACCCGCCTTGGTCGCCGCGTACGGGCTGCGCGGCTTCAGCGGGTGCTCCTCATCCATCGGCGCGTGTTCGGCCGTCCCGTACACCTCGCTCGAGGAGATGAGGATGAAGCGCTCGACGGGCGTCTCACGAATCGCGTCGAGCAGGATCTGTGTCCCCTCGACGTTCGTGGTCACGAATTCGGAGGCGCCCTCCTCGATCGACTTCTCGACATGAGACTCGGCGGCCGCGTTGACGATCACGTCCACCTCGGCCACGACCTGCCGCACCAGGTCGACGTCACGGATGTCGCCGTGGACGAACGAGAGCCGCTCGTGGCTCATCACGTCGCCCAGGTTCTCGAGGTTGCCGGCGTACGTGAGCGCGTCGAGCGAGACGAGCTCGTACGGCGTCGCCCGCAGCATGTGCCGGATGAAGTTGGACGAGATGAACCCGGCGCCGCCGGTGACGAGAACGCGCTTTGGTCGCACCTAGAGCTCCCTGTCGATGGTGTAGAGAGGTCTGCCTTCGACCTCCCGCTGGATTCT
>CAYGLV010000017.1:0-32041 GCA_964351025.1 uncultured Gaiellales bacterium | reverse complement strand
AGAGCTCCCTGTCGATGGTGTAGAGAGGTCTGCCTTCGACCTCCCGCTGGATTCTCAGCGTGGGGGAACCCATGGTTCCCCCACGAGCCCCCTCCTTCACGCCTCCCTGCGCTCGATCAGCGGCTCCGGCTCCCGCCGGGCAAAGCCCGGCTCCGCCGAGGGACGCATCTCGCTGCTCGTGGCTGCCTGAAATCAGAGCTCCCTGTCGATGGTGTAGAGAGGTCTGCCTTCGACCTCCCGCTGGATTCTCAGCGTGGGGGAACCCATGGTTCCCCCACGAGCCCCCTCCTTCACGCCTCCCTGCGCTCGATCAGCGGCTCCGGCTCCCGCCGGGCAAAGCCCGGCTCCGCCGAGGGACGCATCTCGCTGCTCGTGGCTGCCTGAAATCAGAGCTCCCTGTCGATGGTGTAGAGAGGTCTGCCTTCGACCTCCCGCTGGATTCTGCCTAGATACTCGCCGACGAGCGCGAGGATGAAGCCCTGGATGCCGAGGACGAACAGGACAGCGACACCGCCGAAGAGCGGGCCGGGAAAGTCCTGGTTCTCGACCCAGTACGCGATGCCGTAGATGCTGAGCGCCGTAGCAACGACCGTGCAGATGGCGCCGAGCGCGACACCGGCCCATTGCACCGGTTGAGGCCAGAAGCCCGCGAGCACATGTAGCGCAAGCCGCGTCAGGCGCAGCGGCGAGTAGCGCGAGCGCCCGCTGCGCGCGGCGTGGCCGACATCCACCTCGATCACGCTCGCGCCGCCCGAGAGGATAAGCGCCTTCGTGAACTTCTGCCTCCCGATTGCGCCGAGCATCGGCTCGACGACGCCGCGCCGGTAGGCGTTGAAGGCGCAGCCGAAGTCGGTGATAGCGGCACCCGTAAAACGGCGGAGCATGCCGTTGATGAGCCGCGACGGCAGCGTGCGGCCCCACGAGTCGTGGCGAGCCGCCCGCCGCCCGCTCGCGACGTCGTAGCCCGCCTCGACAGCAGCGACGAGACGCGGGATGTCCTCCGGCTGGTTCTGGAGGTCGCCGTCCATCGTGATCACGATCTCGGCCCGGGCCCGTGACAGGCCCGCGTGCATCGCCGGGTGCTGGCCGAAATTGCGCTTGAAGCGGACGGCGCGGACCCGCGGGTCGGCGGCATGGAGGCGCTCGAGCGCGGCGAACGTGCCGTCTCCGGAGCCGTCGTCCACGAAGATCAGCTCCCAGGGGCGCCCGAGCCCGTCGAGCGCGGCCGCCGCTCGGCGGTACAGCTCCTCGATGCTGCCCACCTCGTTGTACAGGGTGACGACGACGGAGAGGTCAGGCGTCGGCCCTACCTCAGAGGCGGGCTCCCGGCCCGCAAAGACGTCGGTCTGGGCCATGCGCAGGCCCAAAAGCCTACACTCGCCCCCGTGCGCTGGCGGCCCGGAGACCAGATCCTCATGCGCTACCTCGGCCGGAACGGCGGCATCGAGGGTGCGAGGCCGCTGCGGGTCGTCGTCGTCGGAGCCGAGTACCTCGCCGCCTACCTGCCCGCTGGAACGCCGATCGTGAGGCCCTCGCTCGCAGACGGCCGGCCGCTCCGGGCCGTACCGCTTGCCGAGCAGCTGCTCGGCGCCCGAAGCACTGCGCCCGACATATGGGGTGGCGCCGGCACCCTCAAGCTGGTGCCGCTCGACGGTTCCCACTCGATCTGGCTCTTCTGGCACGAGGGCGGCGAATTCTGGGGCTGGTACGTGAACCTCGAGGAGCGCCACCGCTGGCACGACCGCGGAATGGACACGCGCGACCACGTGCTGGACATCTGCGTCGACCCCGATCGCTCGTGGGAATGGAAGGACGAGGGCGAGCTGGCGGCTGCGGTCGAGCTCGGCGCCGTCGACTCGATGCTCGCGCGCGAGATCCGTGCCGAGGGCGAGCGCGTCGCCGCGCTGATCGAAGCCTGGGCGCCTCCGTTCTGCGACGGCTGGGAGGAGTGGCGCCCGCACCCTGCCTGGCCCCTGCCCCAGCTCCCCGAGGACTGGAACCGTCGTCTCTAGCGGCAACGTCGTCGTCTCTAGCGGCAACGTCAAGGGTCAGACCCCTGGACACGTAAGAGCTGGACACGTCGCGGCGGGCCACGCCCCGTGTCTGGCACCGGCGGTACGAGGAGTCAGACCCTGGGCGTGTCCCGGCGAGACGTGTCGGACGGCTCAGGCTGCGGGCTCGCCGAGTCCGAGCCGGGCATGCAGCCGTCGCAGCGGGCCGGGGGCCCACCAGTTCCAGCGCCCGAGCAGCGCCATCAGGCTCGGCACGAGCAACGCGCGCACGATCGTCGCGTCGAGCGCCACGGCCGCTCCCATGCCGAGGGCCAACTCCTTGATGAAGACGATGCGCGAAGTCGCAAACGTCCCGATCGCAACGCAGAAGAGCAGAGCCGCCGCGGTGACGATCCGCCCGGTGCGCTCGAGGCCGTGCGCCACGGCCTCGCCGGTCGCTTCACCGAGGTCGTGGTGCTCCTTGATCCGTGAGAGCAGGAAGACGCCGTAGTCGGTCGAGAGCCCGAACGCGACGGCGAACAGGAGGATCGGCTGCGTGGATTCGAGCGCTCCCTGGCTCGTGTACCCGAGCAGCCCTTCGAGCCGTCCGTCTTGAAACACGAGCACCAGCAGCCCGAACGCGGCCGCGAGCGTGAGCGCGTTCATGAGCAGCGCCTTCAACGGCAGGAGCAGCGAGCCGGTCATCAGGAAGAGGAGCGCGAGCGTCGTGGCGGCGATCAGCCCGAGCGCCCACGGGAGATGCGCCTTGAGGCTCGACTGCTGATCCTCGAACGACGCCGCAGCGCCACCGACTGCAGCATCGAACGGCGGGGCGAGCATCCGGATCTCGCGCACGACGTCGCGGCTGCGATCGTCGAGCGCCTTCGCCCCGGTGTAGAGCTGGAGCCGCCAGCGCCCGCCGCCGAACGGCTCCGGCGCCAGCACACGCGGAGCCAGCTCCCGCACCTGGGCTCGATAGATCTCCATCTCGGCCGCCGTCGCCCCGTCGGCGGCGATGTAGACCGGACTCGTGCGGCTCGGGTCGAAGTCGCGCGCAACCGCGTCCGAGACCTGCCGGGCGCTTGTCTCGCGCGGCAGCACGCTCGCGTCGACACCGGTGAAGCGGATGCCGAGGAACGGCGACCCGATCGCGATGAGCAGCGCGGCGGCGGCCGCCGCGACGAGGAGCGGCCGGCGCATGACGAACCTGGCAAGCCGCTCCCAGTTGCCGGCCGACGGCGGGCGCTGCCAGCGCGCGGGCGCGAGCGCGTTCACACGCGACCCGAGCAGAGCGAGCGCCGCCGGCAGCGCGACGAGAGCCGTCGCTGCGGCCAGCAGCGGCGTCAACATGCCGCCGATTCCCATCGAATAGAGGAACCTCTGCGGGAAGACGAGTAGTGCGGCGAGTGCCGCCGACACCGTCAGGGCCGAGAACAGAATCGTCCGTCCCGCCGTGGACATCGTCTCCCGCAGCGCCTCGAGCCCCGGCCCGTGCCGTTCCAGTTCTTCCCGGTAGCGAGAGACGACGAGCAGGCTGTAGTCGATCGCCAGCCCGAGCCCGAGGCCCGTGACGAGGTTGAGGGCGAAGATCGAAAGCTCCGTAACCTCGACGAGCGCACGCAGCAAGAGCAGCGTCCCGGCGACCGAGACCGCTCCCACGAGCGGAGGCAGCAGAGCCGCGACGAGCCCGCGGAAGACCCAGAACGAGAGCAGGAGCAAGAGCGGAAACGCGATCAGCTCGGCGCGGAGAAGATCCCGCTGCACGATCTCGCTGATCTGGCTGCCGGCGACAGCCGCGCCGCCGAGCAGCACACCCGGCTCGCCGTCGAGCCGGTCGAGCAGCCGCTCGGCGCCGTCCGTGCGCGCCTCGGCGCCGACCGGGCGGAAGAACGCAACGAGGTACCGCCCGTCGAGCGGGCGGACGAGCGCAACCGTGGGCTCCGCGCGGAGCTCCCGCTCGACGCGGGCGCGCTGGGCCGGCTCGACGCGGACGACGAGGCCGACGTCCGGATCCACCCCGGTCCAGCTCTCGAGACGCCTGGACGCCTCGACGCTCTCCGAGCCGGGGTCACGGAAGTTCGCACCCGGGCTCGTCTTCATCAGCCCCGCCACGGGGCCGCCCAGCGTTCCTGCGAGCGCGGCGAACGCCGCAGTCGCAGCGAGAATCCACCGCGCCCGCCGGAACGCGAAGTTCGCGATCACTCAGGCGAACGCCGCGAGCGCGGCCGCGACACGGTCGAGATCTCCGTCGGAGAGTCTCGAGTGGAACGGCAGCGCGAGCGCACGCTCAAAGGCTGCGTCCGCCCCCGGGAAGGTTCCCCGATCGCGGTAGGCCGAGAGCCGGTGCAGAGCGTACGTGCCGATCTGCGCCTCGATCCCCTGCGCCCGCAGCGACGTGAGTGCCTCGTCGCGGCGGGCGATACGAACGACGTACGCCTGCCAGCCGTGCCGGTCGCCGTCCTCGGCGGCGGGCGTCTCGACGAGGTCCGCGAGCCGCTCCGTGTAGCCGGCGGCGACCCGGGCTCGGGCGGCGTGGAGCTCCTCGAGACGGCGCACCTGCGGAATGCCGACCGCGCACAGGATGTCCGAAAGACGGTAGTTGAGCCCCGGCTGCGGGATGTCGAAGTCGCCGCTCGAAACGATGCCGTGGTGGCGGAGACGGCGGGCGGCAGCGGCGAGCTCCGGGTCCGCCGTCGTCACGGCACCGCCCTCGCCCGTCGTCACGATCTTGCGGGGGTGGAAGGAGAGGCAGCCCATGACGCCGAGCGAGCCGCACGGTCGGCCGCGGTGGTACGCGCCGAGCGCGCCGGCGGCGTCCTCGACGAGCGCGACACCGTCCGGCACGAGGGCCTCCAGGGCCTCCCAGAAGAGCGGCCGCCCAAACAGGTGCACGGCGAGCACGGCCTTGGTTCTCGGCGACAGCGCGTCAGGCAGCCGTGCGAGATCGAGGTTGAACGTCTCCGGATCCACGTCGCAGAGCACCGCTCTCGCGCCGCAGAGCTGGACGGCGTTGGCAGTCGCCGGGAAGGTGTAGGCGGGAACGACGACCTCATCGCCGGGCCCGATCCCCAGTGCGAGCACGGCGAGATGAAGGGCCGCGGTGCCGGAGGAGACGGCGACCGCATGCGGCACGCCGCAGGCCGCCGCCAGGAGCTCCTCGAACGCCGGGACTCGCGTCCCCATCGTCAGCGCCCCGCTCTCGAGCACCTCGGCGACGGCGGCGAGCTCCTCGGCCCCGACGTCAGGCCACGCGAGGCGGATCCGGCTCACGCCTGGAGCTTCTCGCGATACCAGGCGATCGTGCGCTCGATCCCCTCATCGAGATCGACCTTTGCCGCCCAGCCGAGCAGCTCGCGCGCCTTCTCGACGTTCGGAATGCGCAGCTCGACATCGGCGTAATGAAGGGGCTGGAAGACGATCTCGCCCGGGGAGCCGGAGAGCCGCTGCACGCGCTGTGCGAGGTCGTAGATCGTGACGGCGGAGCGGGCGTTGCCGATGTTGAAAGCCTGACCGACCGCCTCCGGCCGCTCGAGGCAGAGCAGCAGCGCCTCGATCATGTCCTCGACGTAGCACCAGGCACGGATCTGCGAGCCGTCACCGTGAACGGTCAGGTCGCGCCCGGCAAGCGCCGTCTCGATGAACGCGCGGATCGCGCCGCCACCGATCTGGCCGGGCCCGTAGACGTTGAACGGATGAACGGTCACCGTCGGGAGGCCGAGCTCGTCGTGGTAGGCGTGCGCCATGTGCTCACCCGCGAGCTTCGAGACAGCGTACGTCCAGCGTGCCTCGCCGACGGAGCCGATCGTGGAGACCTGGCCCTCTTTCACGTTGTAGGCGTGCGTGCCGAAGACCTCGCTCGTCGAGAAATCGAGGAAGCGCTCGATGGTGCCAAGGGTCGCGAGCGCGGCCTCGAGCACGTTGTACGTGCCGATCACGTTGACGCGCATCGTGCGCACCGGGCTCTGGAGGACAGTGTCCACGCCCGCGATCGCCGCAGCGTGGACGAGGTGTGTGGCGCCGACGGCGAGCTCGCGCACACGGTCGGCGTCGAGCACGTCGGCTGCGTGGAAGGTGAAGTTGGGATGCGCCGCGAGGTCCGTGCCGGTGAGGGCATCCCGATGGAGGTTGTCCAGCGCGACGACCTCGTTCTCGTCCACCAGCCGCCGCGCCAGCGCCGTGCCGATGAAGCCGGCGCCACCGGTGATGAGGATCCGCTTGCCGCTGAGAGGCACGCGGCGAGTCTAGCGGGGCGCGCCCGAGCGTCAGCCGGCCGGCTGCGCGGCGGCCCCGACGGGCTGCGTGCCGACGGGTGACGCCCGCATCGCCTGAACGGTCGTCGTCACCGTGAGCGCGAGCAGGACGAGCAACAGGACGGCCGAGAACCTCATGCCTCAATCTTCGGCCGTGTCGAGCCGGAGGGCGATTCCTCAATCTGATGATGCGCGCCGATAGCATCGGGCGCCGTGAAGACCGTTCTCTTCATCGGCGCGGGCCGCCACCAGCGGCGCGCCATCGCCCAGGCCCGCGCGCGGGGCCTGCGCGTCGTGGCGATCGACCGCAACGAGGGCGCGCCCGGCCTGCAGGAGGCCGACGTCGCAGAGGTGGTGGACTTCGCCGACGTCGCCGCAGCGATCGAGGCCGGCCGCCGCCACGCCGTGGACGGCATCCTCACGGTCTCGGCCGACCGCGCGGTCCCGATCGTCGCCGCCGTGGCCGAGGCGCTCGGCCTCCCCGGAATCGGTAGCCCGACAGCGCACCTGATGACGCACAAGATCGCGATGCGCCGCACGCTCGCCGACGCCGGCGTGCCGCAGCCGCGCTTCGCCGCCGTTCGCGACCTGCGCGAGGGCCGCGCTGCCCTCGAGACGACGGGGCTCCCTGCTGTGCTCAAGCCCGCCGACTCCGGCGGGCAGCGCGGCGTCTTTCGGCTCGAGTCGGGCGGCGACCTCGAGCGGAGCCTCCACGCCGCGCTCGCAGAATCACCGACGCACGAGGCGATCGTCGAGAGCTTCCAAGAGGGCCTCGAGTTGAACGGGATCGTCGTCGTCAGGGACGGCGAGCCGCTCGTGCTCACGCTCTCCGACCGGCTGCGACCGCCCGGCATCGGCTTTGGAGTCGGCTGGATCCACGTGTACCCCGCCTCGATCTACGGCGACACGCTCGCCGAGGCGGAGAGGGTCGCCGCGGCCGCCGTGCGCGCGCTCGGCCTGCGTGACGGCATCGCCTTCCCGCAGTTGATCGTCTCGGACGGCGGCGAGATCGGCGTCGTCGAGGTGGCGGCGCGCATTCCCGGAGGGCAGATGGCCGACCTCGTTCGCCACGCGGTCGGCGTGGACCTCGTGGAGATCGCGCTGCGCCAGGCGCTGGGCGAGAACGTGCCGGACGACATCGCTTTGCCCAAGTTCACCCAGCCGCTCGTGATCCGGTTCTTCACCGCGCAGCCCGGCTCCTTGCCGACGGGGAGGGTCGTACGCGTCGACGGGCTCGAGCGCGTCTCGGCAGCGCCCGGCGTCGCGCAAGCCGAGCTCTACCTTCAGGTCGGGGAGACGATCCGGCCGGTACGGCTCGACGGCGACAGGCGCGGCTACGTGATCGCGTACGGGCAGACGACCCCAGAGGCCCTCGAGCGCGCCGAGGGCGCGGCGAAGCTGCTCGATGTCGAGGTCGAGGAATGAGCTGCCGCTTCGATCTCGGCCACTACGCGGAGCTGCTCGACGCCGCGAAGGCGGGCGGCTACCGCTTCACCGCCTTCGGCGCGGGGCCTGCGGCAGGCGATCTCTTCCTGCGCCACGATGTTGACCTCTCCCTCGACGCGGCTCTGCGCATGGCCGAGCTCGAGGCCCAGGCCGGGGCAACGGCGACGTACTTCTTGATGACCGAGTCGGTCTTCTACAACCTCGCCTCCAGCGAGGGTGTAGCTGCGATCGCCCGCCTGCGCGAGCTCGGCCATACCGTCGGCCTGCACGCCGTCTGGCCAAACGCACCCTTCGACGACCGCTTCGACCCTGTGCTCGCCTGGCACAACCCAGACTCCGAGTACATGACGCGCCCAGTCGAAGGCGCGCTCAACGTGATGGCACCTCCGTGGTTCGACCCCGCGACGTACCGGTCCGACTCGAACCAGCGCTGGCGCCACGGCTGCCCCCACGACGAGCTCGCCGCCGGCGCCTTTCCCTGGCTGCAGCTGCTCGTCCACCCCGCGATCTGGGCGTACCCGGGTGAGACGATGGGAGAGACGATGCGCGCGATGCTCGACGCGGAGCGCGAGAGGCGACTGGAGCTGCTCCCCGAAGACAGAATCGACCTCTCATGAGAGATCTCACCGTCCTCGTCTCCGCCTCCGGGGCGCCTGGCACAGCCGCGCTCCTGCGCGGGCTGCGCGAGAACGGCGAGCGGCGCATCCGGCTCGTCGGCACGGACATGTCCGAGCGCTCGATCGGGCGGCTGCTCTGCGACGCCTTTCACCTCGTCCCGGCCGGCTCCGACCCCGGCTTCGCCGATGCGATTCTCGGGATTTGCGAGCGCGAGAGCGTGGACGCCGTCCTGCCGCAATCGTCGTTCGACCTCGAGGGGCTCTCCGCCCAGCGCGACCGCTTCGGCGACGTCAAGGTGCTCGTCTCCTCCCCGGAGACAATCCGGCGCTCGAACGACAAGGCGGAGTGCTACGCGCTCCTGCACGAGCTCGGAGTGCCCACTCCGTCCTTTCGCCGAGTGAGTGGCGCCGCCGGGGTCGAAGCCGCGGCCCACGAGCTCGGCTATCCCGAGCGCCCGGTGTGCTTCAAGCCGGTTTTCTCGTCGGGCTCGCGCGGCTTCCGGATCCTCGACCCGACGGTCGATCGCGCGCACCAGTTGCTGTACGAGCGCCCGGGCTCGGCGGCGATGCGGCTCGAAGAGGCGCTCGAGCTGCTGCCCGCGGACGGCGCCGACCTCCTCGTGATGGAGCTCGCCACCGGCGGCGAGCGGACGATCGACGGCATCGCTGACGGGCGCCGGATCGTGCTCGGCCACGCGAAGACGCGCGAGGCTATGCGCGCGGGGCTTGCGATGTACTTCGTCACGCTCGACGACCCGTGGCTGGACGGGCTCGGAGGGCGGATCGTGGAGGCGCTCGGGATCGAGTGGTTCTTCAACATCCAACTCGTCGGTGACTACGTGATCGAGGTCAACCCACGGATCTCGACGGTCGTGTACCAGGACGACCTCAACCTCCCCTACCTCGGCATCAAGCGGGCGCTGGGCGAGATCTCGGACGAGGAGCTGGCCTCCCTGCGGACGCGCGTGCGGCCCGGCCGGACGGCGCTGCGCTACTTCGACCAGGTCGAGTGGAACGCCTGAGCCCAAACACCTCTCAGGGTCGCTTCCCACGGGGATGCGCATGGTAGGCGGGAAGCCGTCACGCATGTGCCACGAGATCGTGCCAATAGGTCAAATCCTCACGCACATGCCCTCTGAGCGGCCACTCCGGGTCGTCCATTGTCCGGTCAACACAGCGGGCGTCCCGTGGACGAACGTGCGGGCATTACGGCGGCGCGGGGTCGACGCCCGCCTCATCGTCTTCAACCGCTACAAGCTGCACCCAGAGGCCGACTGGTCGCTCGACCGGCCCGAGGGCTTTCTGCGCGGCCAGATCGTCCAGTGGCGAGCGCTTGCGCGCCTGCTCCCGCGCACCGACGTCTTCCACTTCTACTTCGGGCTCACGCTCGTGCCGGCGACGCTGCAGTTCCCGATCCTGCGTGCTTTCGGCAAGAAGTCTGTCTTTCACTACCTCGGCTCAGACATCCGCGGCAAGTCACCCGAGCAGCTCGGGTTCGGCAAGAAGGCGGATGCCGAAGTGGTCGGCAGTTACGACGCGATTCGCTGGGTGCCGGGGGCCGAGGTGATCCCGCCTGGCTTCGACGTGCGCTCCGTCGCGCCCACGCCGCCCTCCGATCGTCCGCGCCCGCTCATCGTCCACGCGCCCTCGCACCGCGGCCGCAAGGGCACCGAGCACGTGATCGCGGCATGTGCGGGACTGGAAGCGGACCTCGAGCTCGTCGAAGGCCTCCACCACGACGAGGCCTTCGAGCGCTACCGAGCGGCCGACATCGTCGTCGACCAGCTGAACGCCGGGTGGTACGGCCTCCTGGCGATCGAATGCATGGCGCTCGGCAAACCGGTCGTGACCTTTCTCCACGACGAGGCGGTGCGCCGCACCGAGGCGGCTTTTGGCATCAGCGTCCCGCTCGTGCACGCGACGAAGGACACGCTGCGCGCCCGCCTGGCCGAGCTGATCGCGGCCGGTCCGGCCGAGCGGCGCCGGATCGGAGCCGAGAGTCGCGCCTACGTCGAAGCGGTGCACGACGTCGAGCAAGTCGCCGACCGCCTGCTCGACCTCTACGCTCGCATCTAGATGGCGCTCGACGCCCAGATGGGACGGCTCGGCAAGCACTCCGCGATCTACGGGCTCGGTGGGCTCGTCTCGCGGGTCCTCGCCGTCCTCCTGCTGCCGCTCTACACGCGCTACCTCTCGACCGCCGACTACGGCAAGGTCGAGACGCTCGTCGCGGCGACCACCGTTCTCTCGATCGTCCTCCGCTTCGGCATCTCGAGCGCCTTCTTTCGCTTTACGTTCGACTCTGCTGACCCTGAGCGCCGCCGCGCCGTTCTGCGGACGTCGTTCTGGTTCACGATGACGAGCGCGACCGCGGGCCTCCTCGCGGGCGTCGCGCTGAGCGCGCCCATCTCGCGGCTCCTCTTCGGCACCGGCGACAACGCCGACCTCGTCGCCGCCGCCTTTGTCGGCCTCTGGGCGCAGATGAACTACGAACAGCTCAGCTCCGTGTTTCGCGTCGAGGAGCGCTCCGTCGCCTTCGTCTGCGCGAGCCTCGCCAACATCCTGATCACGGTCAGCCTCACCGTCGCTCTCGTCGTCGCCTTCGACCAGGGCCCGCTCGGCGTGATCGTCGGCAACTTCGCCGGGACTCTCATCGTCTACCTCGCGCTGCTCGGCTACCGGCGCGAGCAGCTCGGGCTGACCTTCGATCGGGACCTCCTGCGCGAGATGAACCGCTTCGGAGCGCCGCTCGTGCCCTCAGCTCTCTTCCTCTGGGCGACCAATTTCAGCGACCGGTTCTTTCTCGTCAAGCTCGACGGCGCGCACGAGGTCGGCCTCTACTCGGTCGGAGTGCGGATCGCCTCGGCGATGGTGCTGCTGCTGACCGCGTTCCGCACCGCCTGGCCGGCCTTTGCCTACTCGATCGAGAGCGATGACGAGGCGAAGCGCACCTACGGATTCGTGCTCACCTACTTGCTCGTCGTCTCCTCCTGGCTCGCCGCCGCGCTCGGGCTCCTCTCGCCGTGGCTCGTGCAAGGGCTGACAGCGCCGGAGTTCCACGAGTCGTCCCGTGTCGTCGGACCGCTCGCGTTCGCCGCCGTCGCATTCGGCGGCTACATCGTCATCTCGATCGGGGTCGGCCGGGCCAAACGGACGCAGTTCAACTGGACGATCACCGGTGCGGCGGCAGCGCTCAACGTGGCCCTCAATCTCACATTGATACCGCCGTACGGGATGATGGGCGCCGCGATCGCAACGGTCGCCGCCTACACGCTCATGTTCGTGGGCATGGCCTGGTGGTCGCAGCGCGTCTACCCGGTGCCCTACCAGTGGCGGCGCGCGGCGACGGCGGTCGGCACCGCCGGTGCTCTCGTCGTCGCGGGCAAGCTTCTCGACGCGGGCCTGCCGCTCGCGCTCGTCCTCACTGCGGTCTATCCGCTCGCGCTGGCGCCGCTGGGCTTCTACCTGCCCGCCGAGCGAGCGAGGCTGCGGCGGCTCGTCGCCCGTCGCACCTGAGCAGTCTTCGTCGCTACCCGCGGCCGGCAGCGCGCCAACCGGCGCGCAGCGCACCACTCCAGGCCTGCGTCCACGCGTCCGAGATCCGGTCGAGCTGCCGCCGCAGCGGCGGGGCCCACAGCGCGAGCGCGGCGGCAGAACCAAGCGCCGCGCCGGCGGCGACGTCACTCGGGTAGTGCGCTCCGACGACGACGCGGCCGACCGCGAGCGCGGCGGCGAAGACGAGCGCCACCCAGCCGAGCCGCCGGCTGCGCAACCAGATGGCGACCGCGATCGCAAAGGCCGCCGTGGCGTGGTCGCTCGGGAACGAGGCGTCGGCTGAACGCGCAACGAAGAGGTGGATTGCGTGTCCCGCGTAGGGCCGCGGGCGCTCGACGAGATGCGAGATGACCTGGGCGACCCCGAGTGCGAGCGCCGCGCTCGCCCCAGCCGCGACTGCGGCGCGCGGCCCCTGCAGCCGCCGGCTGCCACGGACGACGAAGAACAGCACCGCGAGCAATCCGGCGAAGAGGAGCACGGAGAAGCCGACGTAGGCCGTCACCGTGTCCTCGACGCCGTCGTGCGCCGCCGCGAAGTCGTTCAGGGCTCTGAGGAGGTCGACGTCCACCGCCGGAGGGTAGCTGCCGCGGTAGCCGGCCTACGCGACGACGCGGTACACCTGGAAGACCTCGGCGTACTCGCGGCTCACGTTGATGCCGTGAACGCGGGCGAGGTTCCAGACGTACTCTGCGTTCGCGTAGCGACGGTGCTGCTGCGACGCGTACTTGTCGAGCGCGGCGACCTTCTTCTCCAGGTGCCGCTTCTCCAGCGAGACGTACGCGCCGTACGAGAACTCGAAGTTGTTCCACGGGATCTCGTAGCCGAGCACCGTCGTCCGCTTGAAGGCGCGCAGGCCCTCCTGGGCGATCGTCTGGTGGTCTTGGTGGACGTCGTGATGTGAGGGCTGGAGGACGGCATCGGGCCGATACTCGTCCCAGAGAGCGACGAGCAGTTCGAGGATTTCCTGCCGTCGCTCCGGGAACGTGCGGACGTCGAAGTCGTGCACCGTCAAGAGGCTTTCGGGAATGCCCAGCTCGGCTGTGGCCTCACGCACCTCGCGCGCGAGCGTGTCCGGGGCGAAACCGGCCGGCAGCGAGCGCGTGGCGATCGAGAATGCGACGTAGCGCACCTCGCAACCGGCCTCGACGAGGCGCGCCATCGTGCCGCCGCAGCCGAACTCGCCGTCGTCGGTGTGCGGCGCCAGCACGAGCACGCGCTTCCAGGTGTCGATCACGTCCCCTCCTCCCGCCGCCGCGCGGCCACGAGCGCGGCCAGGCCGACGAGTGCCCACGTCGTGGGATCCTCGAAGAGCGCGTTGTAGAAGATGCTGTGCACCGCGATGGCGCCTAGCGTAAGGCCAACGACGAGGGACGCGCGAGCCACATCGGTCCGGCGCATCCCGCGCAGCGCCGGCACAAGAGCCGCCAGGGCGACCCACACGAGCAGCGCGAGCCCCGGGATGCCCGCCTCGGCGACCACCGTCACCGGCGTCGAGTGCGAGGCGGCCTTCTTCGGCTCGCCTCCCTTCAGACCCGTCCGCTCGGCGTAGGCGCGCCTGAACCCGCCGACGCCGACGCCCGCCACCGGATGGTCGAGCGCGATCCTGAGCCCGTTGGAGACGAGCCCGGCACGTCCGCTGGTGGCCTTGTTCAGCCCCGCCCTGGACTCCTGCAGCAGCGAGCCGCGCACCTGCGGCGTGGCCAGGCCGACGGCGAGCAGGGCCGCGGAGACGAGGACGACCGACGCCGCAGCCCGTCTGCGCCAGACGATCACCGCGGCTGCAAGCGTGCCCGCGATCAGCGCCGCAAAGCTCGACTGTGAGAACGAGAAGAGGAGCCCCGCCCAGCTGACGGCGATGGCCCCGACGAGCACGACGAGCGTTCGCCCGCGCGCGCCGAGCAAGACGAGCGCGAGGCAGCCAAGGATCGCGACGACCAGAAAGCGGCCGAAGATGGACGGGTCCCAGAACACCGAGTTGACCCGGTAGAACGGCGCGTACGCGTTGCCGACAATCACCTTCGGGTTCCAGAAGACGTCGCGGGTCAGCCACTGGTAGACGCCGACCGTAGAGAATGCGACCGCGAGCGCGACGAGCGCGGCAAGGAGTTGCGAGAGCCGGCGTGCGTGCCACGGCAGACGCGCGAAGCCGAGCGCGAGCAGGCCGAAGGGAAGCACGAAGGCAAGCAGGAAGATCGAGCCCCGGCGCACGTCGTCGCTCCAGAGCAGCGTCAGCCCCAGCCACGCGACGAGCGAGGCGAGTGGCCAGGCGAGCCCGCCGAGCTCCCGCGCGCGCTCCTCGCCGCGCAGCAGTTCCCACGCAAGGGCCACGGCGAAGGCACCCGCAACGCCGTAGAGCGGAAGCAGCAGGTTCGCCTCCTCGGAGCCGATCGTGACAGGGATCCGCACCGGAACGCACGCCAGCGTGGCGAACGCCAGCGCCCATGGCCAGCGGAGCAGGCCGCCGGCGCCGAGTGCCGCGAGCACAAGCCCGCCCGCCCCGGCCGCCGCTAGCTCGAGCCCGAGGCCGGCCGGCGCGAGGTAGGCCGCGAGGAGGGCGGCGCCGAAAGTCCACGCACCGAGCCCCGCGAGGCGCAGGTCGCGGCGCGAGGCGGTGAGCAGAAGCGCGAGCCCGACGCAGCCGAGTGCGCCGCCGAAGCGTGCAAGCTCAACCACGCGGCTCCACCGTCACGGACGCCTTCGCCGCGTGACCGCCGACCGACACGTAGAGCGTGTACTCCCCGGGTTCCCGCGGCGCGCGTAGAGCGAGGAGGCCCGGCTCGGAGACCCCGGAGCCGCCCGCGAAACGCCACGCAACGGTGCGGGCATCGGCCTCCACGTGAACGCGGAAGCGCGCCTTGGCGACCGTCCTCACCGCTTCCTCGGGGAGCGAGACATAGCGGATGCGCACCGCGCCAAGCGCCACCGCGTCACCGACGATGCCGGCCTGGTCGACCGCGCGCAGCGAGAGTGCATACGTTCCCGGACGCAACGGCTTGCCGTTGACGATCCCGTACCACTGGAGGACGCTCTGGGGTCGCGCGAAGCGTGTCTCCACGCGGCGCTTCCCGTTCACGAAGAGCAGGGCCCTCGCCGGCTCGTTCACGCGCAGGCGAACGGTGACGCGGTCGCCGCGCCCGTCGCCGTCCGGGGAGAACGTGCTTGGAAACACGGCGGAGTCCACCACCTTCGGCGGAGAGACGTCAACGCGAATCGGGTTCGGCAGCTCGATCGTCCGCCGGGCCGCAGTCAGGTGGACCCGCGGCTTGAAGGAGCCCTCCGGGACGATGCTTCCGGCGTCGTCGCGACCGTCCCATGCGACCGTGACGCGGCCTTTCCCGTACTCCTCGTCCACAACGGTGCGCACGACATCGCCGCCCGCGTCCACCATCGAAACCCGCACCGTGTCGGCCTTGCGTAGCCGGAACGAGATCTCCGCCGCGCCGCGCAACGGCGAGAAGACCTTCGTGGGGACGCGGGTGCCGAGGATGGGGCTCTGCTCGAGCTTCAGCCCCTCGGTGAGGGCGAACGCCGCCGCTGTCGCAACGAGCAGGGCAACAACGAGGAGGGTCGAGGCGAAGCGCGCCAAGGCCGGCCGATTCTAGTCGCCACCCCGCCGCGCCACCGCGAGCACGCTCGATCTGGTATTACTTTCCGAAATGAAGTCGCCTCGAGCCGCCCACCCCTATCGCGACACCGCCGTGATCGACGCGCGAGCACCGCGCTTCAATCAGCTCGTCGTCGGCCTCCTCTCGGCCGTTGCCGTCACGGTCGGCCCGTGGTGGCTGCTGGCGGCGCTCGGTGCCCAACTGGCGGTCGGCCTCACGCTCGGACGCCGCTACTGCATCCCGTGCGTCGTCTACTACGAGGTCGTGCAGCGGATCTTGGGCGAGGGCCAGCTCGAGGACTCCCGCCCCCCGCGCTTCGCGAACCTGGTCGGCGCCGTCTTCCTCGCAGCTGCGACGTCGGCCTACGTCGGTGGACTGGACACGCTCGGCAGCGTCCTAGGCGGCACGGTCGCCGCACTCGCGCTGCTCGCCGCAGCGACCGGCTTCTGTGCCGGCTGCGAGGCGTTCAAGCTCGGCTACGTGCTCACGGGGCGGGCGTTCGTCGCGTGTCCGCTGCCGCCGCGGCCGTAGCGGGCCGCCGCCGGACAGCCCTCCGGGCGAGCGCGAGCAGTCCGACCACGAGCGCCGCGCCAGCCACTCCGATCACGATCCCGTTTGCACCGGGCGGGTCGAGCAGCTTGACGCCGGCCAGGGCGAGCGTCAGAGCGAGCGCGACACGGAGTGCACGCTCCGGCAGGTGCACCGTGAAGTGGGTGCCTGCCAGGACGCCGGGGATCGAGCCGATCAGGAGCCAGCCCGTGGCACCGAGGTCGACGTTGCCTGCCGCGAGGTGCCCCGCGCCGGCGACCCAGAGCAGCGCCGCGGCGTGAAAGATGTCCGTGCCCACGATCTTCGCCGCAGTCAGCGGAAAGACGAGCAGCATGACGAGCCCGAAGAACGTGCCCGAGCCGACCGACGTCAGTCCGACGATGAACCCACCGACGAGGCCCAGGGCGAGGGCCGTCCCCTTGTCGCGCCGACGCATCAGGAACGGCGCGTCGTTCCCTTTCGAACGCAGGAACGCCTTGACGAGGAACCCGATGCCGCCGGCCACGAGCGCCACGCCGAGGATCTGCTGTGCCGTGTCCTCGAAGCCGTCCCCGTAGCGGTGCTTGAGCCACGTCGCGAGCGCGACGCCGGCGAGCGAGGTCGGCGCCGAGCCGAGCAGCATCCAGAGCGTCATCCGCGCGTGCACGTTGCCGAGCTGGCGGTGCCGCACGGCGCCGAACGACTTGAAGATCGCGCCGTGGAGGATGTCTGTGCCGATCGCGGTCGTCGGCTTGAAGCCGAAGAGCAGCACGAGCATCGGCGTCATGAGCGAGCCGCCCCCCATTCCGGTCATCCCGACGAGCAGCCCGATGAAGAGACCCGCGACCGAGAGCTCCCAGGTCACGAGGCGCGCACGACCATTCCAGCACCGACCGTGTCGTTCCCGGCCTCGTCGATGAGGATGAAGGCGCCGGTCGCACGGTTCGCCGCGTAGGGATCGACGGCCAGCGGCTCCGCGAGCCGCAGCAAGACGCGCGCGATGTCGTTCAGCTGGAGCTGCGCCGGCGAGGGAACGTCCTCGAGCGTGTGGATGTCCACCACGGACAGGAGTTCGCCCACGATCGCGCGGACGGTGCGCGTCGTGTGCTTGACGATGACGCGCGAGCCGGGCAGCAGTGGGCGCTCGCTCATCCAGCACAGCGTCGCCTCGAGCTCCCGGGCGACGATCGGCGCGCGCTCGGGATCCGCGAGCATGTCGCCGCGGCTCACGTCGAGGTCGTCCTCGAGCCGGATCGTGACCGACATCGGCGGCACTGCCGCGTCAAGCGGCCCGTTCGAGGTTTCGACAGCGAGCACCCGCGAGCGCCCGCCGGACGGAAGCACGACCACCTCGTCGCCCGCCCGCCACGTGCCGCCCGCCACCTGGCCGGCGTAGCCGCGATAGTCGGGGTGCTCCTCCGAGATCGGGCGAATCACCCATTGCACGGCGAGACGCCGGTCGTCGAGGTTCCGGTCGCCTGCAAGCTCGACGTTCTCGAGGTGCTCGAGCAGCGTCGGGCCCTCGTACCAGGGCATCGCCTCGCTGCCGTCGACGACGTTGTCGCCCCGCAGAGCCGACATCGGGATGGCCCGGACGTCCTTGAGCCCGAGCCGGGTCGAGGCATCCTGCAGCTCGGCCTGGATCTCGCGGAAGCGCTCTTCCGAGAAGCCGACGAGGTCCATCTTGTTGACGGCGACGACGACGTGCGGGATGTCGAGGATCGCCGCGATGTAGGAGTGCCGGCGCGTTTGCTCGACCACGCCCTTTCTCGCGTCCAGGAGGATGATGGCGAGGTCTGCGGTCGAGGCGCCCGTGACCATGTTGCGCGTGTACTGGACGTGGCCCGGAGCGTCGGCGAGCTGGAAGCGGCGGCGAGGCGTGACGAACGACCGGTAGGCGACATCGATCGTGATCCCCTGCTCACGCTCGGCGCGGAGACCATCAGTGAGCAGAGCGAGGTTGACGTAGCCGTCGCCCCGGCGCAGGCTCGTCTCCTCGATGTGTTGGAGCTGATCGACCATGATCTGCTTCGAGTCGTAGAGCAGACGGCCGATGAGCGTGCTCTTGCCGTCGTCCACCGACCCTGCGGTCACCAGGCGGAGCAGGTCGGTCGACGAGAGCTGCTCAGAAGTAACCGACACGTTTCCTGTCCTCCATCGCAGCCTCCGACGCGCGGTCGTCCGCGCGGGTCTCGCCGCGTTCGGTGACCCGCGTCGCGGCGATCTCGGCGACGACGTCCTCGAGCCGGTGCGCCCGCGACTCGACGGCGCCGGTGCACGACATGTCCCCCACCGTCCGGAAGCGCACCGACGCGACGAACGGGTCCTCACTCGGAAGCCTCTCGACGTACGGGCTGACGGCGTAGAGCATGCCGTCGCGCCGGAAGACCTCACGCTCGTGGGAGAAGTAGATCGGAGGCAGCTCGAGGTCCTCGCGGGCGATGTACTGCCACACGTCGAGCTCCGTCCAGTTCGAGATCGGGAAGACGCGGACGTGCTCGCCGCGCCGGATGCGCGCGTTGTAGAGGTTCCAGAGCTCGGGACGCTGGACGCGGGGATTCCACTGCCCGAACTCGTCGCGGAACGAGAAGATGCGCTCCTTTGCGCGCGCTCGCTCCTCGTCGCGGCGGGCTCCGCCGATCGCGGCGTCGAAACGATGCGCCTCGATCGCGTCGAGCAGCGTCGTCGTCTGGAGCTGGTTGCGCGACGCGCGCGGACCTGTCTCCTCGACGACGCGGCCGCGATCGATCGACTCCTGGACGGACGCGACGAGCAGCCTCTCGTCGAGCTCCGCGACGCGCCGGTCGCGGAACTCGAGCACCTCGGGGAAGTTGTGGCCGGTGTCCACGTGCATCACCGGGAACGGGAACTTGCCCGGTCGGAAGGCCTTTTCGGCCAGACGCAGGAGCACGATCGAGTCCTTGCCGCCGGAGAAGAGCAGCACCGGCCGCTCGAGCTCGGCTGCGACCTCGCGCATGATGTGCACCGCCTCCGCCTCGAGCTCATCGAGGTGGGACAGGTGCACGGCCGGCCCGACGGCACTCATACGACGGGCTCCTCGGAGATGAGGCCGAGCTCCTCGAGGCGGGCAAGGATCCGCTGCGCGGAGGCCTCGGGCGACTCGCCGTCGGTATCGAGCCGCAGCTCGGGAGCGACGGGCTCCTCGTAGGGGTCGTCGATACCGGTGAAGTTCGCGATCTCCCCGGCGAGCGCCCTCGCGTAGAGCCCTCGGTCGTCACGGCCCACGCACACCGCCAGCGGCGTCGCGACGTGCACCTCCACGAACGGCGTGTGCTCCTCGACGGTCGCTCGAGCACGGCTGCGCGCCGCCTCGTACGGAGAGATGAGCGTCACGACCACGGCCGCGCCGGCCCGAGAGAGCCGCGAAGCGACCCAGGCGACCCGCTCGACGTTCGTGTCACGGTCCTCGCGCGAGAAGCCGAGACCGGTCGAGAGGTGCGTCCGAACCGCATCCCCGTCGAGGCTGTCCACGAGGCGCCCGCGCCGATCGAGCTCGGCAGCCACGAGGCGCCCGAGCGTCGTCTTGCCGGAGCACGAGAGTCCCGTCAGCCAGACCACGAAACCCTGACGCGGCGAGGTCATGCGCCCTCCACGTGGAGCCCGCACTCGGTCTTGTCGCTGCCCGCCCAACGACCGTCGCGCCCGCCACCCGGGAGCGTGCAGTGCGTGCAGCCGATCGACGAGTAGCCCCGGTCGTGGAGCTGGTTGTAGGGGAGATCCCGTTCGCGGACGTAGGCCCAGATGCGCTCGTCGGTCCAGTCGGCGAGCGGGTTCGCCTTCCAGAGCTCGTGGGCCTCGTCCCAGCCGAGCTTCGGCGCGCCCGCGCGGGTCGGCGACTGGTCGCGATGAACGCCGGTGATCCAGGCGTCGAGGCCGGAGAGCGCCCGCACGAGCGGCTCGACCTTGCGGACCGCGCAGCAGAGCGTCGGGTTGCTCTTCCAGAGCTCGTCGCCGTGGACGGCCGCCTGCAGGCCGAGCGACGGGCCCTGGAAGACCTCGATCGTCGCCCCGTAGCGTCTCTCGACGTCCCGCCAGACGGCGTACGTCTCCGGGAAGAGCACGTGCGTGTCGAGGGCGAAGACGCGAGCCCGCGGCTCGATCGCGAACATCATGTCGAGCAGCACCGCCTCCTCCTTCTGGAAGGAGCAGGCGAGAGCGACCCGGTCCCCGAATACCTCGAGCAGGGTGCGCAGAAGATCCTCGGCGCCGAGCTGCTCCCCGCCGTCCTCGGCCGCGAGCGCTGTGATCGTGTCGAAGGTGGCGGTCACGAGCTGGGTGCCTTCTCGGACAGCAGGATCTCCCTCAGCGTGTCGCCCCGCAGGCCGAGACGAAGTGTCTCGAGCGGAATCACCTCGTCGGGCGGGATGTTGCCGAGGTTGACCTCGGGCCCGAAGTGCGTGACGAACCACGCCTGCGAGCCTTTCGTCGGTGCCTCGAAGATCAGGTCGGCGATGTCGACCTCGTGCGCGATCTCGTCCACGAGACCGGTGCGCATCTCACCCGTCGGCCGGTAGATCCCGGCTGTACCGCCCTCACGGCCCTCCGTGATCACCTTCCAGGCGCCGGCGGCAAGCTCCTCCTTGATCCACTCGACCCACTGGTAGGGGGCGAAGATCGCGTCGGCGTCTTTCGATCCGACCTCCGAGAGGACGGTGAAGTCGCGGGCGAACTCCGCGATCAGCTCGAGCTTCCGCTCGCGCGGGATGTCGAGCGTGCCGTCGGAGATCTCGACGTGAGAGAAGCGGTTGTGCAGGAGCCACGCCTTGAAGCCGTCGAGCTTGCCGAGGGCGTAGACCGCCTCGAAGAGCGTGCCGCCGCAAACGATCGGCGTCGCGAACGACCTGTAGAGGGCGATCTTCTTTTCGAGGTTGTTCGTGACGTACGACGTTCCCCAGCCGAACTTGACGATGTCCACGAACTCGCCCGCGGTGTCGAACATGCCCTCGATGTCGCGGAGGTTCATGCCCTTGTCGATCACGTGTGTCAGGCCGGCGGTGCGTGGCTTGCCGGCGCGCTTGGGCAGATCGAGGAAGCCGTCCTCAAAGCCTGGCATAGAGCTCCTCCAGCTTCTTGCGGGCCGCCGCCTGGACGTCCCGGTAGAGCGAGTTCCCGTGCGCGTCGATGCCGACGATCAGCGGGCCGAAGTCCTTGACGCGGAATTTCCAGAGGCACTCGGGCATCAGCTCCTCCCAGGCGACCTCCTCGATCTCCTCGATCTGGGTCGTCTCGAGCGCTGCAGCCCCACCGACGATCGCCAAGTAGACCATCCCGAGCCGCGCCATCGGCTCGATCGCCTCGTCCGGGAAGCCGCCCTTGCCGCAGATCGCGCGGACCGCGTACTGGGAGCCGAGCCCCTCGGTGAAGCGCACCATGCGCGCACTCGTCGTCGTGCCGATGCAGACCTTCTCGTAGCGGCCGGGGCCGAGCTTGCGCACCCCGGGCGCGGTGTGCAGCAGGAACGCGCCCGCGAGATCCATGGGCGGAGCGACGCCCTCATCGAAGATCCTGATCTGGGTACGGTCACGGATGCCGATGATGTGCCCCTGAACGGTGACCTCGTCGCCGGCCCGCAGCTTCAGGATCTCCGCCGGGTCGGTGATCGGGAAGGTGACTGTGTGGTGGGCCATGGGACTAATACTCCCGGTCGAAGTCGACGGTGCCGTCGGGACCGATGTGCGCCGAGGCGCGGCGGGCCGCCCAGCACTGGTAGTTGACCGCGACGGGGTTGAGGGTCATGTGCGTGTCGGCGTGCTCGATGTGGCACTGCAGCACGGTCACGTCGCCGCCGAGACCCATCGGGCCGATGCCCGTCTCGTTCAGGAGGCCGTAGAGCTCGTCCTCGAGCTCGGCGACGATCGGGTCGGCGTTGCGCGTACCGACGGGGCGGGCGATCGCCTCCTTGGCGAGGTACATCGCGTAGTCGGCCGAGCCCCCGATGCCGACGCCGACGATCCCCGGCGGGCACGGCTTCCCTCCCGCATCCACGATCGACTCCAGGACGAATTTCTTGATCCCGCTGACACCGTCGGCGGGAACGCACATCTTCAGGAAGCTCATGTTCTCCGAGCCGGATCCCTTGGGCACGCACTTGACGTCGAGCCCGTCCCAGTCCGGGATGAACTCCCAGTGCACGATCGGGACGCGATAGCCGACGTTCGCGCCCGTGTTCTCGCGCGTGATCGTGTGCACGGTGTTCGAGCGCAGCGGGTGCTCGAGGGTCGCCCGCTCGGTGCCGTTGCGCAGCGCGGTGTAGATCCGCGCCGGGTGGAGCGGGAAGTGCTCGCCGACGCGGCAGGTGTACACGGCGATCCCGGTGTCCTGGCAGACGAGGTTGCGCTGCTCGTCGGCGATGCCGACGTTCTTCAAGATCGTCTGCAGGACACGCTGTCCCGTGACCGAGGTCTCCCGCTCCGCTGCGCCCGCGAGAGCGTCGCGCAGGTCCTGCGGGATGTCCTTCAGCGCCCAGACGTAGAGGTGCGCGGCTGCGTCCTCGACGGCCTTGGCGAGATCGGTTGCTGTAAGTGTCGTCATCCTCTCGCTTTCTCTGCCGCCGCCCGGCCCGCGCGGCGTCCGAAGACGCAGCACTCGAGCAGCGAATTGCCCATCATCCGGTTGCGCCCGTGGGTGCCACCCGCGATCTCGCCGCAGGCATACAGGCCCTCGAGTGTCGTGGCGGAGGCCGTGTCGATCACGAGCCCGCCATTTTGGTAGTGCAGGACCGGGTACGTGTAGATCGGCTCCGCGAGTGGGTCGATCCCGGCCGCCCGGTAGCGGCGCAGCATGTAGGGAAGGGAGATCTCGGCATCGCCGGCGGGGATACGTGTCGTATCGAGCCAGACGGCCGGGCGACCTTCGGGGGTCTCGACACCGCGCCCGGCGGCCACCTCGTCCACGATCGCCTGGGCGACAGCGTCGCGCGGGCCGAGCGAATCCGTGAACTCCTCGCGGTCGGCGTTCAGGAGCACCGCACCGTACGCGCGCGTCGTCTCCGGGATGGAGTAGCCCTGCATCGTGCCGGGCCAGGCGCCGCCGTTCGGGTGGTACTGGAGCGCGTCGAGGTCGCGTGCCTCGGCACCCACGTCAAGGGCGATTCGTGTGACCTCACCGGTCGCGCCGGGATGGTTCGTCGAGAACTCGCCGCGCGCCTGCGCCTCCGCGAAGCAACGGCCCCCGGCGGCGAGGACGACCGTGGCCGCAGCCAGCGATGCGGTCCCGCCCTTCGTCTCGCACGTGACCTCCCACGAGCCGTCTCCCGGCTCGAGCGCGGCGAGCGCGTGGTGCTCGAAGAGCGCTCCCGACGACGCCGCGTAGGCCTCGCGGAGCGCCTTGGTGATCGCGTGGCCGGTGCGGTCGCCGACCTGGAGCAAGCGCCGCCGAGTCGCGCCACCACAGCGTGCAAGACGGTAGCCGCCGTTCTCGCGCGTAAAAGAGACCCCAAGCTCCTCGAGCCAGTGGATCGCCGCCGGTGCCTCGGAGGTCAGAACCTCGACGAGCCGTGGGTCGGCGGTCTCGTGCGAGCTCTTGACGACGTCGGCGGCGTGGATCTCGGGCGAGTCGTCGTCGGCAAAGGCGGCCTGGATCCCGCCCTGCGCCTTGGCCGAGTTGCAGCCCTGAATCGACCCTTTGGCGACAAGGCCAACGCGCGCGCCCGCACGCTCAGCGCTGACGGCGGCAGCGAGTCCGGCTGCACCGCTGCCGACGACGAGCACGTCAAAGAGCATGGATTCCGCCACGACCCGCGGCAATCTACCACATAACTCGTTATCTGTCACATAAGGACTGATTATTCAAGCGAAGACTCCCCAAAAGGCTGCTGCGGGCTGCCTTCAGCGGACTTCAAGGATTCCTTCAGCGCCTTCTGTCAACGTCGTCGCATGCCGTCAGTCACAGGTCCGAGTCGAAGCGAAGGGGGGCTATCGTGAGCTGGACCGACGGCCACTAGGCCCCCTACGCCCCATGAGGCGACGAGCGGCCGTAACGGCCTGAGAGGCGCCCTTGCGCTCGTAGAGCGCCACCGCCTCCCGCGCCGCGGCTACCGACTCATCCGCGCGGCCGGCCAGCAGCAGGACCTCCGCCAGGTCCAGGGCCGCGTTCCCGCGCATGACGAGGAAGTCCGTACGGCCGCCCAGCTCGACCGCCCCCCGAGCGAGCGCCACCGCCTCTTCGAGTTGCCCGGCGCGCGCCAGCACCTTGGCGCGCGCCGCTCGCCACTGGACCTGTGTGTGCAGATCCTCCTCCGCCGCGGCTGCTTCACTCGTCTCGGTCAGGCGCAGCGCCTCCTCGTCGCGGCCCTGCGCGTACAGCGCCTGCGCGAGCATGGCCGCCAGCGTCGAGAGGTTCGCCAGCTCACCCATCTTCTCGAACGCCTCGTAGCCGCGGCGCAGCTCGCGCTCGGCCGCAACGGGGTCCCCGCGGAGGAGCTCCACCGACCCGGCGATCTCTGCGGCGCTCGCGGCAGCGACGCGGAGGCCAAGATCTTCGAGGATCTCCCGATCGCGCTCGAGCAGGCCGAGAGCTTCGTCGAAGCGCCCGGCCATCGCGGAGAGACCTGCCAGCGCGCGGGCCGCGGAGGCTTCGATGCGACGCTGCCCCGGCAGCATCCGCATCACCTCCTCGCAGTGGGCACGCGCGACGGAGACGGGTGTCGGCCCGAACAGGTCAGCGCCGACAAGAAGATGAAGCGCCTGCGCCTGGCCACGCTCGTCGCCGGCCCGCTCGGCGTGGGCCGCCGCTCGTCGCGACGACTCGGCCGCCGCCATCGCCCGGCAACCGAGCCATTCGAGCCAGGCGCGCAGGAACCAGGCCTTCGCCAAACGGCGCTCGTCACCGAGCTCCGTGAGGACGTCGATCGCGGCGCTGACAACGCCTTCGACCTCCCGCGGGCCGAGCTCCTGGTTCGTTGACAGCTGCACGCGCAGCCGGGCGATCCTCGCCTGCGCCTCCACGGCGCGATCGGCGCGCGAGGCCGCGAGTGCGAGCGCCTCGGCGAGCACCCGGTCGGCCCGCGAGAAGTCACCGCACTCCCGCAGCGCCTCCGCAAGCTCCGTCAAGAAGTCGGCCCGGGACGAACTGTCCGTCGAAGTCACGGCGACGGCGCGGGAGAGCAGCCCGACCGCTGCCCTGACGTCGCCCCGTGTGGCGGCACGCCGTCCCGCCCCGAAGAGCAGCGCACCCGCCCGCGCCCCCAGCTCGTCCTGGCCGGGGAGCCCGAGCTCCGCTCGGTAGAGGAACGCCTGCTCGACGTGGTAGCCGAGGATCTCCTGGTATTCGGCGTCCCGTCCCTCGACGGTCCGTTCGAGCCAATCCGCGAAGCATTCGTGCAGTTCCGCGCGCAGCCCCTTCGGGACCGACGCGTACGCCACGTCGCGCACGAGCTGGTGCTGGAAGCGGTAGGCCTCCTCGCCGGCGAACATGGAGCGCCCGGGCTGGAGCAGCAACTTGCCGACGAGGGCGCTCAGCGCGCCCGGGACCTCGGGCCGGGCAGCGTCGGGGTGGAGCTCGACGACTGCGCTCGTCGTGAAGTCCCGCCCGATCACCGCCGCACGATCGATCACTTCTCGCAGCAGCGGCGAGAGGCGGTCGAGGCGGGCCGTGAGGAGCGCCTGGATCGTCTGCGGCAGCGGGCCCCCGAGCGCGGACTCGCCCACCTCGGCGAGCATGGCGCCGAGCTGCTCGATGAAGAGCGGATTGCCCTCGGCCGCGTCGAGGATCCGCTCCCGGGCGCCGCCGCCGAGCACCTCGCTCGGAAACCGGAGCTCGACGAGCCGGCTCGAGTCGCTCTCGCTCAGCGGCCCGAGCAAGATCGACGTTGCGTTCGTCTTGCCGCCGGCCCACCCCGGTCGCTCCTCCAGCAGCTCCGGGCGAGCGAGACAGACGACGAGCATCGGAGCCGCGCGGGACCAGTCCGCGACGTGCTCGATCAGATCCAGGAACATGGGCTCGGCCCAGTGAACGTCGTCGAAGACGAGGACCAGCGGGCGCTCGCCGGCGAGCTGCTCGAACAGCTTCCGGACCGCCCAGAACGTCGCGTCGGAGCCGGCCTTCGGGTCGCCCGCACCGACCGCGCCGGCGAGCCGCTCCGCGATCGTATCCGCGTCGGCAGCGTCTCCCAGAAGCTCTCGAATCGCCTCCGGACTCGTTTCGGACGCGGCCTGCCGGATGACCTCGGCGAGCGGCCAGAACGTGATCCCGTCGCCGTACGGGACGCAGCGGCCGGAGAGGACGCGCGTACTCGCGTCGAACCCGGAGACGAACTCGCGCAGCAGCGACGACTTGCCGATCCCCGCCGACCCGAGCACCGTGAACAGATAGGCCGAGCGCTCGCCGACGGCGCGCTCGTACGCCTGCCGCAGCTGGGCGAGCTCGAGAGCCCTCCCGAGCACGACCCCGTCGCGACGCCGCCCGACGGCGACCGCCTCGGGCGCGACAGCGACAACGGACCACGAAGGGGCGTCGCCGCTGCGCCGCGAGCTGCCGCCTGCTTGCTCGAGCTCGACCGCACCGTCGACCGCCCGGCGGGTGGCCTCATCCACGAGGATGCCGCCCGCAGTTGCCGCAAGCCTCGCGGCGCGGATCGCCGTGTCGCCTGCGACGAGCGAGCCGTCCTGCTCCGTCTGCCGGACGAGCACGTCGCCGGAGGCGATGCCGAATGCAGCGACGAGTCGCACCCCAAGGTCGCGCTCCAGCTCGTCGCCCACGGCGGTGAGCCGTCCTCGTAGCTCCACCGCCGCCCGGACGGCCCGCACCGCGTCGTCCTCGTGCACCGCCGGCACGCCGAACAGCGCGAGCGGCGATTGGCCCGCTTGCGCGACCGTTGCGCCGTAACGCGACGTGACAGCCTCGACCTCTACGAGGACCCGGGCTGCCACGAGCCTGCTGGTCTCAGGATCCAGCGACCCGGCTCCCGCGTCGACGGCGAGCGCGGTCACCGTCTTGCGCACCTCCCGTTCTTGCGCCGGGCGGGCCTCGAAAGCCGCTGGCTCCGCACCGCGGCGAGGCGCCTCGAGGGACGCATCCTGCACGAGAATCGCGCGCTCGAGCGCGTGCAGAGCCGGGCCCGGCTCGATCCCGAGCTCCTCGACGAGGAGCTCGCGCGTCCGTCTGTACACCTCGAGGGCGTCCGCCTGACGACCGGCGCGGTAGAGCGAGAGCATCAGCTGGCCCGCGAGGCGCTCATGCAACGGGTTCGCTGCGGCTAGCGCCTCGAGCTCACCGATGACGGCATCGTGCCCGCCGAGCTGAAGCTCGGCCTCGACCCGGTCGGCCAGCGCCGCGAGCCGCTCCTCGGCGAGGCGCTCGACGTCGGCGAGCGCCTGCGACTCCACCTCGGCACCCTCGAGCGGATCGCCTCGCCAGAGCCCCAGTGCCTCGCGCAGCAGCGCAGCGCCGGCGTCAGGGCTCCCGGCCGCGAGCGCAGCACGGCCCTCGGCGACCCCGTGCTCGAAGCGGGCCAGGTCCAGCTCCTCCGGCGCCACGCGCAGCATGTAGCCCGGCCGCCGCGTGACGAGCCGTCGCTCGCTGCCCGGCTCCGCCCCCCGAAGCGCGCGGCGAAGCTGGGAGACGTAGACCTGGAGGACGTTGGTGGCCGTCTCCGGCGGGCTGGCGCCCCAGAGGGCGTCGATCAGGCGTTCAGCGCTGACGACGCGGTTCGGATCGAGAAGCAGCAGCCCGAGCAGCGTGCGGAGCTTCCCACCGCCCAGCTCAACGGGCTCGCCAGCGGCGACGGCTTCGACGGGCCCGAGTATCCGAAAATCCATGCCTCCCGCTCCATCGCTCTCCCCAAACCAGGAACGGCGCCGCGGCCGCAAACGATCGCCGTCCGCGGATTCTAGTCGCCGATCGCCGCTTGTCTCGTCCGGCGCGCGAGGGGCCGCTCCGGCTACCAGACAGAGACCAGTAGCTCCTCGACCTCGGCCGCGCTCGCTGTGCGCGGGTTTGCCTTCGCGCCGGCACGGACGACGACCGCCTCCGCCACGTCGGCGAGATCCTCGCGGGGGACCCCGAGGTCGCGCAGATTCCGGAAGCCGCCAAGGGCCGCAAGCTCTTCGACGCGGCCGATCGGATCGCCGGTCGCCAGCGCCCGCCCGAACCGCTCCACCGCTTCCGGGACGGCCTCGCCGTTGAACCGCAGGGCGGCGGGAAGGCAGACCGCGTTCAGAGCACCGTGCGGGAGCCCGTAGCGGCCGCCAAGAGCCTGCGCCAGCGCGTGCCCGAGTGCGAGCCCGGCGGCCCCGAGCGCAAACGCTGCCTGCATCGCACCGCAGAGCAGGCGCGTACGGGCGTAGAGCGAGGACGGGTCGGAGACGACGAGCGGCAGCGCGTAGGAGATCTCCGTCGCGCCGCAGTCGGCGTGGCGGTCACCCCGCTCGTTGTGCCCGGTGACGTAGTAGGCCTCCGCGCAGTGCGCGAGCGCATTGAGCGCCGTTCCGACCGTCTCCGGAACGGGCAGGTCGAGCTGGAGCTCCGGGTCGTAGATCGCCGCGACCGGCGCGGCCAGCTCGTGCGCGGCGCCGCCCTTGCGCCCGGGCTCGATCACCATTCCGAAGTAGGGCGTCCACTCCGCGCCGGCGTAGGTCGTCGGCACGGCGATCGTCTTCAGCCGCCGCTCGCCCAGGAGCTCGACGGTGACTGCTTTGCAGGTGTCGATCGCACTGCCGCCGCCGAAGCCCACGAGCCCGTCGACCTCCAGCGCACGGGCGAGCGCCGCAGCCTGTTCGACCGTCTCGACGGGAACGTGCGGACGAACGCCGTCGTAGACCGCGGCCACTGGCAGCCGGGCCGCGTGCGCGACGGCGGCACGCGCCGAGGTGACGAGCAGCAGCCGTTCGAGCCCCAGCTCGTCCGCCAGCTCTCCGAGGTCGGAGAGCGAGCCGGACCCGAACCGCAGAAGCGGCGGCTCCGTCACTCCAGCCGCTCGCGCGCGAAGGCGAGGAATGCCTCCGCCGCGCGCGTGACCGCGCGTCCGAGGCCGCGCGCGAGCGAGATCTCGCGAACGGGGTCAAGCCCCTTGACCCGAGCGAACGCAAGCCTGCCGGCAGCCAGCTCGGGCTCGATCGCCGTGCGCGAGATGAAGGTCACGCCGTAGCCCGCCTGCACGGCGCTCCGCACCGACTCCTGGAGACCCAGCTCGAGACGGACGCCGAGATCGCGCAAGCGCATCCCCTGCCGGCGCAGCTCGTCCTCGACGACGGCGCGCACGCCGGCACCCTCCTGCATCACGATCAGCTGCTCGCCGCGCAGCTCGTCGAGCTCGACCGTCCGGCCGGCGAAAGCGTGATCCGGCGGGCACGCGAGCACGACCTCGTCGCGGAAGAACGGCTCGTAGCGGACGCCGCGGTGCCGCCGGGCGGCGCCGACGATACCGAGCTCGAGCTCGCGGTCGGCGACCCGGTCGACCACGGTCTGCGTGTCGGAGACTGTCAGCGAGATGCCGACCCCGGGGTTGCGGCGCTGGAACTCGCAGAGCAGGAGCGGGACGACGATCGCCGCCGGCCCCGTCGAGGCGCCGATCCGCAGCTCACCGGCGAGCGCGCCCTCCTCGGCGGAGACCTCTTCGAGCACCTGCGCCTCGAGCGCGAGCAGCCGCTGGGCGCCGCGGTAGAGCCGGAGCCCAGCCTCCGTCGGCTCGACACGCCGCCCGGAGCGATCGAGCAGCTGCTGCCCGAGCCGCTTCTCGAGGGCCCGCACCTGAAGCGAGACCGCCGGCTGGGTGACGCCGAGCTTCTCCGCAGCCTGCGAGAAGCTGTGCCGCTCGACAACGGCGCAGAAGGCGGCGAGCTGGCGCGTGTCCATAAGCGTTGATTATGGACGCAACGCGCGCGGGACGCTTCCCAGGCGCGCTAGGGTCTGCGCACGCGCGTCTGGATCGACATCACGAACTCCCCGCACGTCCCGGTCTTCCGGCCGCTGATTCGGCTGCTTCAGGCAGCTGGTCACGACGTCGAGGTGACTGCCCGCGAGTACGCGCAGACCCTCGAGCTGCTGCGCCTGCATGGAATCAGCCACCACGTCATCGGACCGCGCCACGGAGGCGCCGCGCGACGCGGCAAGGCCCGTGCGCTGCTCGGCCGCCTGCGCGCGCTTCGCAATTTCGCAGTGCCGCGCGAGTTCGACCTCGCGCTCACGCACGGTTCGCACGAGCTGACGATGACGGCGCGCTCGCTCTCGATCCCGTGCTCGACGTCGTTCGACTACGAGTGGGCCTGGCTCCAGCACCAGCTCGGCTGCCGGTCCGCCAACCGGGTCGTCGTCCCGGAGGCGATCCCGGCCCGGCGCCTGCGCCGCTACGGCGTCCGCGGCTCGAAGCTCGTCCGCTACGAAGGCCTGAAGGAGGAGTACTACCTCTCCGACTTCGAGCCTGACCCGGCGGTTCCGGCGAGGCTCGGGCTCGACCCGGAGCGCGTTCTCGTGGTGCTGCGGACGCCGCCCGAGGTGTCGCTGTACCACCGTCATGGGAATCCGCTCTTCGTCGAGGTCCTCGAGCGGCTCGGGAACGATTCCGGGGTCCACGCCGTCGTCCTGCCGCGCACGCACGAGCAGCGGGACGCGATCCGAGCGCTTGCCCTCCCGTCGCTCGTCGTCCCCGACGGTGCGCTGGATGCCCAGAGCCTGATCGCGCTCTCCGACCTCGTCGTGTCCGCCGGCGGGACGATGAATCGCGAGGCGGTGGCGCTCGGAGTTCCGGTCTACACGACGTTCGCGGGACGGCTCGGTGCGGTGGACGAGCAGTTGATCGGCGAGGGACGGCTGCTTCCGCTGCGCGCTGCGGGCGACCTCGTCCTGTGCAAGCGCAACCTCACCGGGACACCGCGGGTGCGTCGCGACGCCCAGACGATGCTCGACCTGTTCCTTTCTGCACAACAAGCGTAGGATCCGCGCCGACATACCTGTCAAGGGGAGAAGGGGGAATCTGCATGCGCAGGTGCGCGGGCCGCTCGCGTACCAGCGTGACGGCGGCCAGTTAGCACCGCCAGCAGCACTACTGAAAGATCCGGGCTAGCGCGTCGCGAGCTTGACGTCGAACTCGACCGGGTTCGTGAGCGTGTGCCCAACCGGCGAGGTCTTGACGACGTGCGTATGCAGCGCCTCGAGTTCCTCCGCCGGCGCGTCGCTCTCGATCGTCGTCGTGACGTCGATCCGCTTGTAGCCGGCGTGCCCCTGCGCGAGGCCGAGGAAGACGCGGAGATCGAGCGTGCCCACGATCTTGAACTCGAGCGAGCGCAGCTCGATCCCGCGCGCGGTCGCGCCCGCGACGTAGCCGACCGTGAGGCAGCTGCCGAGCGCGGCGAGGACGTACTCGACTGGGTTCGGCGCGCCGTCGGCGCCCGCAAGCGCCTCCGGCTCGTCGACGGCGATCCCCTCGTGCTCGCGCACCTCGGTAACGGACGCCATGCCGCCCGTCCAGCGCGTGCGCGCGGCGAACGAGAGGTCGGCGGCGGCGGGATCGGCGGAGATCTTCTCCACGAGGGCGGCGACCGGCGAAAGGTCGACACCGTTTGCGGGGGCGGTCCGGGTGCTCATACAGACGCTCCTTTCGAAGGGTGAGCGCCAATACTACAAAACTTAAAGCAATAACGCTATAGAAAGTGAAGCGTCCACCAGACAGTGCCGCGGTCGGCGAGCATCACCGCCTGGTCACGCAGCGTCCGGCCGGGATCGTGACGCGAGCGCCGCTTGCGCACGCCCCCCATCGCCTGCGAGAGCGCCCCGCTCAGGCCGACCCGATCGGCGAGGCCGGCGAGCAGCGTCGGTTCCTGCCCGCGAGGCCAGGCGGTCAGCGTCCGCCACGATTTGTAGGCTCTCGATCGTCTCCGTACGCTTCACCTGCATGGTGATCCTCCTGGGCAGGGAGATAGGGCCTCGACAACCCAGATCGTCCCTGCTCAGGCGGACATCGCCAGGCCGCTGGCGCGGAGTCGGGCCAATCAATGAACGATCCGGGCTAGGCCTCCTGCGGATCCCGGAAGCGTAGGAGCTAGACGGCTTCAGGGGCGGGCGTCGCCACGGCGACGTCCGCCTCGATGCTCTCG
>CAYGLV010000016.1:32870-38659 GCA_964351025.1 uncultured Gaiellales bacterium | reverse complement strand
CGACGGTTCACGGGTTTACGGCGGAAGCTCGAAGGAGTAGCCTCCGGTGCATGGGAATAGTGAACAGGCGTAACGCGGCGCTCGGCTGGGTCACGTGGCTCGCAGGCAAGCGCTGGGTGCGGCGCAAGGCACGGCGTGCGGGACCGGCGGCGGCGGAAGGCGTCAGGAAAGGGCGGCGGCCGGCGTTCCTCGCCGGAGCTGCGGCCCTTGGCGGGGCGCTCCTCTTCTGGCGCAAGCGCGGTTCCGGCTCCGAGACGCCCGACTAGACTGGCCGCGTGAGCGGCTCTCTGACCGGGCCCGGTGACGGGTTCTTCCGCCCGGCACTCGCCGGCCTGGTTCCGTATGAGCCCGGAAGGCCCGTCGAGGACGTGCAGCGCGAGCTCGGTCTCGCGCGCGTCGTCAAGCTCGCCTCCAACGAGGGGCCGTTCGGCCCGTTCCCCGAAGCGCTCGAAGCGCTCGAGCGGGCCGCGCCGGAGCTGAACCGCTACCCGGACGGCGGCGCGTGGCGTCTGCGCACGGCGCTTGCCGAACGGCATGGAGTCGCCTTCGAGGAGGTCGTGGCGGCGGCAGGGGCCGACGCCGTGATCGGCTTCCTTTCGCAGGCGGTGCTTGACCCCGGCGACGAGATCGTCACGGGCTGGCCCTCCTTCATCAGCTACGTCCTCGACGCGCTGAAGATGGGGGCGACGGCGAAGCGCGTGCCCCTGCGCGACCATCGCTTCGACCTCGAGGCGATGCTCGCCGAGGTGACGCCGCGGACGAAGATCGTCTACATCTGCCACCCGAACAACCCGACCGGCACGATGAACACGCGCGCCGAGCTCGACGCGTACTTCGAGCGCGTGCCCGCGCACGTTCTCACGGTCATCGACCAGGCCTATTCCGAGTACATCGACGATCCCGACTACCCGGACGCCGTCGCCGAGTACGCGCGGGCGGGTCGGCACGTGCTGGTCCTGCGCACGTTTTCGAAGATCTACGGGCTCGCCGGCCTCCGCGTCGGCTACGGGGTCGGGCCCGGCTCGGCGATCGCGGCGATCGGCAAGGTGCGCCGCGCCTTCGACGTGAGCACCGCGGGGCAGGAGATGGCGCTCGCGAGCCTCGACGCGCCGGGGGAGCTTGCGCGCCGCCGGGCAGTGAATGCCGACGGCCTGCGCGAGCTCGAGCGGATCCTGCGCGCGCACGGCTTCGATCCGGTGCCCTCCGCCGGCAACTTCGTCTACGTCCAGGTCGGCGAGGACGCCGCGGCTTTGAACGAGGCGCTCTTGCGCCAGGGCGTGATCGTGCGCCCGATGGGGGCTTTCGGCGACCCGACGGCGCTCCGTATCACTGTCGGCACGCCGGAGGAGAACGCTTTCTTCGCCGGCGCGCTCGCGGCTGTGACGGCAGCAACCAGCTAGGTCGCCGAGGAGTCGGGTATCCTGGCTGCCCAGGCGCCCGAAGGCGCTCTTCCCGCTCTATGAGAACCACACTGAAGAGAGGGATAGGACGCGGCGCGGCGATCAACGGCGATCTGAGGCCGGTGCTGCCGCCCGGAGCGCTCTCTCCCGTCACGGTTTACCGTCAGCCCGAGCCCGCTCGGCGCGGCACGTTGGGCACGATTCGGCGGCTGGCGTTGTGGCTGCTCCTCGGGATCCTGATGACCGCGACCGCGGCTGCGGGCGGCGTCTACCTCTTCTTCCACCAGAGCATCGCCTCGGTCGTCGCGCACACGCCCGACGTCGAGCTCGCCCAGAAGCGGCTCGATGTCGCTCTCCCGGGAGAGCCGGCGACGGCCCTCGTGATCGGCTACGACCACCGCGCCGACGAGAACAAGAGCACGCCCTCGCGCTCCGACACGATCATGCTGATTCGCGCCGACCCGCGCTCGAAGTCGATCTCGATGCTCTCGTTCCCCCGCGATCTGCTGGTCGACGTCAAGTGCCCGGACAAGGGCAGCTACCGCGGCAAGATCAACGAGGCCTTCTCGTGGTGCGGCTCGAAGGGGGCCGTCGAGACGGTGCGCGACCTGACGGGCCTGCCGATCAACTATCTGATCACGGTCAACTTCCGGGCCTTCCGCCAGCTCGTGGACAGGCTCGGCGGCGTGTGGATGGACGTCGATCGCCGCTACTTCAACAACCGCAGCGGGCCGTCCGGCTACGCGACGATCAACCTCCAGCCCGGCTACCAGCGGCTCACCGGCTACAAGGCGCTCGACTTCGTCCGCTACCGGCACACGGACTCGGACTTCGTCCGCGTCGCGCGCCAGCAGCAGTTCGTCAAGGCGTTCAAGGATCGAATCCGGACCGGCTTCTCGGCGACAGCGCTGCCGAAGGTGATCAAGGCGATCACGTCGAACGTCGAGGTCGGAGTCGGCGGCGGCGAGGCGCTCTCCGGGAAGACCGTGCTCTCGTATGCGCTCTTCGCCTATTCGCTGCCACCCGGTCACTTCTTCCAGTCCAAGATCGACCAGCTCGAGGGTGGCGCGTACGTCTACGCGCCTGCCGAGAGCATCAAGCGAGCCGTCCAGGAACTCGCCAACCCCGATGTCGCGGCCCCGAAGAAGGCGACCGACGTCGTCACGGGCCGCAAGCTCAAGACCACCGCGCCGCTTCCGCGCGAGACGGCGATCACGGTGCTGAACGGCAACGGCGTCACCGGCTCGGCCTCGAATGCCGGCTATCTGCTCGGGCAGCAGGGCTACGTCGTGATCACCCCGCCGAACGGCACCCCCGCAAACGCCCCCTCGTTCGACTACTTCAGGACCAAGGTCTACTTCGACCCGGCGCAGACCGGGGCCAAGCTGGCGGCGACGAAGGTTGCAAACCTCTTCGGCGATGCCGACACCGGGCCCGTCCCGGCCAACGTCGCGCCACTCGCCAACTCGGCGATGCTCACGGTGGTCGTCGGCCAGACCTTCCACGGCAACCTGGCCACGGCCCCCGTCGACCGGACCCCGACCAAGCAGGAGCCCGAAATCGCTCCGGCGCCAAGCGCTGCCGCCGAGCTCCTGAGAGAGCGCCAGCACCGCGTGCCGTTCCCGCTGCTGGCACCGACCGTGATCGACCGGAACTCGTGGATCGATCGCGAGCGGCCCGTGCGCCTCTACCGGATCGACGAGGACGGCAAGCACAAGACGATCCGGCTGACGTTCCGCAGCGGCCGCGGCGACTACTGGGGCATCCAGCAGACGGACTGGGCAGAAGCGCCGGTGCTCTCCGAGCGGAACTTCACCCGCCGGATCGACGGCCGCCGCTACGAGCTCCACTACTCCGGTCCGAAGCTGCACATGGTCGTCCTGCGCCAGGGGACGACGACCTACTGGGTCGTGAACACGCTGCTCGACTCGCTCTCGAACGAGACGATGCTTGCCATTGCCAAGGGCCTGAAGCCGCTCCCGAAGGTACGGTAGGCGTCGAGTGGGCAAGATCGCGGTCTTCGGCGCGGGCTACGTCGGCCTCGTCACCGGCGCATGCTTCGCCGATCTCGGACACGAGGTCGCGGTGCGCGACGTTCTCTCCGATCGGATCGAAGCCCTGCGCGGCGGCGCGGTGCCGATCTACGAGCCCGGTCTCGACGAGTTGCTGGCGCGGAGCCGAGAGCGGTTGACCTTCACGACCGACGTGCGCGAGGCGATCGCCGAAGCGGATTTCATCTTCATCGCCGTCGGCACGCCGCCGACGTATTCCGGCGACGCCGACCTGTCCGCCGTCTGGACGGTGATCGACGAGCTCCCGCAGCTCGAACGTCGCGTCGTCGTGGCGATGAAGAGCACCGTGCCGGTCGGGACCGGGGAGAGGGTGCGCCAGCGGCTCGACGCGCGCGGCCTCCAGCACGTCGGCTACGTCTCCAACCCGGAATTCACCGCGGAGGGGACTGCCGTGCACGACTTTCTGCACCCCGACCGCATCGTGATCGGCGCGTTCGCCGACGCGGACGCCGACGGGGTCGAGGAGCTGCATCGGGGCATCGAAGGCCCGGTCGTGCGCTGCGACGTCGCCTCGGCCGAGATGATCAAGCTTGCCGCGAACGCTGCGCTGATGACGCGGATCAGCTTCATCAACGAGATCGCGAACGTCTGTGAGGCCACTGGCGCGGACGTCGTCAGGGTCGCCGAGGGCATCGGTCTCGACCGGCGCCTAGGCCCGCACTTTCTCCGCGCAGGGATCGGCTACGGCGGCTCCTGCTTCCCCAAGGACGCTTCTGCGCTCAAGCAGCTCGCCGCCAACTCGGGCTACCACTTCCAGCTCCTGAACGCCGTGATCGAGGTCAACGAGCTGCAGAAGCGCCGCGTGATCGGCAAGCTCCAGCGCCACCTCGGTGGGCTGCGCGGGAAGCGGATCGCCCTGCTCGGGCTGGCGTTCAAGCCGAACACCGACGACATGCGCGAGGCCCCGTCGCTCGTGCTCGCCGGGCGGCTGCTCGCCGAGGGTGCCGACGTCACGGCGTGGGACCCGGTCACCGATGGGCAGCCGCACCTGCACGGCGTCGGTCTCGCCGGGTCGGCGCGCGAGGCGCTGCGGGGGGCCGACGCCGCCGTGCTCGTGACGGAGTGGCCCGAGCTCGCCGAGCTCGACTGGGCCGCCGCTGCAAAGGAGATGCGCACTGCGCTCCTGATCGACGGCCGCAACATGCTCGATCCCGGCGCCATGAGGCAAGCCGGCTTCGAGTACGAAGGGATCGGCCGCGCCGCGCCGCGTCACGGCGGGGCCGCCTGATGGAGGCTCTCATCCTCGCCGGCGGCAAGGCCGAGCGGCTCGGTGACGCCGCGGCGGGCCGCCCGAAGCCGCTCGTGCCGGTGGCGGGCCACCCGATCGCGGCGTATCAGGTCGCTCGACTGGCCCGCGTCGGGGTGACACGGATCATCGTCGCCTGCGCGCTCGGCAACGAGCGCCTGTTCGAGGAGGAGCTCTCGGCGTACGGGCCCGAGATCGTCGCCGTCGGCGAGCCCACGCCGCTCGGCCGCGGTGGAGGCCTCCGCTTCGCCGCCGCGCAGAGGCGTGAGCCCGGGCCTGTGTTTGCAATGAACGGCGACGAGTTGCTCGACGTCGACTTCGGGTCGCTCTTCGCCCTGCACGTCGAGCGCGGGGCGGCCGCGACCGTCGTCGTCGCACAGGTGCGGTCCCCATTCGGGGTCGTCGAGCTCTCCGACGCCGGCCTGGTCACGGGCTTCCGGGAGGCGCCCATGCTTGCCGACTGGGTCAATTCCGGCGTCTACGTCCTCGACGAGGAAGCGCTCGCGCGCCTGCCGGAGCGCGGCGACCACGAGCAGAGCACCTTTCCCGAGCTGGCTGCTGAGGGCAAGCTCCTCGGCTACCGGCACGAGGGCGTCTGGCTGACTGTCAACACGCCCAAAGATCTGCGCGCCGCCGAGGAGTTCATGGCGGCGCACCCGGAGTGGCATCCGGCGCGCCGGGGCGATAGCGTCGTCCTGTGACCGACCACCTTGACTCGCCCAACATCGAAGGACTCGACCGTTGGGCCTTCGAGACGCGCCACATCGAGAAGCCCTGGGGCTGGGAGCTGATCTGGGCCGTTGCCGAGGCCTACGTCGGGAAGGTCCTCTTCGTCAAGGCGGGCGAGTCGCTCAGCCTGCAGTTTCATCGCGAGAAGGACGAGTCGTGGTACGTCCAGTCGGGCCGCGCGAAGCTGGAGCTCGGCGCGCCCGGCGACGCGCTGCTGAACCAGGAGGTGATCGGCCCCGGCGCCGCCTTCCGCTATCGCCCCGGCACCGTGCACCGTGTCACCGCGCTCGAGGACACGACGATTCTCGAGGTCTCGACGCCGCACCTCGACGACGTCGTCCG
>CAYGLV010000016.1:0-32770 GCA_964351025.1 uncultured Gaiellales bacterium | reverse complement strand
AGGACAACGACTCCTACTACGCCCACATCGAGGCTGCGGTCGATCACAAGCCGCATATCACGATGGACGACGGCGCCGACGTGATCAGCGTTCTCCACTCGCACCGCCGCGAGCAGCTCGGCGACGTGGTCGCAGGCACAGAGGAGACGACCACCGGCGTCATCCGGCTGAAGGCGCTCGAGCGTGACGGCAAGCTCGGCTTTCCCGTGGTCGCGGTCAACGAGGCGCGAACGAAGCACCTCTTCGACAACCGCTACGGCACCGGGCAGTCCACGCTCGACGGCATCATCCGCGCGACGAACGTGCTCCTTGCGGGCAAGCGCTTCGTCGTCGCCGGGTATGGCTGGGTCGGGCGCGGCGTCGCGAGCCGGGCGCGCGGGATGGGCGCGCACGTGATCGTCACCGAGGTCGATGCGATGCCCGCGCTCGAGGCGGTGATGGACGGGTTCGAGGTGCTGCCGATGGCGAAGGCTGCCGAGATCGGCGACATCTTCTGCACCGCCACCGGCGACAAGCACGTCATCGCAAAGGCCCATTTCGAGCGCATGAAGGACGGCTCGATCCTCGCCAACACCGGCCACTTCAACGTCGAGATCGAGATCCCGGCTCTGCGGGCACTCGCAACCGAGACGCGAGAGGCACGCGAGTTCGTCGAGGAGTTCACGCTCGCCGACGGGCGCCGCCTCTACCTCATCGCCGAGGGACGGCTCGTCAATCTCGCTGCCGCCGAAGGGCACCCGGCGCTCGTGATGGACATGTCCTTCGCGAACCAGGCGCTCTCGGCCGAGTACATCGTCCAGAACGCCGCCTCGCTCGAGCGCAAGGTCTACGTCGTGCCGAAGGAGATCGACGACGAGATTGCGCGGCTCAAGCTCGCGACGATGGGCGTCGACATCGACACGCTGACCGCGGAGCAGGCGAAGTACCTGGACTCGTGGGACGAAGGAACGTGATCGTGGGGGAACCCATGGTTCCCCCACGATCCCCCTCCTTCGCGGTTCTCTCGCTCGAGCCGGAGTGTGGGCTGCGCCGGAGTGAATCCGGCTCCGCCCGCGCGGCTCCTTCTCGCGCCCCATCGGAATGACTCCGACCCCGCGTAACTTGGCATGAGGGAGCTGGGGCCGGAGAAAATTGTCCGCCTCGAGGCAGGCGCTGTCGTCCTGCTGGACCAGCGCCGGCTTCCGGACGAAGAGGTCGACCTTCGCTGCACGACCGCGGCGGAGGTGGCCGAGGCGATCCGCACGCTCGCCGTGCGCGGCGCGCCCGCGATCGGGATCGCCGCCGCCTACGGCTACGCGCTCGCCGCCGAGCGAGGGGACGACCTCGACGCCGCCTATGCGACGCTCGCAGGGGCCCGGCCAACGGCGGTCAACCTGCGCTGGGCGCTCGACGAGATGCGCGGCAACCCGACGCCCGAGCGGGCGCGGCGGCTCCACGCGGACGAGGTGGAGCGCTGCCGCCGGATGGCCGCGCACGCGGCCTCGCTCTTCGCCCCGGGCACGCGTGCCCTCACGCACTGCAACGCCGGCGGTCTGGCCACCGGCGGCTACGGCTCGGCGGTGGGCGCCCTGCGCGCGGCGTGGGAGCGGGGCCTGCTCGCGCACGTGCTCGTGGACGAGACCAGGCCGTTGCTTCAGGGCGCGCGTCTCACCGCCTGGGAGCTGGAGGCACTCGGCATCCCGCACGCGGTGATCGCCGATTCGGCCGCGGCGCACCTGATGGCCGCCGGCGACGTGGACTGCGTCGTCGTCGGCGCCGACCGGATTGCGGCCAACGGCGACACCGCGAACAAAATCGGCACCTACGGGCTCGCGGTCGCCGCCGCCCACCACGGTCTCCGGCTCTACGTCGTCGCGCCGACCTCGACGCTCGACCCGGCGACGCCGACGGGAGCCGAGATCCCGATCGAGGAGCGCAGCGGAGACGAGGTGACGGCGCGCTTCGCGGCGCGCAACCCGGCTTTCGACGTCACGCCGGCGTCTCTGATCTCGGCCATCGTGACCGAGGAGGGCGTCCATCGCGCGCCGTACGCCGAGAGCCTCCCGCGGCTGGTGCACGCGTGAAGGCGCTCGTTCTCGCCGCGGGCTACGCGACCCGGCTCTACCCGCTCACCCGCGATCGTGCGAAGCCGCTGCTCGAGGTCGCCGGCCGCCCGATCATGGACTACGTGCTGGAACGGCTCGCAGCGGTCGAGGCGCTCGACGAGGTCTTCGTCGTCACGAACGCGAGATTCGCTCCCCAGTTCGAGGAGTGGGCCTCGGCCTGGCCCCGAGTCACCGTTCTCGACGACGGCACCGGCAGCGACGAGGACAAGCTCGGGGCGATCGGCGACATCGCGTTCACGCTCGCCCACACAGGGCTGGACGACGATCTGATCGTGATCGCCGGCGACAACCTCTTCACCGCGGAGATCGGGGACTTCGCCCGCGTCGGTGTCGAGCGGCGCGCGCCCGTGCTCGCGGTCCACGATGTCGGTGACCTCGAGGCGATCAAGCAGTACAACGCGATCGAGCTCGACGGCGACGGGCGGATCGTCTTCTTCGAGGAGAAGCCCGAGCGGCCGCGCTCGACGCTCGCCGGGATCGCGCTCTACTTCTATCCCCGCGAGACGCTGCCGCTGATCCAGCGCTACGTCGCCGAGGGCAACAACCCCGATCAGCCCGGCAGGCTCGTCCAGTGGCTCTACCCGCAGCTTCCCGTCTACACGTGGCAGCTGCCCGGGCTGTGGTTCGACATCGGCTCTCATGACGGCCTCGACGAGGCCGACCGCGCTCTCTCGGCGCTGTCCGGCACTCCGTAGTTCCGAGCGGAGGCATCCGGTGCCGCCACGATGCGCCGAGCCTCCTGCGGGCCCACGATCAGGGTGTGAGCGTTCGCGCGGTCACGCTTTCGACGCAGGGCCTGCACACGCGCGTGCGACTCCCGGACGTAGCGTGGCCGGTGGTGCTCGATTTCGTGCTTCCGCAACGGTGCGCGGTCTGCGCGCTGTCCGGCCCGCCGCTCTGTGCCGCGTGCCGCGGCGCGCTCGTCCGGATCGCGCCGCCCGTTTGCGCTCGGTGCGGAGCGCCGGGGGCCTGGCCCGTATCCCGCTGCGCGGAGTGCGCGGGCCGCCGGCTCGGCTTCGCGCACGCTCGCGGGGCGATTCTGTACGACGACCGTGCCAGGGCGTTCGTCTCGGCCTGGAAGGAGCGCGGTCAGCGCCTGCTCGCGGCCGAGGCCGCGGCTCTCGTCGCTGAGACGATCGCTCGCCCTGAAAGCGACGTTGTCACGTTCGTGCCGCCGGACCGAGACCGCGGGCTGCGCCGGGGGCACCACTCGGCGGAGCGGCTGGCGCGCGAGCTCGGCCGCATCTGGGAGCTACCGGTTGCGCCGCTCCTCGCCCGCTCGCGCTCGGTGCCCCGCCAGCGCGGACTCGCACTCGCCGAGCGGCGCCGCAACGTCGCCGGCGCGTTTGCCCCCGCCGGGCCCTCGCCGCGTCGCGTGTGTCTCGTGGACGACGTCTACACAACCGGCGCGACGGCCGCCGCGGCGTCCGCGGCGCTGCGCCGGGCGGGTGCGCGTTCGGTCGAAGTCGTCTGCCTGGCGAGGGCGAACCGCTAGATTTCGATCACCACCGAAAGGAGACGCCATGCGGCTTCACGTCAAGGGGAAGAACGTCGAGGTCAGCGACTCGCTCCGGAGGTACGCAGAGGAAAAGCTCGGCAAGCTCGAGCGCCAGCTCAAGGATCCGACGGAGGTCGAGCTCGAGCTCGCCGTCGAGCGCAACGCCTCGATCGCAGACGACCACGTCGCCGAGGCGACGATTCGGACGAAGGGCCCGACGATCCGCGCCCGTGAGGCATCGCCGGGCTTCGAGGCCTCGATCGACCAGCTCGTCGACAAGCTCGAGCGCCAGGTCGTGCGCTATCGGGAGAAGCGCAGCCGCAAGGAGTCGGCGCGGCACGCGCGCCCGCCGCAGCCGGAGACCCCTTCCCTCGCCGGCCAGGAGGTGGAGCCCGTGATCGTCAAGACGAAGCAGTTCGCGATGAAGCCGATGAGCCCGGAGGAGGCCGTTCTCCAGCTCGAGCTCGTCGGGCACGACTTCTTCGTCTTCGAGAGCTCCGATTCGGGCGACGTCAACGTCGTCTACCGGCGGCGCGACGGGGACTACGGCCTGATCGAGCCGGGCACGACCTAGGCTCGTGGGCTTCTGGCGGCAGAAGCCGCTGCACGAGCGGCTCGCGCGCGCAGGCGGCCTCGCTCATGGGGCACCACGGTCTACCTGGGACGACCTCGTCGGGATTCACGGCGTCCACCGGCAACGGCAGTGGGACGCCGTCGTGACGGCAAGGGCCGATGTCGGCGGCGCCGAGCTCATGTTCGTGGGGCTGCCCGACGGCAGCCTTCTGCTCGAGGAAGGGGGCGACGGCGACCTGACGCCGCTCGCGACGGCCGTCGAAGGGGAGCTGTCGCCCCCGTACCGCGCGATCGCAGTCCGGAAGGCGGTAGACGTCTGGGCCGTCGCGGCGCGGCGGATCGAGCTCGTCGAGCTCGAGGACGATCCGGGGGGCGACGAGCTGGAGCTGGCGTGGGACGGCACGGACCGGACATACCTGGTGGACGGCGAGCCGAGCTTTGGTGGCGTACGCGCTCTCGAGCGACTGGCCGAGCAGCGTTTCGAGACGTGGGCGGTGCGTGCCTCGCGCCTCGACGGGGCGCTCTGGGAGGTGACGGTCGCGCCGCTCTGACGGCTACGCTAGGAGCCATGGCAGGCCACGATTTCGGCAAGCTCGAGAGGGTCCTGCGCTTCGGCGAGGGGCGGAGGCTCACGCGGCTGGCTGCACAGGCCGCCCACATCAGCACTCTCGAGCCGGAGTTTGAGAAGCTCTCGGACGACGAGCTCGCGGCCACAACCGTGGCGCTCAAGCAGCGGCTCGAGAACGGGGAGCCGCTCGACGAGCTTCTGTTCGAGGCCTACGCCGCCGTTCGCGAGGCCGCGAAGCGCACGCTCGGACAGCGCCCCTTCGACGTCCAGCTGATGGGCGGAATCGTCCTTCACGAGGGCGATATCGCCGAGATGAAGACGGGCGAGGGCAAGACGCTCGTCGCGACGATGCCGCTGTACCTGAACGCGCTGGCCGGCACCGGTGTCCACCTCGTCACCGTCAACGACTATCTCGCTAAGCGCGACGCGACCTGGATGAGCCCGATCTACGAGAAGCTCGGCCTGCGCGTCGGCTTCATCCAGAACATGATGCCGTTCGCGGAGCGCAGGGATGCCTACGCCTGCGACGTCACCTACGGCACGAACTCCGAGTTCGGCTTCGACTACCTGCGCGACAACATGGCCGTCTCGCGCGACGGCTGCGTCCAGCGCAGCCACGCCTACGCGATCGTGGACGAGGTCGACTCGATCCTGATCGACGAGGCGCGGACGCCGCTGATCATCTCCGGCGAGCCCGAGACCGCCGCCACCACCTACTACGACTTCGCGCGGATCGTCAAGACGCTCGAGGGGCAGCCCTCGAAGGGCACGTCGGTCAAGGGGGAGGACGAGACCGAGCTCGCCGGCGTGGACTACCTCTACGACGAGAAGCACAAGACCGTCTCGCCGGCCCAGACCTGCATCGAGAAAGTCGAGCGCGCGCTCGGGATCGAGAACCTCTACGACCCGCGCAACGTCCAGCTCGTGAACCACCTCACCCAGGCGTTGAAGTCACAGTCGCTCTACCACCGTGACGTGGACTACGTCATCGCTGACGGCGAGGTGAAGATCGTCGACGAGTTCACCGGCCGGATCATGGAAGGACGGCGCTGGAGCGAGGGCCTGCACCAGGCAATCGAGGCGAAGGAGGGCGTTCGGATCCAGGAGGAGAACGTCACCATGGCGACGATCACCCTCCAGAACTACTTCCGCCTCTACGAGAAGCTCGGCGGCATGACGGGTACGGCGAAGACCGAGGAGAAGGAGTTCGTCGAGATCTACAACCTGCACGTCGTCGAGATCCCGACGAACGTCTCGGTCGAGCGCAAGGACGAGAACGACTACATCTACAAGACGAAGGAAGCCAAGTTCCACGCCGCCATGGATGACATCAAGGGGCGGCACGAGAAGGGCCAGCCCGTCCTCGTCGGCACGATCGCGGTCGAGACCTCGGAGTACCTCGCCGAGCTGCTCACGCGCGCCGGCATTCCGCACAACGTCCTCAACGCGAAGCAGCACGAGCGCGAGGCGGAGATCATCAAGGATGCGGGCCAGCTCGGGGCGGTCACGATCGCGACGAACATGGCCGGTCGCGGGGTGGACATCAAGCTCGCCGACGGCGTTCGCGAGGTGGGTGGCCTCTACGTGATCGGCACCGAGCGCCACGAGGCGCGCCGGATCGACAACCAGCTGCGCGGCCGCTCGGGCCGCCAGGGCGATCCCGGAGAGTCGCGGTTCTACCTCTCCGCCCAGGACGACCTCGTCCGCCTGTTCGCCGGCGACCGGATCTACAACATCATCGAGCGCTTCAAGCTCCCCGACGACCAGCCGATGGAGGCGGGCATCCTCTCGCGCCAGATCGAGAACGCGCAGAAGAAAGTCGAGGAGCAGAACTCCGTCGCGCGCAAGAACGTCCTCAAGTACGACGACGTGATGAACCTCCAGCGCATGGTGATCTACGAGCAGCGCCGGCGCGTGCTCGAAGGAGAGGACCTGTCCGGCGAGATCAAGGCCTGGATCGCCGAGACGATCGAGCGCGCGGTCGCCCAGTTCACCGAGAGCGAGTTTCCGGAGGAGTGGGATCTCGACGCATTGATCCTGGCGATGCAGGGGCTCTACGGAACCGACATGACGGTGCAGGAGTTGCGCGACGAGGTCGAGCTCGTCCGCGAGGCGCTGGCGGAGGAGTTCGTCGAGGACGCGCAGGACGCGTACGCCGAGAAGGAGGCGGCGCTCGGCGTCGAGATCATCAGGGACGTCGAGCGCTACGTCATGCTCGCCGTCGTCGACCAGCGCTGGCGCGACCACCTCGACGCGATGGACTACCTGCGCGAGGGCGTGCACCTGCGCGCGTTCGCGCAGAAGGACCCGCTCGTCGAGTACCGGGGCGAGGGACACCTGATGTTCGAGGCCCTGAGCAGCACGATCCGCGAGGAAGTCGTGGCCGTGCTCTTCCACGCCGACGTGACCGTCGAGCCGCCGCAGTTCGAGCCCGAGCAGGGAAACGGCAACCTCGTCTTCGAGCACGAGACCGCGGCCGGCGCCGACGTGATCGCCGCCGCAGGCGCGACCGCCGGAGCCGCCGCGACCGCACTTGCGCCAGCTCCGCGCCCCGCAGGCCCGCAGCAGGTAGTTGCCTCGCCACAGGAGAAGGTCGGCCGCAACGAGCCTTGCTGGTGCGGCAGCGGCAAGAAGTTCAAGCGCTGCCACGGCGCGTAGCCGCGCTTGCGGCGCGGCTACGCGCTAGAGGCGGCTTGATCCCGGCTTCGGCGCGGAGAACCGGCACGATCCTGGCGCGCTCTCGCGCACCTTTTGTCGTTACCCTGCTCTCAGGGGACTCTGGAGGTCCCCCTGGGGGCATGTGGGGGAACGGTGGGGCAACGCCGAAACCGTGGCTAGACTGACCGTCATGGCCGAGCCGACCACGCAGCCGCTCGAGCGGCAACTCGAGGAGATCAGAGCCCAGCTTGCCTGGGTTCGTGATTACCTTTGACCCAGACAAGCTGAAGGCGCGTATCGGCGTGCTCGAGCGCGCCAGGGGAGAGCCCGGCTTCTGGGACGACCAGGCCGAGGCGGCCCGCATCTCGACCCAGCACTCTCGCCTGAGCAGGCGTGTCGAGCGTTACGAACGGCTCCAGGGCGAGTACGACGACGCCGTCGAGCTGCACGCGCTGGAAGGTGAGCTCAGTGACGAGATCGAGGCCCAGATCCAGCCGCTGCGCCTCGAGCTCGACCGGCTGCAGGAGGACGCGCTCTTCAACGGCGAGTACGACGGCGGCGACGCGGTCGTCTCGATCCACGCCGGCACGGGCGGCACCGACGCGCAGGACTGGGCGGAGATGGTGCTGCGCATGTACCTCCGCTGGGCCGACGACCGCGGCTTCCAGGCGGAGATGGTCGAGGCGAGCCCGGGGGAGGAGGCCGGCCTGAAGTCGGCGACGTTCACGGTCAAGGGTGAGAACGCCTACGGCATTCTCAAGGCCGAGCGGGGCGTCCACCGCCTTGTCCGCCAGAGCCCCTTCGATGCCGCCCATCGCCGCCACACGGCTTTCGCGCAGACCGTCGTCGCGCCTCTGCTGCCCGACGAGGCAGGCATCGAGATCGACGAGTCTGACCTGCGGATCGACACCTACCGCGCCTCGGGCGCAGGCGGCCAGCACGTGAACAAGACCGACTCGGCGGTGCGGATCACACACCTGACGACCGGCATCGTCGTCCAGTGCCAGAACGAGCGCTCGCAGCTCTCGAACAAGGCGACCGCGATGCGCATCCTGCGCTCGCGCCTTGTCGAGCTCGCCGAGGAGCAGCGCGAGGCGGAGCTCGCAAAGGAGCGCGGAGCCGCTCAGGACATCGGCTTCGGCAGCCAGATCCGCAGCTACGTTCTCCATCCCTACCAGCTCGTCAAGGATCACCGCACCGATTTCGAGGTCGGGAACGCCCAGGGCGTGCTCGACGGCAACCTGGACGGCTTCATTCACGCCTACCTGCTCGCGAAGGCGGCAGGCAAGGTGGTCTAGCAGGTCGGTTGGGTACACTGCGGCGGCCTCCCAGGAACCCAAGTGGCTCCCCTAGCCGCTTTGCCCTTGTATCCGGTGCAGGAACCGATCCCTCAGCACGAGACCGCCGCCGCCCTAGTCGAGCCTGAGCCCGACCAGCCGGATGCGGCTTCCCCTGCCGCCTTCAGCTCGGGGACGATGATCGTCTTCGAGAACGTGACGAAGGTCTACGAGCCCGACGTCCTTGCCCTCAACGACGTCTCGTTCACGATCGACAAGGGCGAGTTCGTGTTCGTCGTCGGGGCCTCGGGATCGGGCAAGTCGACCGTCGTGCGCCTGCTGCTGAAGGAGATGGAGCCCACGGCCGGCCGGATCGTCGTGGGGGGTCGAGACCTCACCCGGCTCAAGCGCTCGAACGTGCCGCTGCTGCGCCGCAACGTCGGCTGTGTCTTCCAGGACTTCAAGCTGCTGCCCGACCGCAGCGCGGGCGAGAACATCGCCTACGCACTCCGCGTGCAGGGCGAGAACGCGAACGACGTTCGCCGCAAGGTGCCGGAGGCGCTCAACCTCGTCGGCCTCGCGCACAAGGTGAACTCGCTCCCCGGCGAGCTCTCCGGCGGCGAGCAGCAGCGGGTCTCGATCGCGCGCGCCGTCGTCAACCATCCGCCCCTGCTCGTCTGCGACGAGCCGACGGGCAACCTCGATCCCGACACGTCGGTCGGGATCATGCAGCTGCTCTACCGCATCAACCGCGCCGGCACGACCATCCTCATGGTCACGCATGACCGCGAGATGGTGGACAAGATGCGCAAGCGTGTGATCGCGCTCGATGGAGGCCGCCTGGCTCGCGACGAGCGGCGCGGCGGCTACGCGACCGAATGAAGGCGAAGCTCGTCGTCTCCGAGGCCGTCCGCTCGCTCACCGCGAACCTCTCCACGACCTTCGCGGCGATCCTGACCGTGCTGATCGCGATGGTCATCCTCGGCCTCGCGATCGGGCTCGGCACGTGGACGCTCTCCTGGAGCAACCATGTCAAGAGGGAGCTGCTGGTCAAGGTCTTCTTCTGCACGCCGTCGGCGCCCGGCTGCAAGGGCGACGCGACGACGGCCCAGATCGACGCCGTTCGCGAGCAACTGCTGGCGATGGACGAGGTGAAGTCCATCCGCTTCATCTCGAAGGAGGACGCGCTGAAGATCATGCAGAAGCGCTCCCCCGAGCTGACGCGCGACCTGCCCGGAAACCCGCTGCCCGCCTCGTACGAGGTCACGCCGGCGAAGGGCGAGTTCGTCGCCTTGATCGCAAACCGGCTCGAGCCCGTGGCACCTGGCGTGCACAAGGTGGACTACGGGAAGAAGACGGCGCAGCGGGTGCTGCGCGTGGCGCGCGTGTTCGAGATCGTGTTCCTCGCCGCCGTGCTCCTGCTCATCGTCGCCTCGACGCTCCTGATCGCCAACACGATCCGGCTCTCGATCTTCTCGCGCCGGCGCGAGATCGAGGTGATGAAGCTCGTCGGAGCGACGAACTGGTTCGTTCGCGGCCCGTTCATGCTCGAAGGGCTCATCTGCGGGTTCCTGGGCTCAGCGATCGCCGTGCTGCTCCTGCTGATCGGCAAGGAGTTGGCGCTGCCCGCGATCCTCGGCCGTTTCGACACGGCCTCGGATGTCAAGGCGCTGTCCTTCGGGCTCAACGCCCTCATGCTGATGGGTGCCGGCCTCTTCATCGGGGCGGTTGGCTCCGGACTGACGCTCCACCGCTTCTTGCGGGTCTAGATCCCTCGCGTCCCTGGCCGCGGCCCCTCCCGGCCGGCGGAGCCGGCCTCCGGGGCCGCTCGCGTCGCTGCGCGCACTGGGCTCTCCGGGGCCGTATTCACATACTGTCCCCTCCGGCCCAGCACGCGCAGCGACGCGCCAGGAACACGAGGGACTCCCGCTTTCCAGATGGCGAGAACTGTCCCGCCGCGCGCCGGCGCCCTATACTCCGGCGCGCGGATGAGGCGCGCGTTCCCGACTCTGATCGCCGTGGCCGCCTGCGCCGTGCTCGTCGCGTCCGCGCTTGCTTTCAGCAGTGATCCGCCCGCGCGCCGGTCGCTCGTCGAGCAGGTGCGTGACACGCTGGAAAGCCACTACTACCGGGAGCTTCCGTCGAGCGTCCTCGGGCGCCCGACGGTCGGGGCGATCATCGCCGCGCTCCGGGACCCCTACACCGAGTACCTCACACCGGCAGAGGCGCGTGAGCTACGCCGGCGCATGGAGGGCCGCTACTCGGGGATCGGCGTCACCGTCACGCCGCGCGCCGGCGGGCTCGTCGTGACATCGGCGCCTCCCGGCCCAGCGCGCGCCGCAGGGGTGCGAACCGGCGACCTGATCGTGACGATCGACGGGGTCGAGTCGGCGCAGCTTTCGTCGGAGGACGCGATCCGGGCGATCGTCGGCGCCGAGGGCACGCGCGTCTCGCTCGGCGTGCAGCGCAAGGGCACGCGGCTCGCGTTCCGGATCGTCCGGGCGGACGTCGTCTCCTCGCCGGTGCGGGCAAGCATGGTCGTTCGCCAGGGCCGTCGGATCGGGATGCTGCGGGTCTACCGGTTCACGGCGGGGACGGCCGACCGGCTGCGCCGAGCGGCCACCGAGCTGCGAGCGCAAGGCGCGACGGGATACGTGCTCGATCTGCGCTCGAATCCCGGTGGCCTGCTGGACGAGGCGGTGGGCGTCGCGTCGCTCTTCCTCGCCGGCGATGTCGTGACCTCGATCCGTGGTGCTCACGCGCCGCTCCGCGTCCTGCGTGCGGACGGCGAACACTGCGCCCGCAGCTTCCCCTCGTCGTCGTCGTCAACCGGTACAGCGCGAGCTCGAGCGAGGTTGTCGCAGCCGCGCTGCAGGAGAGCCACCGCGCGCTCGTCGTCGGGGAGCCGACCTTCGGCAAGGCGCTCGTGCAGACCGTGGAGGAGCTCAAGGGCGGTGCCGCTCTCAAGTTGACGGCCGCGCGCTACCTGACACCGAGCGGACGCGACATCTCCGGTGCGGGCGTCACGCCCGACGTCTTCGCCGTGGACGATCCGTCCACGCTCGCCAACGAGGCTCTACCCGAAGCTCTCGCCGTGCTGCCGGTCCCGTAGTGCCCGAGCGCGTCGTCGTGGAGATCTCCAAGCGCGGCCGCCTCGTCATCGGCGAGCCGTTCTTCGAGCCGGGAACGCCGCTCGTGCTCGAGACGAAAGGGCTCGGTGATGCCGGTCCGGGCGATCTGGCCGCCGTGTGGAAGGGCCGGGGCCGCGCGAGGCTCGAGCGCGTCTTTGGACGCGCGGGCGCGATCGAGGCCGTGCTCTCCGGCCTGCTGGCTCACGCCGGCGAGGGGGGCCCGTTCGAGCCTCACGAGCTGCCGCGGCCGGGGCTCGAGGGCCGTGTGGACCTGCGCGAGCTGCCGACCTTCACGATCGACCCGGAGACGGCGAGGGACTTCGACGACGCGCTCTCGCTGCGGCAGGACGGCGACGGCCTTCGCGCCTACGTCCACATCGCAGACGTCGCCGCCTTCGTTCCCGCCGGCTCGCCGCTCGATCACGGCGCCGCGAGCCGCGGCTTCTCCGTCTACGTGCCCGGCCTCGTCGCGCCGATGCTGCCGCCCGAGCTCGCCGACGACGCGTGCAGCCTGCGACCGCACGTCGACCGATTGTGCGTCACGGTCGAGGTGCCCTTCGACGGCGGTCTCGACGCCAGCGAGCCGCTCTTCTACCGCTCCGTGATCCGCAGTGACGAGCGGCTGACGTACGGCCGCGCGGAGGCGATCCTCGCCGGCCGCGAGCGGGCACCGGCCGACGTCGAGGACGGGCTCCACCTGGCCGAGCGGCTGGCGACCGAGCTGCGCCGACGCCGCTTCGCGCGCGGCGCACTCCGCGTGGAGAGCCCGGAGGAGGTCTTCGCCTTCGACGGCAACGGGGGTGTCGCGCGCGCCTGGCGCGAGTCTGAGCCGCACGCCCACATGCTCGTCGAGGAGCTGATGATCCTCGCGAACGAGGCGGTTGCGGAGTTGCTCGCCGGCCGTCGCCGGGCCGCCCTCTACCGCGTGCACGAGCGGCCCGAGCCGCAGTCGGTCGCGCTGCTACTGGCGAAGCTCGCCGACCTCGGGGTTCCGACACCGGCGGCGCCCGAGCGGATGAGCCCCCAGGATGCCGAGCGGCTGGCCGCCGAGGCCGCCGAGCGGGTCGCGGCGTACGTCAGTGCGTCGGGGCGGGGTCGCGAGGCGTTTCCCGCGCTCGTGCTGCGGGCGCTCATGCGAGCCCGCTACGACCCCACGAACCTCGGCCATTCCGGCCTGGCGAGCCCCGCCTACTGCCACTTCACCTCGCCGATCCGGCGCTACCCGGATCTGATCTGCCATCGCGAGCTCCTGAACGAGCTCGGCCTCTCCGACGAGCGCGTTCCCGAGGATCTGGGCGCCCTCGCCGAGCACTGCTCGGCCCGCGAGCGGACGGCCGCCGGGGTGGAGTACCGCGCCGACGAGATCTGCCTCGCCTGGCTGCTCGATCGCCGCCTCTACGAGGAGGGCTGGGACACCGCGTTCGACGGCGAGATCGTGGGCCTGATCGGCGCCGGGCTGTTCGTCCGCTTCGGTGAGGTCTTTGAAGGCTTCCTGCCCTCGCGGCGCCTGGGCGGGGACTACTTCGAGCCGAGCCCGTTGGGGACGTCGCTCGTCGGACGCCGCGGAGGCCGCTACCGCCTCGGCGACCTGCTCGAGGTGCGGGTCGAGAAGGTCGAGAAAGCTGCCGGCAAGGTCGAGCTGTCGCTCGCTAGCGACGCCGCGGCGGCCGGGGGAAGAACGCGCTCGTCCGGCGCACGTACTCGTCGTAGCCGGGCTTCCGCCGGCTGAGCGAGCGCTCGAGTAACGCTACCCCCGAGACGCGCAGCAGCAGCACGGACATCAGCAACGGGCCGACGGCCGTCCACCAGGGCGCGCCGAACGCGAGCGCGACGAGGAACAGCCCCCACCAGACGCAGAAGTCGCCGAAGTAGTTCGGATGCCGCGTGTAGCGCCAGAGGCCGGTGTCGAGCACCCTGCCCGCGTTCGCCGCGACCGCCTTGAAGCGCGCGAGCTGGACGTCGCCCACCGTCTCGAAGCCGAGCCCGACGCCCCAGACCGCTACCCCGGCACCCGCGAGCCAGCCGAGCCCCTCGCCCGGCCCGGCGTCCTGCCCGAGCTGCACCGGCAGCGAGACGACCCACAGCAACGCGCCCTGGAGGAGAAAGACGGTGCCGAGACTGACGAGCGTGAAGCGGCTGCCCCAGCGCTTTCTCATCGCGCGGTAGCGGAAGTCCTCGCCCTTGCCGAGGTTCCGCCAGGAGAGATACGCAGCGAGCCGGAGCCCCCACACGGTCGTCAGAGCGACGAGCAGCAGGCTCTCGGTGCCCAGGCTGCCGGCGGTGCCCGCGCTCGTCCACGCGACAACGGCGAAGCCGAGCCCCCAGAACGGATCCACGATCGAGGCGTCGCGCACGACGACGCTGAGCGCCCAGAGCGCCGCCATCAGCACGGCGAGCACGCCCGCATTCGTGAGCAGGACGTCGCTCACGCCCGCGCCTGCGCTCCGATCCAGTCGTCCACCTCCTGCCAGCGCGCGAGGATCCAGTCGATCCGCTGCTCGCGCCCCGGCGGGATCTCCGCGTGCGGGAAGCGCGTGAAGCGGATGCGCACGGTGCGCCCGATCAGCCCGCCGCTCCAGATGTTCGCGATGTGGGAAAAGCCGTCGAGCCCGTGGTGGGCGCAGACGACGACGTCTGCCCCGGCGTCGAGCAGTGCGAGTGGCCCGCCGAGCCGCGGCGGCAGCACGTGGTGGAGGCGTTGCGCTGCGGCATGGAGCCGGGGATCCGCCGAGGCGAGCTTCTCCAGCGCACGCGCCCGCTTCGCCTCGGTGAACCGGGTGCCCTCGGGGTAGATGAGCATGCCCTCGCCCGCACCGAGCCCCTGTGCCAGCTCCCGCACGAAGTCGATCTGGCGCTCCGCGTCGTCCGATCCGCGCGCCACGAAGACGTTCGGCAGCCGGTTGCCGGCGATGTCGATGGCCGGGTCGGAGAGCAGCTCCCGCTTGAGCACGTAGCGCAGCCGGATCCCGTGCGGCGCCGCGACGAACGTCGCGGGGACGAGGTTGTCGATGATGCTCGCATGGCGCATGAAGACGACGATCGGTCCAGGCGGTACGCCGTCCGAGCCCTCGACCTCGAAGCGCAGCCCGAAGGCACGCCTGATCGCCCCCATGAGGACGGCGGCCCACCAGGCCTGAAGGCCCCAGGCCGCCTCGGCCAGGCGCTCGCGCCGCCCGCGAGCGGCGATCCACGAGAACGTGAGCGCGGCGAGGCACGCTGCCTCGACGGCGAGGTAGAGCCAGAGGACGAACAGGAGCCGCGTCGCCATCCACGGAGTCCCCCGCGTGAGCCGGCGAGCCGCGTCGACGACGACCGAGACCGAGAGGAGCAGCGGCAGCGCCGCGGTCGCGACGAGGAACCCGCCGAGGAAGAGTGGCACCGTGCGCAGCCGCCGCCGGATCGTCCTGCTCCTGTCGCCGGTGGCCATACCAGGTCCTATCACGCAGTAGGGCTCCCTCAGGTGGGCGCGGAGCACCGAGGCGGCCCGCAGCTGCACCGATACTCTTGTGCGAGTGCGCAGGCCCATTCGACTTCGCAGGCTCCTGAAGTGGGGTCTGGTCGCTGTCGCTGCCGTCTTCCTGCTCATTCAGGCGGTCCCGTACGGCCGCGACCACACAAACCCGCCCGGTTCGAACGAACCGGCGTGGGACAGCGCCCGGACGCGCGAGCTGGCCCGGGCCTCCTGCTTCGACTGCCACTCGAACCTCACGACGTGGCCGTGGTATTCGAACGTGGCGCCCATCTCGTGGCTGACCGAGAGGGACGTAAAGGGCGGCCGCGAGGAGCTGAACTTCTCCGACTGGTCGGCGTTCGCGGACCAGTCGGAGGACGTCGTGGAGGCGGTTGCCGGGGGCTCGATGCCGCCGTGGTTCTACGCGATCCTGCATCCGAAGGCGAAGCTCTCCGCGAGCGAGCGGGCCGAGCTCCTACACGGCCTCGAGAAGACGCTCGGCGTCCGGGCCGAGGTGGAAGGCTAACCGTCCCTAGACTTCCGGCGTGGCCCGCCCAACCGGAACAAAGCAGATCGCCGACAACCGCCGTGCGCGGTACGACTACGAGCTACTCGACCGCTACGAGGCGGGGCTCGTGCTCACCGGCACCGAGGTGAAGTCGCTGCGGGACGGCCGCGTCACGCTCCAGCACGCCTACGGCGACGTGCGCGACGGCGAGGCCTGGCTGATCGGAGCCGACATCGCGATCTACACGCAGGGCGGGCGCGAGAACCACGAGCCCGCTCGCGACCGCAGGCTCCTCCTCCACCGGCGGGAGATCGACTCGCTCTACGGCAAGCTCAGGGAGAAGGGCCTGACGCTCGTCCCGACCCGGCTCTACTTCAAGGACGGCAAGGTCAAGGTCGAGCTCGCGCTCGCCCGCGGCAAGGAGAAGGGCGACAAGCGCCGCGACGTGGCCAAGCGCGACGCCGAGCGCGAGATGCAGCGCGCGCTCAAGAGCCGGCGCTGAGTATCAGACACCGCCGCGTTCCTTCAGCTCGCGCTCTGGGGTCAGACCCCTGGCCGGGCCTGCGGCGGACGTGTCCAGGGGTCTGACCCTGGAACGGCGGTTGAGCTACGCGAGCGGGCCGCGCATGGTCACGCTGCCCGGCTCGAGCACGTAGCCGAAGCGCCGATTGAGCGCGCGGATCGGGGCGTTTCTCTCCTCGTTCTGGGTCTGCAGCTTCCGGTAGCCCTGCTGCTTGGCCCATCCGATCTGGGCGGCTTTGAGCGCACTCGCGATCTTGCGGCCGCGCCAGGCGCGCCGAACGGCGGTGAGGTCGTGGTAGGCGGTCTCGGTGTCCTCCTGGGAGAGGGAGAGCTTCGCGTAGCCGGCGACCTCGTCGCCCGAGACGGCGACGAACACCGCCTCGGCCCGGTCGCCCGCTCCCTGCATGTCGCGTGAGAGCCACTGCTCGAACGAGCCGATGTCCACGGCCTCCTCGCCCGGGATGTCGCGGTGCGCGTCCCGCGCGGCCTCGTAGATCCCCTGCGCCAGCTCGGGCCGCTCGGCCCAGCTGACGATCTCGATCCCCGGCGGCGGCTGAACGTCCGGCTCGTCGAGCGTCGTGAGGTCGAGCACCATCAGGGAGTTGCGACCGACCTCCACGAAACCGCGCCGCTCGGTCCAGCCGAGCGAGTCGGGATCGTCCTCGCCGACGCGCAGCTCGATCTCCCGCCCGCCACGCGCAGCCGCCCACGCGGAGAGCGCCGAGTAGAGGGCGCTCCCGACTCCGCGACCCCGCCGGTCGGGGAGCACCGCGATGTCCCCGGCTGCCACGCCGGGCTCGCTGAACCAGCCGACGTAGGCCAGCCCGGCGCCCGCATCCAGTCCGTTCTCCAAGGCGAGGAGCCAGACCATGCCCTCGGCCTGCCGCCGCCAGTCGTGCAGCCCCGTGGCGGTTTGCTTGTCCCGCGGGGAGACCGCGTTCTGGACTGCGAGCCAGCGCGAAAGCGCCTCGCCGCCTTCGACCTCGACGATCTCCATGCCTCAAACCCTAGCGCCGGCATGGAAATCCCAGTCGGGAGGGAGTACGCTCGACCCTCCATTTTCCAGGGCAAAGGGGGGACGCCTTGAGACGCGTCGCGATCACCGTCAACGGCGCCCGGCACGAGCTGGAGCTCGAGCCGCGCGAGCTCCTCGTCTACGTCCTGCGCGAGCGCCTCGGCCTGACCGGCACGAACGTCGGCTGCGACACCTCGTCCTGCGGCGCGTGCACGGTGCTGCTCGACGGCGAGTCGGTGAAGTCCTGCACGCTGCTCGGCGTCCAGGCCGACGGAGCGGAGATCACCACCATCGAGGGGCTGGCCCGAAACGGCGAGCTCCACTCGGTGCAGCAGGCCTTCCACGAGAGCCACGCGCTGCAGTGCGGCTACTGCACGCCGGGAATGGTGTTGGCCACGGTGAGCCTGCTCGCCGAGAGCCCGCACCCGAGCGAAGACGAGATCCGCAGCGCGCTCGACGGCAACCTCTGCCGCTGCACGGGCTACCACAACATCGTCAAGGCCGTCCAGGCCGCGGCGGGGGCATAGGGAGGAGGGGAGATGACGACCACCGAGACACCGACGGGGGCCTACATCGGCACGTCCGTCCCGCGCAAGGAGGACCGCGCGCTCCTTACCGGCCGCGGCAGCTACGTGGACAACATGAGCGTCCCCGGGATGCTCTGGCTCGCCGTCGTGCGCAGCCCGCACGCCCACGCGCGCATCACGAAGGTCGACCTGAAGGCCGCCCGCGCGGCCGAGGGGGTCGTCGCGGCCTACAGCGGCGACGATCTCGCCGGCGACTTCGCCGGACCGCTCCCGTGCGCCTGGCCGGTCACCGAGGACATCAAGATGCCGGCCCACTGGCCGCTCGCCCGCGACAAGGCCCGCTATGCGGGCGACGGCGTCGCTGTCGTCGTCGCCGAGAGCCGTGCCGCCGCGAAGGACGCGGCCGAGCTCGTCGCTGTGGCCTACGACGTCCTACCGGCCGTCACCGAGGTCGAGGCCGCCGCCGCCGACGGCGCGCCCGTGCTCCACGACGACTTCGGCACGAACGTCTCCTATGTCTGGAAGCTCGACGCCGGGGAGGTCGAGCAGTGCTTCGCCGACGCCGCCGTCACGGTCAAGGAGCGCTACTTCCAGACCCGGCTGATCCCGACGGCGATCGAGCCGCGCGGCGTGCTCGTCCAGCCGAGCCCGGCGACCGGCGAGCTGACGATGTTCACCGCCACCCAGATCCCGCACATCCTGCGCACGCTCTCGGCGATGGTGATGGGCATTCCCGAGTCGAAGATCCGGGTCGTCGCCCCCGACGTCGGCGGCGGCTTCGGCTCGAAGCTCAACTTCTACGCCGAGGAGGCGCTCGCGATGGCGATCGCGCGCAAGCTCGGCCGCCCGGTCAAGTGGATCGAGGAGCGCAGCGAAGGCTACGTCGCGACGATCCACGGCCGCGATGTCGTCCAGGAGATCGAGCTCGCGGCGACGGCCGAGGGCAAGGTGACCGCCGTCCGCACGAAGCTCACGGCCGCGATGGGCGCTTACCTCCAGCTCGTCACGCCCGGCGTGCCGCTGCTCGGCGCGTGGCTCTACGCCGGCTGCTACGACGTCGCCGCCTACTCGTTCGAGTGCACGGGCGTCTTCACGAACACGACCCCGACCGACGCCTACCGCGGCGCCGGCCGGCCCGAGGCGACCTACGCGATCGAGCGGGCGATGGATGCGCTCGCCCGCAAGCTCGGCAAGGACCCGGTCGAGGTGCGCCGCCTCAACTTCATCACGGAGTTCCCGGCGAACATCGCCTCGGGCCTCCAGATCGACTCCGGCGACTACCACGCCTCGCTCGACAAGGCGCTCGCCCTCTCCGGCTACGAGACGTTGCGCGCCGAGCAGAGGGCGAGGAAGGAGCGCGGGGACGTCAAGCAGCTCGGCATCGGCCTCGCGACCTACAACGAGATGTGCGGTCTCGCCCCGTCGCGGATCCTCGCCGCGATCCGCTACGGCGCGGGCGGCTGGGATGCGGCCACGGTCCGCTGCCTGCCGACCGGCACGATCCAGGTGATCACCGGCACCTCACCCCACGGGCAGGGGCACGAGACGTCGTGGTCGCAGATCGTCGCCGACCGGCTCGGCGTCTCGCCCGACGAGGTCGAGGTGCTGCACGGCGACACGGCGGTCTCGCCCATGGGGATGGACACCTACGGCAGCCGCTCGCTGGCCGTCGGTGGCGTCGCCCTCTGGCACGCGACCGAGAAGGTGATCGTCAAGGCCCGCACGATCGTCGCCCACCAGCTCGAGGCGGCCGAGGACGACCTCGAGTACGAGAACGGCCGCTTCACGGTCAAGGGCACCGACAAGGGGATGCACGTCAAGGAGGTGGCGCTCGCCGCCTGGACGGCGCACAACCTCCCCGACGGGCTCGAGCCGGGGCTCGAGGAGACGGCGGTCTACGACCCGCCCAACTTCTCCTGGCCGGGCGGCGCGCACCTCTCGGTCGTCGAGGTGGACACGGAGACGGGCGACACGCGCCTGATCCGGTACGTCGCCGTGGACGACGTCGGCAAGGTGATCAACCCGACGATCGTGGACGGCCAGGTCCACGGCGGCCTCGCGCAGGGCATCGCCGCCGCCCTGTACGAGGAGGCGGCCTACGACGAGGACGGCACCCTGACGACTCCGAACATGACCGGCTACCTCGTCCCCTCGGCCGCCGACCTGATCTCGTTCGAGACGGCGCGCACCGAGAGCCCGAGCCCGACGAACCCCATGGGCGTGAAGGGCGTGGGGGAGACGGGCACGATCGCCTCGACGGTGTGCGTGATGAACGCCGTCGTGGACTGCCTGGCCCAGTTCGGCATCAACGACCTGCAGCTGCCCGCGACCCCGGAGCGGGTCTGGCGGGCGCTCGAGGAGGCGCGGCGATGATCCCGGCACGCTTCGACTACGAGGTCGCCGAGTCGCCCGAGCACGCGCTCGAGCTGCTCGGCTCCCGCGAGGACGCGAAGGCGATCGCGGGCGGCCACTCGCTCGTCCCGGCCATGAAGCTCCGCGTCGCGCGGCCGGCACTGCTCGTGGACATCGGCCGGCTCGACGGCCTCGCCGGCGTCCGCGACACAGGGGAGCAGCTGGCGATCGGGGCGCTCACCCGGCACGCCGCGCTCGCCCGCGACCCGCTCCTGCAGCAGCACTGCCCGCTCGTCGCCCACGCGGCCGGGCTGATCGGCGACCCGCAGGTGCGCCACCGGGGCACGATCGGCGGCTCGCTCGCCCACGGCGACCCCGCCTCCGACCTGCCGGCGGTCGTGCTCGCCCTCGGGGCGGAGCTCGTCGTGCGGGGGAAGGGCGGGGAGCGCGTCGTCCCGGCCGCGGACTTCTTCCGCGGCGTCTTCGAGACGGCCGTCGGGCCGGGCGAGCTCCTGACGGAGATCCGCGTGCCGAAGCTCGCCGGCGCGGGCTGGTCGTACCTGAAGTTCCGGCGGCGCGCCCAGGACTGGGCGACCGTCGGCGTCGTGGCCCTGCTGGGGCGCGACAACGGGCGGGTGACCTCGGCCGCGGTCGCGCTCGTGAACATGGGCGGGACGCCGCTGCGGGCAGCCGGAACGGAGGCGGCGCTCGTCGGCGGCGCGTCCGCGGCGGACGCCTCCGCCGCGATTGCCGACGGCACGCAGCCGCCGAGCGACCCGACAGCGAGCGGCGAGTTCCGCTCCCACCTCGCACGCGTCGTCGGCCGGCGGGCGATCGAGGAGGCGCTCGCGCGCTAAGCTACGAGGGAACACACATACGGGGGCGACCTGGTTTCGACGTGGTCGGATCTCCGGCAGAGTTGCGAGCCGAGGTCGCCGGTAGGCCTCGTAAATCAACCGGCACCAATGCAAGTGCGAAGAACGATCTCGCACTCGCTGCCTAGACACTAGGTGGCGACGTCGCCCCGGGGTGGGCCCGAGCCCCGGTCAGCGGCGCCAGAAATCGGGCTAGGCGCCGAGGGAGAGCCACTCGCCCAAGGCGCGACATTTCAGGAGGGCTAGCCCGTCGGTAGGCCGTCTGCGAGCCGGCCGCCGGGCGAAATCAAAGCGCAGACTACGCTCGTAGAGATTCTGTTCGGTGCGATCGCGGACGGGGGTTCGATTCCCCCCGCCTCCATTTTTTCGAGGCTAGGCGTCTTATTCAAACACTGCCTCAAGGGAGTTGTCGAGGTAGAGCCGGAACTCTCCGCCGACAGGACGCTCGCGCAGGCGGCGGTATCGCACTGCGTCTTAGCGGTTTCGTCAGGCGTTCACGAGCAGCGCAATCGTCGCAACCGCGAGCACGGCCGTCAGAGCGACTAGGACGCCGGTCAGGATGATGAGCCTGTTCGAGGCTCGATCCGAGGCGGTGCGGAACGTCTCAATCACGTCGCGCAGCTCCTCTGACCCGCGCTTGGCATTCCGGGAATTCAACTCGCTCTGTCCAACGTGGAAGAGGGGGCCAAGTTGCAGCATCACGTTGATGTCGGCTCCCGAGCGGTAGATGTCGTCGGCTAGCTCGCCAAGGACACGCAGGATCTCCTCGTCTGGGACGCGATGCGGATATCCATCCGGGAGGTTCACCAAGCCATCTATCTTGGGCTGCGCCGCGGATGGAGGCTCCGTAGCCTTCAGGGGACATTCCCGCACACTGGGGCAGGCCAGGATTATCTCGAGCGGCCGGTTTCGTCCTTGACATCACATGCTCCTCTTCCAAGCGACTTGGCTCGAAGGCATCACGGTGTCAACAAGACCGGGTCAACTCCAGACTGCCTCCGCGCAGGATGCTGGGGACGCCGTTGGACACAACCACGCGCCGCGATCGAGTTCGGCGCCGCCGCCGAGCCGGGCGAACCGGAGGGCAGAGGCTCGCCGCGCTGGAAGCAGCGCGCGTTCTACGACTTCGTCAAGGACACGGCGCCGCTCACGGTCGGCGTTCCGGTTGCGCGCGTGAGCATCTGGGAAACGGTGAAGGTAGCGGGGCGCGTCCTCACCGTCGGAGAGCTTCTCGTGCAGTCCGCACCTATGGCGAAGAACGGCCCGGTGGCGGCGCCGCACTCGAGCACTTGGTGCGTGAGCGAGCGAACTAAGACCTCCGCAGCCGCCGGTACATTGAACGGCCATGACCGAGGACGAGACCCTCAAGGCGATTCAGGAGCAGCGTCGCCGGCTCGTTGAGCTGGGACAGTCGGCGGTCGGCGCCGAACTCGCCCGCGCGGAGGAGATCCGGCGGGACGCGCTGCGGCTGATCGGCGGCCCCGGGTCGCTGTTCAGTCTTTTCAACCAGAAAGGCACGTTCGCCGACCTGATCACGCGGATGAAGCCGCTCGGCGCGTTCTATGACGTGGCCGGTGTCAGTCGGCTGATCAGCGAGTCGGCGTTCGCTTCCCGGTTCACCCCGTCGCTGGTGTTCGACACATCGATCTGGTTTAGGAACACAGTCTCGCCGCTCTTCCTCGGCGACATGCAGAAGCAGCTCGCCGGGCTGAACATCGGCCGTTCGGTTATCGCCGAGCAGATGAAGGTGTTCAGAGGGGCGCTCGGGTCCCTGAACTACATGAACCACTTCGCCGAGCAGCTGCGCGAGCCGCTGCGCCAAATGCACGAGCTCTTCGAGGGCTACGAGGAGGACGAGAAGCGGCTTCTCGAAGCGATCGTGCCGCTCGGCTGGCTGATTTCGCCGTCAATGGCGATCCGGACGATCCGGCTTCTCGCCGCCGAGATAGACAACAGAACGATCGAGGAGATCGACGCTGCCCTGGTCGGCTACTTCGACTCCGACCAGTGCTCCGGGATCGTGAACGGGCTTTACAGCGATCCGGTCTTCGAGGGGTTCAAGCCGCTGATCGATGAGGGACTGTCGGTCCATCGCGCCGGCAACTACCGGGCAGCGATCCTCGTCTGGCTGGCAGTGATCGACGGCGTCGCCGAGGAGAAGTTCGGCGTTGTCAGGGTGTTCGGGCAAGCGAAGAAGAAGAACGGCGGGAAGCTTCGCCTTGTCCTTGAGCAGACGAGCCACGGGCGTGAGGCGCTCCACGATGCGCTGATCGAGATCCTGAAGCGGGTCTCGATCAAGGACCCTGACCCGCACGTCCTGAAGCGAGACCGGGTGATGCACGGACGCGAGATCGACTTCGGGAACGAGCGCGCGTCGATCCAGCTCCTGCTCGTGCTTGAGGTCATGCATTCCTGCAGCCCACTCAGCACTGAAGACGCTGAGGAAGCACAGCCGGCTCTCACCAGCTAGGCGTCGCCCTGGGGACGGGCCCGTCTCCCGGCGCGCCCGAGATAAGCGTCATCCGGACCTGCGATAGTAAAAGGTTCCGATGGCACCGAACCTCCTTCAGAAGCGCATCCACGAGTGGTCAAAGACGCTCCCGGACTGGCAGCGCGACCTGCTGCGGCGGCTTGCCGCCGGGCCGCTCAGCGACCAAGACAGGGTGGAGGTGCGGGCGATTCTCACCGGTACCGTAGGCGCACCCGCCGCGGTGCCGCTCGAGCTCACCGACCTCCCTGCTGACGAGGACGAGCACGGCTGCGTCGAGCTCCGGAGCCTCGGCAGCTTCCGGAACATCAACTGTCTCGCGGAAGACCAGACGCTCCCGCTTCAGTCCGGCCTGAACGTCGTCTTCGGCAAGAACGGAACCGGCAAGACGGGGCATGGCCGGCTGCTACGCGGGGTGTGCCGCTCGGCCGAACGCGAGGACATCCTGCGGAACGTGTTCGAGCCGGCGAAGACGTCCCTGCCGCAGACCGCCGACATCACGATCTCGGTCGACGACGTCGAGCAGCCGCTCTCGGTCGACCTCGCCAAGCCGCCGGAGAGGATCCTGTCGTCGATCTCCGTGTTCGACGCGTCGTGCGCACGCATCTTCCTGACGAAGCCGAACACCATCGACTACGTCCCGCGGCCGCTGATCATCCTGAAGTCGCTCGCCGAAGAGCAGGACACGATCGCCGCCGGCCTGCGCTCCGACGCCGAGAAGATGCGGGTCGCGCTCCCGCAGTTGCCGGAGATCGATCCCGGCACGAAGGCCGGCGACGCGACCGCGGCGCTCGGTGCGAGCACGGACATGAAGCAGCTCGAGCAGCTCGCCACGCTCAACAAGGCCGAGACCGCTCACCTCGAGGGACTCGAAACGGCAGCGGCAGCGATCCGTGCCGACAAGAGCGGTGAGCTCGAGACCGCGGCGCGCACGCGGGCTGCCGGAGCACGGGCAGCGGCGACCGCGATCCGGGAGGCCGCGACGCTGGTCGATCTGATTGCGCTGAACAAGATCACCGACCTGCGCGGCCAGCTCGACGCGACGACGCAGGCCGAGCGCAAGCTTGCAGACCAGGCGTTCTCCGGGAAGCGCTTCCCCGGCGCCGGCCAGGACGCGTGGCGGGAGATGTGGTTTGCGGCGCAGCGCTACGTCGAGGCCGGCGGCGGATCGTTCCCGAACGTCGCGCCGGGAACGGCATGCCCGTTCTGCGAGCAGGAGCTCGACGAGGAAGCGGCGTCGCGTCTCAGCGACCTGGAGAAGTTCGTCCGCAGCGATCTCCGTGAGCGCGCGGACGCGCTAGAGAAGGAGCTCCAGACGCTGCTTCGCGCGCTCCCGGACACGGCGGCGCTGAAGTCGACGGTGACGAGCGAGTTGCGCGGCCAACCGGAATCCGTGGTCGCGGCCGCGCACGCCGCTATCGCGGTCGTCGAGGCGCGGGTCGCGCAGGCGACGCAGGTCGGCAGCGGCGAGCAGGTCGATGAGCTGCCTGCGGCCGGCGAGGTCGACCTCTCCGCGCTCGACGATTACGCGACGCAGCAGATGAATGGGGCCGAGACGCAGGCGAGCCTGCGCGACGCTGACAAGCAGCGCGAGGTTCTGAGCAAACTGGCCGAGCTCAAGGCGCGGCAGCTGCTGTACACGAACTTGCCGAAGCTGAAGAAGCGACTTCAGGGGCTCAAGGCGATCGCTGCCCACCACGCAGCGGAGACGATGCTGGGAACGCAGGGGATCAGCAACCAGCTGCGCAAGCTGCAGGAGGTGGCGATCACCGACCGCCTGCGGACCGCGATCCGCGAGGAATTTGAGCAGCTGAACCTCGCCGCCGGCCAGATCGAGCTGGTCTGTCAGGCGAACAAGGGCGAGACGGTGATCCACCTCCGGCTGCGCGACGGCTGCCGACAGAAGATCGACCGTGTCCTCAGCGCCGGCGAGCAGGGCGCGCTCGGCACCGCGTTCTTCCTCGCCGAGATCGCTGTGAGCGAAGGAAAGAGCGCGATCGTCCTCGACGACCCGGTCTCCTCGCTAGACCACGACCACCGCGAGTACCTCGCGCGGCGGCTCGTGCACGAGTCGACGAAGCGCCAGGTCGTGATCTACACGCACGACCTCACCTTCCTTTTCTACTTGCAGGAGGCAGCGGAAAGCGCGGGCGTCGAGCTGCACGGACAGACCCTGGAGCGCTCGCTCGACGAGGTCGGGATCGTCCGCGAAGGGCTGCCGACGAAGACCCTGGCACCGAGCGCCCGGCGCAAGGAGCTCCGCAAGCGACTCCGCTTCGAGCTAACGAAGATGTTCGAGGCGAAGAAGCCGGAGTACGAACGCGAGGCCGATCTCTGGGAGACTGACCTGCGCGATGGCTACGACCAGGTGATCGAGGAGTACGTGCTCGCCGGCACTGTGCGGCGATACCAGAAGAATGTGCGCATCAGGCAGCTGTACAAGCTGAGGTGGAGTCTCGAGATCGTCGAGCGAATCGACAAGGCCATGAAGCAGGCATCACCGAAGTCCCACTTCGAACCGCTCGAGCTGTACCCGCGCGCGCACACGCCGGACGAGCTGGGGGCGATGCTCGACGAGTTCGACGCGATCTGCGGCCTGACCGCGCCGAAGCGGGAGAAGCAGGCCGAGGACGAGGACGAGCAGACAGCCTTTGACGAAGAGCTCGTCAGCCAGGCGCAGGCGGCAGGGCTGTCGCAGGCGTCGTAGCGGGCCAGCGCTAGGTCGTCAACTTCGAGCGCAGCCGATCGAAGCGGTTACAAGTAGGGCGTTTGCGAGGGTTCTACTTCCGAGACGCTGAGGTCTTGTCCCCTGTTCTTCATGGATGAGCGTCTTTGAGAAGACGTGGGGCAGTAGTAATTGAGGAGACCCTCGAGGAGTGGTGGAGGGTTTGAAAGAACTCCCCTAGCGTCCATTCAACTGGCCGAGCACCGCTTCGCGGGCGCGGCCGCCCCGCGTCGCTCTCGCTTTCCTGCATCAATTCGCGCGCCCGAACGGCGCGCGAATTGATGCAGCGGCGTTACGACGTCGGCGCGATTCTGGCTTGACAGGCGACGGGCGCACTACCTGGTGTCGGACACCGATGTCTCGTTCCGCGCGCCGGCAAGACGGCCGACGCCGGCACTGTGGCGGCGAGACCCGCGGTCGCGACACCGAGGAGGGCCGTGAGGTGCATCATTTCCCCTCTTCCTGGCCCATCAGCTTTTCGCCCGCGTCGTCACGTACAGGTCCTGCGAGCCTTCGCCGCCTGCGCGCGTCGAGCCGAAGTAGAGCGTCGTCCCGTCCCACGACAGCGTGGGGCGCAGCTCGTTCGCGCTGCTGTTGACGTTCGCGCCGAGGTTCTGCGGCGCCGACCACGGGTCGGACGTGGTCGCGCGCGTCGAGCTCCAGAGGTCGAGGCCGCCGATCCCGTCCGGCCGGTTCGAGTCGAAGAAGATCTCGAGCCCGTCGCGGCGCAGGTTCGGCCGGGAGTCGTTCTGCGCCGTGTTCAGCCCGGGAGCGAGCGTCGGCGTCGCGAACGAGTCGCCGTCGAACACGCTCACGTAGATGTCGCTGTTGCCCGCGCGCGTGCTGGAGAAGTAGAGCTCCTCTTCGAGGAGGTACGGGCTCGCCTCGTCGGCAGGGCTGTTGACCGTGCAGCCGAGGTTCTGCGGCGGTGCCCAGCCGCGCGTCGCGTGCAGCCGCGTCGCGTAGATGTCGGCGCCGCCGCAACCGCCGGCGCGCGAGCTGATGAACAGGAAGGTCTTGCCGTTCCGGTGCGCCGACGGACAGATGTCGTCCGCCGAGCTGTTGACCTCGTCGAAGTTGACCGGGTCGCCCCAAGCGCTGTTCTCACCGCGGCGCGAGTACCAGATGTCGATCCCGCCCATCCCGCCGGCACGGTTCGACGCGAAGTAGAGGACGTCGTCCCGCTGGGCCACGAAGGAGCAGCCCTCGAGCGCCGCCGTGTTCAGATTCCCGCTCGTGCCCGGGATCGACTCGGCGTTCACCGCCGGTAACCACGCGCCGAAGCTCATCGCGTGCGCGACCGCGGCGGTGGCGACGACGGCGGCCGCGCTCGCGACAGCGGCGATGATGGTCCGTGTGATGCTCATCTCTTCTCCTCCTGTGTCAGGAAGACGCTCGCACGGCCTCCAGTGGTTTCATCGGAGCATCCGCGCTCGTACGCCTTGTGTCTATTCGCCGTTCGGCGTATGTTCGGAAGCATGATTCGCCTGCAAAGAGCCGATCTCGAGGCGCTTCTGACGTTCCTCGGCGACGTCGCCGAGCTCGAGTTCGACGAGCCGTACCCGGTCGAAGTCGTTGTCCGCCTGCAGGACCTCGTCCACTGCGACGCCCTTACGTACCAGGAGCTCGACCTGCACGCGAAGCGCTTCCACGCGACCGTCGGGATCGGCCCGGACGGCGAGGACGACGACGAGGAGCTGTACTGGACCGTCGGGCCGTGCCCGATCTCCGACTACCGTGCTCGCACGGGTGACCTGTGCCCGGTCACGATGTCCGATGTGATCGGCCGGCGGCGATACCACGAGCTGCCGATCTATCGGGAGTACTTCCGACCGGCCGGGATTGACCACATGATCGACCTCGGCCTGCCCACCGCACTGGGGCGGCATCGCTCGTTCATCCTGTTCCGGGGAACGGAGGCAGGGGACTTCTCGGAGCGTGACCGCGCCGTTCTCGAGATGCTCCGACCGCACCTCTACCGTCTCGAGGCGCACGCCGCACTGCGACGGCGGCTGTCGGAAACGCTTCGCACCCAAGACGGCGACAGTGAGTCCAGCGCCTACGCCGAGCTGACTCCGCGGGAGCGCGAGATCGTCGAGCTCGTGGCCGAGGGCAAGACGAACGCTCAGATCGCCGCGCAGCTCTGGGTCGCGCCGAGCACCGTGAAGAAACACCTGGAGCACGTGTACGAGAAGCTCGGCGTCGGCAGACGGACAGCAGCCGCCACGCTCGCGCGCGCCTCCCGCTAGACGCTGCAGCTCGAAGACCGTACCTATTCACCGTTCGGCGTATGTCCAGCCGAAAGGACTCAAACCAACCGCTCGCTCAAGGTCTTGTTCCCGTTCTTCTGGAGGAGCGCCTCTGAGAAGACGTGGGGCAGTAGTGATCGAGCAGACCCTCAAGGGGTGGTGGAGGGTTTGAAAGAACTCCCTTAGCCTCCACCATCCGCTCAACCAAGCCATTCGTAGAGCCGGTCGAGTGAAAGCTTTCAGTCGATCGGCTCTTCGTCTGACTGCCGCGACTCCCCCAGGTTACGCGTCTTCACCGCGCGAATATGGGCTCACGTGGTGTATACGTTGGTGACGGAGTAGGCTCTCGGAACCGTGCTGCCTAACGTGAAGGTTCTCCTGTGAGACGTCTTGTAAGGCTGGAAGTCTCTGGGCTCCTAGGCCAGTTCGATCACGTCGTGGACTTCCCCGAGGATTGGCCCTTTGTGATCCTCCACGGTCCGAATGGCGTCGGAAAGACAAAGCTGCTTGAACTCGTCGACGCTGTCTCGAAGGCACGGTTTGGGTTCGCGGCGTCTCTCTCTTTCGCGACGGCTAGCTTCACATTCGATGACGGCGCTGTGTTGTCGGTCCGTCGCCCGATCGGGCCCGTGGCTCCTGACGAGGATCAGGTTGTGGAGCCAGAAGCAAAGCTGCTCGTAAGCATCGTGTCGGCCGATGTCCAGGTGACGGACCTGGAGGTCGCCACGAATCTTCGGGGAGGGGAAGCCATGCAGCGTCACCTCGAACGGCGGCTGCCGATAACCCGAATCAGTCCAGATCTCTGGCGTGACCGCTCGCGGGGAGATGTGATTCAGTGGAATGAGGTGGTGGAGCGCTACGAACACCACGTGCCCCCGTCTGCCCGCCGGACGATTGAGACGCCGCCCGAGCTGATGGACTTTCTTTCCCAATTCAAGGTGCACCTCATTGAGGCCCAGAGACTCTTTGCCCTTGGCGGTGAGCACTCGGAAACACCGCAGGTCTCCACGGTCATGAGGTTCGCCGCCGATCTGGCGCGGCGCCTGAGTATCGCCTCCGCTCAAAACTCGAGGACGTCCGTTCAGCTTGATCGCTCGTTCCCTCGCCGAATACTTCAACTTGAAGAGTTGCCTGAGGCAACCGACGAGGTGATCCGCAAGCGCTACGACGCGCAAAACACCTTGCGGCGGCGGCTAGCCGAGATAGCCGTTCTCGACGCCGAGCCAGACTTTCCCCTCCCGGCGCGAGCCCTCGAGGATTGGCAGCGGCATGTCTTGTCGACGTACTTGGACGATACAGATCAGAAGCTCTCGACCTTCCAGTGGCTCCTGGACCGCGTCGGTCTCCTCCGAGAAGCGGTCACGTCGCGGTTCTTGTTTAAACGGATCGTGATCCACCGAGAAAAGGGATTCCTGTTTGTCACGGATCAAGGTCTCGAAATCGACGCAGACCTGCTTTCGACCGGCGAGCAGCACGAGCTAGTACTGACGTACGACCTTCTCTTCAACGTCGAGCCGGAGACGCTCGTTCTTATCGACGAGCCTGAAATCTCGCTTCATGTGGCATGGCAGCAGGAATTTCTCGACGACATTTCGCAAATTGCAGATCTGGTCGGTCTCAGGTTCATCGTCGCGACGCACTCTCCGCAGATTATTCACAAGTGGTGGTCGCGGACTGTCCCACTCTTGAGCGATATGTAATGCAGCAGTACTTAGACGGTGACACGCTGTATGCCAACATGATGATGCTACGCACGGTGGACGACCGCGCCATCCTGATACTCGAAGGTTGGAGCGACTGCAGCGCGCTTGATCCGCACGTTGCGGAAGGGCGATGCCAGACGTTACCCGCGCATTCGCGGAGGGCGGTTGAGCGCGCGATAGAGCTGGTCGACCTGAATCAGACTCCGCTGGTACTCGGAGTAGTTGATCGCGATTGGGTGGGTGTCCTCGACCCGCCACACACGAGCAAGAACGTCGTGTGCACGGATCTCTACGATCTCGATACAACGATTCTCTTGAGCGGCGATGTCGCACCCCGCGTCATCGCCGTCTTCACGGATCGGAGCGCCGTGAGCGCGCACGTGACTGCATGTGCCTGCGCATCGCCACTCGCTGTCGCGCTGCGAATCGCGGTGGTAATCGGTTCTCTCCGGTTGATCTCGCTTCGTGATGGGCTCGATCTAAGCACACGGCAACTGCCGGTCGAGGCGACTCTTGCACCTTCCGGCGATGAAATCGACTACAAAAAACTGGCGACCGTTGTGGCATCACGTAGTCCACGTTCAAGCATGACCGCTGCCGATATTGAAGACGTTCTGATTTCTCAATTGCCTCTGGCGGAAGAGGCTTCCCGGTTGTGCTCTGGGCACGACATGGCCGCGGTACTGGCGTGGCTCATGCGGCAGAAGTGGGGTGGAGGGGCGGTTGGATACAAGAACGTTGCAGCAACGATTCGGGCCGCTTTGAGCTGCGAGACTTTGAAGGCCACGAGCCTATATGCCGACGTAAAAGCGTGGGCAGCAAGCAATGGCACGGTTGTGTGGTCGTGCGTTTAGGCTCCTTCGAGGAACGCATCGCCCGCGATTGAAACTTGCGGGGTTTCGATTCCTCACGCCGCCACGACGTTCTCGGAGTCCCGTAGGAGGCGGGTCAGAGCCTGCGTCACGACACCGCGCGGGTCGCGGCGCGCGACCCGGGCCATCCACCCAGACCGTTACCGTCGGCGGGCGTGGCCGCTTCGCCTCTCCGAGATCGTGCACCGCACCGCCTGACTCTGGGAGGCGAGCACGTCGCCGTGCGCGTCCGCGAGTCGCGGCGCGCTCGGACGCTTCGGCTGAGCGTCGGGCCGCGCCGGCCGCTCGAGCTCGTCGTGCCCCGGCACGTTCGCGATTCGGAGGTGGACAGTTTCCTCGCCTCGAAGCGCGACTGGATCACGAAGAAGTTGGCCCTCATGCAGCAGATCGCCGAGCGGCCGCCGCGGCTCGGGCTGGAGCGCGCAGGGATTGTCTGGGCGGGCGGCGAGCCGCTTCCGCTCGCGAGTCTCGACGGGCGCGTGACGGATCCCGCGGCGCTCGACCGCTGGTACCGGCGCGAGGCTCGCGGGCACATCGCCGAGGTCGCCGAGCGCGAGGCCGCCCGGCTCGGCCTCGAGTACGCAGCACTCGCGATCCGCGACCAGCGCACCCGCTGGGGCTCGTGCTCCCGCCGCGGGACGCTCTCGTTCTCCTGGCGGCTGCTGCTCGCGCCCGCGGAGGTGCTCGAGTACGTCGTCGTGCACGAGCTCTGCCACCTGCGCGAGCCGAACCACTCGCAGGCGTTCTGGCGGGTGCTCGACGCCGCCCGGCCCGGCTGGCAGGCGCAGGCGGGCTGGCTGCGCGAGTACGGGCAGGAGCTGCAGGACTACCGCCCGGCCGCCGCTCTCGGCTGAAGCTGCGGCACTCGCGATCGCTTTGTGATCGCGCCCCCGTGGAGTACCCTCGTGGCGTCATGGGTGCAACCAAGAGCGGGCACCCCTTCCTCGCCGCGATCTACGACGCCTTCATGTTCCCGCAGGAGCTTCTCGGCCTCCGCCGGCAGCGGGTTCGCACGGCCGGAGCTGCGACCGGCAGCGTCCTCGAGCTCGGCGTCGGCACGGGCCTCAACCTGCCCCACTACACGAGCGCCGGGGAAGTCGTCGGGATCGACCCCAACCCGCACATGCTGAGGCGGGCGCAACGGCGGGCCGAGAAGGCGCCCTGCCCGGTCAGGCTCGTCGAGGCCGACGCGCAGGACCTCCCGTTCGGGGAGCACGAGTTCGACACCGTCGTCGTCACGCTCTCCTTCTGCACGATCCCTGACCCCGCTGTGGCCGTCGCCGAGGCCCGGCGGGTGCTGAAGCCGGACGGGCGTTTCCTCTTCTTCGAGCACGTCCGGTCGGAGAAGCCCTGGGTCGCCCGTCTCCAGCGTGGGGTCACGCCGGCCTGGAAGCGCGTCGCGGGCGGCTGCCACCTGAACCGCTCGACGGTCGCCACGATCGAGGGCGAGTTCGAGCTCGAGCGCATCTGGCGGAAGGGCGTCCTCGTCCAGGGTTCCGCTCGGCCCCGCGACTAGGCTTGTGGCGGGTGTCACAAGCAGTCGCGACTTGACTGCACACGACGCTCAAGCGCGCTACACTTCTGCCAAGTGAACGTGCGTACCGGAGGCAAGTCCGCTTCCCTTACCCGTTCGTGCTCATGGTAGGGGAGGTGTAGATATGGCAACAGGAACC
>CAYGLV010000015.1:0-40351 GCA_964351025.1 uncultured Gaiellales bacterium | reverse complement strand
ACGTACGGCGGGTTGCCGACGACGAGGTCGAACGTCTCGTCCTCGCGGAGCTCCGCCCACGTCCCCAGCTTCTCGGCCTCGATCGGCAGCACGTCGTAGATGTCGTCCGGCACGAGCTCCGCTTTGTCGGCGCGCAGGCTCGACTCGAGCCCGTCGAGGCTCTTGTCGCCGCCGCTCTTCGCGGCGAGCGAGTCCACGCGCATCGTGCCGAGCACGAAGTCGGGCGGCTCGACCTGCGCGAGCTTCATGCGACCGAGCAGACGCGAGGTCTGGAGCAGCAGGTTGATCTCCGTCAGGTAGTACGGGAACGGGCTGATCTCGCCGCCGACGAAGCCGCGCGCGATCGCCGCGAGCGATTCGTGGAGGCCCTTCCCGTCGTCGCTCGCGATGTCGCTGTCGTCGACGATCCTGCGCGCGGCCTCGACGAGGAAGCCACCGGAGCCCGTCGCGAAGTCGAAGACGCGCAGCGGCTTGCGCGCGTCGGCCTCGACTCGGAAGAGACCCTCCGGGCCGACGAAGCCGGCTCGGTCGAGCATGAACTTGACGACCGGCCGCGGCGTGAAGAACTGGCCCAGCCGGTCGCGGTCGATCTCGTCAACGTAGGAGACGTACAGCGAGCCGAGGACATCGGCATCGAGCTTGCCCAGGGCGACGGGGGCGAGCCGGTAGAGAACTGCGAGCAGCGCCGGCTCGCGCGGCTTGTACCAGACGTAGTTGTTCTCGGCGGCGAAGAGCGAGCGGTAGCGCACGGCGCCCTTGACGAATGCCTCGTCGAGCACGGCGCGCACGCTGCGGTCGAGGCGCTCGTACGCCCCGTCGAAGCCGCCGTCATAGAGCGTCTCGTCGACGAACTGGACGTCCTCCCACGCGCGGTAGAGCAGGATCCGTGTCAACGCCAGGTACGAGACGCGGAGCAGGTAGGAACGCCACACCCGGCCGGCGAGCCCGTCGCCGGCGCGCCACACCGCAAGCGTCTCGGGCAGCGTCTCCAGATCGACCCCGGGCTCGAGATCGATCGCAAGCTGGCACAGCTCCTTGAGCAGCCGCTCCTCGCGCCCCGGGGCCACCGTGACCCACGGGTCGAGCCGAGCTGTCGCCGTCGCCGCCGCATCGTCTGCGAGGACGCGCGCGAGGTCCCGGAGCTGGCGCACGAGGAACTCGACATCGACCTGCACCGGCTCGCCGGCCTCGAGCCGCGTCTGCCACGACGGCTGGACGCGAATGTGCTTCACCTTTGCCGCGTCGTCGACCTCGCGGTACGAGAAGCTCTCGCAGAAGCGCTCGAAGGCTTCGGCGTCCGGCCCGCGCATCGCCTCCCCGCGGGCCGCCTGCCACAACGGCAGCAACCGGAACGAGAGCTCGGGGTCGTGACTCTTCTGGCCTGCCCGGTAGGTGCGAAGCTCGCGCAGGTTGAAGAGCACGCCGGAATCGAGAGAGCGCTGCGTCACGTACCGGCGGATCTGCGGCTCGTGCACCGAGAGGTTCTCATCGGAGCTCTTCGCATCGAGCACGAACCGGTGCGCGATCAGATCCGTCGGCGTCAGGTCGGGCTTCAATCCGCCCTTCCCCAGCTGCGGGAAATAGGCCCCCGTGGGGAAGCCGAGGACTCGTTCGAGGATCTTGACGAGCACGGGCTCGGTCAATGTGAGCTCGTCGGCGCCTTCGCCTTTCTTCGCGATGTACGCGCCGAAGTCGGGCGCGCCGCGGAGCGCGGCATAGCGCCCGTCCGACTCGTCGAGGCACGCGCGCAGCAGGTCGAGCCGGTCGAGCTTCTTCTTTTTCGAAGTCGTCACAGTCTCGACACGATGCCGACCGCCCGCGCCGCTAGAGTCGCCACGTGGCGGTCGATCCTCTCACGTACCCGTCGGTCGAGGCGCTCTCCGAGAGCGAGGTGCGCGCGCTGACGCAAGCGGCATCCTGGTACGCAAATTACCACCGTCACATGATCGAGGAGGAAGCGGACGATCCCTCCATCGCGGCTCGTTCGCGACGCGAGGCCTACCGCGACCTTCATGCGGCACTCGCGAAGCTCGGCATCCGCCGCGTGCTTCCGGACGCGCTCCGCTCCTAGGCTAGACCCGCTCGACGACGCCGGCGATCGCCTGGCCGAAGCCGATGCACATGCAAGCGATGCCGTAGCGGCCCTCGCGGCGCTCGAGCTCGTTGAGCAGCGTCGCGGTCATGCGGGCGCCCGTCGCCCCGAGCGGGTGACCGAGCGAGATGCCGCCGCCGTTCGGGTTGACGTCGTCCATCCGGTCGCCGAGCCCCGTGTCGGCGACGAACTGGAGCACGACCGAGGCAAACGCTTCGTTGACCTCGATCACGGAGATGTCGTCCCACGTCAGGCCCGCCTTGGCAAGCGCCTTGCGGCAGGCCTCGGGGTTGCCGTGCAACATCCGGTGCGGATCCACACCGGAGAGGCCGAAGGAGACGAAGCGGGCGCGTGGCTCGAGGCCCAGGCGCGACGCCGCCTGCTCGCTCGCGATCAGCACGGCGGCCGCGCCGTCGCAGATCTGGCTCGAGCTGCCCGCGGTGACGACGCCGTCGGGCAGAAACGCCGGCTGGAGCGAGGCAAGCTTCTCGGCCGAGCTGTCGCGCCGCGGCGTCTCGTCCACGGCGAAGAGAAGAGCTGCGCCCGCGGCGCCGACCTCGACCGGCAGGATCTCGTTGTCGAAGCGTCCCTCGTCGCCCGCCGCGAGCGCCCGCCTGTGCGACTCGAGCGAGTACGCGTCGAGCTGCTCGCGTGAGAGCTCCCACTCCCGTGCGAGCACCTCGGCGGAGATTCCCTGCGGGACGATCTGCCAGCGCTCGTGCAGCCTGTCGGAGAGATCGCCGCCGTTCGATCCCATCGGGACGCGTGACATCATCTCGACGCCGGCCGAGATGACGACATCGAGCTGACCCGCCCACACGGCGGCGGCCGCATTGAAGTTCGTCTGCATCGAGGAGCCACACTGCCGATCCACGGTCGTGCCGCAGACCGTCTCCGGCCAGCCGGCGACCATCGGGATCATGCGGCCGATGTTCCAGCCCTGCTCGCCGATCTGCGTCACGCAGCCGGTTTGCACGTCCTCGATCTCCGCCGGGTCGAGGTCGTGCCGCGCGAGCAGGCCGTTCAGCACCTGCGCGGCGAGCTCGTCGCCGCGAATCCCGGCGAGGGCTCCGTTCCGCCTGCCGATCGGCGAGCGGACAGCATCGATGATGAGCGCGTCGGTCTGCATTGAACGCCGGTTCAATCTAGCACCTGGAAGAGCCGCCAGGAGCCGGGGACGCCCTTCAGCTCGTGCTCGCCGCGGTCCTCGAAGGCGAGCCCGGAGCCCGCGACGAGATCCTTCACCGTGCTCGAGACGAGCACCTCGCCCGCGCCTGCCTGCGCCGACACGCGCGCGCCGATGTGCACCGCGATCCCGCCGAGCGTGCCTTCGAGCCGCTCGCACTCGCCGGTGTGCACGCCTGCCCGCACCTCCAGGCCGAGCGCGCGCACGGCGTCCCGCACCGCGAGCGCGCAACGCACGGCCCGCGCGGGCCCGTCGAACGCGGCGAAGAAGCCGTCGCCGGCGGTGTCGAGCTCCTGGCCGCGCCACCGCTCGAGCTCGCGGCGGACGGCAGCGTGATGAGCCTGCAGGAGCTCAGCCCAGCGCCGATCGCCGAGCTTGGCCACCATGGCCGTCGAGCCGACGATGTCGGTGAAGAGGATCGTCGCCAGCACGCGATCGGGCTCCGGGGCCGGGCGCTGGCCCGTGAGGAACTCCTCGACTTCCTCCAGGAAGCCCTCGGCGTCGATCCAGGGAACATGATCCTCGCCGGGGAGCTCGACGAACCGGGCGCCGGGGATTCGCTCCGCGATGTAGCGGCCCTCCTCGACGCGCGCGTCGCGGTCGCTGGACCGGTGCATGACGAGCGTCGGAACGCGGATCGCAGGCAGGACGTGACGGACATCCATCTCGCTGTTCATCAGGATCAGCGCGCGGGCGGCGCCAGGGCTCGCGGCAGCGTGGGCCCGAGTCGCCCACCAGCGGGCCATCGCTTCGTCCGCGAACGGCGCCATGCGCCCCATGTCGGCCTCCCAGCCCCACTCGAGCTCGATCTGCTCGGCGTACGCTTCCCGGACCTCCCGCGTCGGCGCCCACGGGTAGTCCTCGTCCGGGTCGCACCGCTTCGCGTACGTCCCGTAGAGGACGAGCGCCGACGTGCGCTCGGGGTAGGTGGCCGCGAACAGGATGGAGAGCGGGCCGCCCTCGGAGTAGCCGAGGAGCGCCGCGCGCTCGCTGCCGACCGCGTCCATCACCGCGCGGACGTCGTCCATCCGCGTCTCGAGGTCGGGCAGGCCGCCGGGGCGGTCGGAGAGCCCGGTGCCGCGCTTGTCGAACCGGATGAGGCGCGAGAACGACGCGAGTCGCTCGAGCATGTGCGCGGAGTGAGGCTCCGCCCAGTCGAGATCGAGATGGGAGACGAAGCCGGCGACGAGGACGAGGTCGAGCGGACCGTCGCCCACGACCTGGTAGGCGATGTTGACGTCACCGCTCCGCGCGTACCGGGTCTCGGGCTGGAGCACCACTCCGGAGAATAGACTCCCATCGTGGTCGCAACGGTCCCCGAGAGGCGCCTTCTGATCGGTGGCGAGTGGGTCGAAACCGGCGACTGGGTCGAGGTACGCTCGCCCTACGACGGCTCGCTCGTCGCGCGCGTCGCCAGGGCAGGCGCGGCAGAGGCACGCGCAGCGGTGGGTGCAGCGGAGCGCGCGATGCGCGACCCGCTGCCGGCTCACATCCGCGCCGAGATCCTCGTCAAGGTCGCCGGCTTCCTCGAGCAGCGACACGAGGAAGTCGCGCGCACGATCTGCGCCGAGGCCGGCAAGCCGCTGAAGGCCGCACGCGTCGAGGCGTCGCGGGCGGTGTCCACCTACACGATGGCCGCCGTCGAAGCGCGCAAGCTCACGGGCGAGATGATCCCGATGGACGCCTCGCAGGCCGGCGAGGGCAAGCTCGCCTTCACCGTCCGCCACCCGATCGGCGTCGTCGGCGCGATCAGCCCCTTCAACTTCCCGCTCAACCTGGTCGCCCACAAGATCGCCCCGGCGCTCGCCGCCGGCTGTGCAGTCGTGCTCAAGCCGGCCTCGCAGACACCGCTGTCTGCGCTCCTGCTCGCCGAGCTGGAGGAGGATGCCGGGCTGCCGCCGGGCTGGCTGAACGTGCTCGTCGGGCCGGCGGCCGAGATCGGCGACGTCCTCGTCCTGGACGAGCGCGTGAAGCTCCTGACCTTCACCGGCTCGGGCCCGGTCGGGTGGAAGCTGCGTGAGCGAGCGCCGCGCAAGCGCGTCAACCTCGAGCTCGGCAACGCGACGCCGGTGATCGTCGAGGCCGACGCCGACGTCGAGGAAGCGGCGGCGAAGCTCGCCGGCAACGCCTTCTCGTTCGCGGGGCAGAGCTGCATCTCGGTGCAGCGGATCTACGTCCAGCGCGCCGTCTACGACGACTTCCTCGCGCGTTTCCTGCCCCGTGTCGAGGCGCTCGTGGTCGGAGATCCGGCCGGGGAGACGACCGACGTCGGGCCGCTGATCGACGGTGTCAACCGCGACCGCGTCCTCGAGTGGATCGAGGAGGCGCGCGCCGCCGGAGCGGAGATCCTCGCGGGCGGCACGCTCGACGGCGAGCTGCTGCGACCGACGGTCGTCGCGAGCCCCGGGCCGGAGCTCAAGGTCTCGTGTGAGGAGGTCTTCGGGCCGCTCTGCACGGTCAGCGCGTACGACTCCCTCGACGAGGCGATCGCGCTCGCCAACGGCACCCGCTTCGGCCTCCAGGCCGGGATCTTCACCGCCTCCCTGAAGACGGCTCTCCGCGCGGCGAACGAGCTCGAGTTCGGTGGTGTCACGGTCAACGAGGCGCCCACGTTCCGCGCCGACCAGATGCCCTACGGCGGCGTCAAGGACTCCGGCAACACCCGCGAGGGCCCGGCGTTCGCCGTGCGCGAGATGACCGAAGAGCGCCTCGTCGTGGTGCAGCTGTAGCGCGCCCCGGCGTCTTCCGGGCGTGCCGCTAGACTCGATTCCGTCGTGGACCGCCCTTCGCTGTGGTCGATACGGGCGCTGTTGGCGCTCGGGGTTGCGGTCGCCGGTGCCGCGGTGGCGATCGCCGTCTCCGGAGCCGACGGGACGCCGGCTGCCTCTCTTCCGTCGACCCAGCCACCACCCGCGACCACCGCGGTGACGACGGCTCCTCCGCCCGTGACCACCGCACCGCCGCCCGTCACGACCGCACCGCCGCCCGTGACCACCGCACCGCCGCGGACCGGCGTCTGGCCGGCCGGACGGGACGCCTGGACGATCGTCCTCGCGTCCCTCCCGGAGAGCGGCGGCCGCGCCGCCGCCGAAGCCCAGGCCCGGCGGGCACGGGCCTCCGGCCTCTCGGGCGCCGGCGTGCTCCGCTCGTCGGACTTCGCGAGCCTCAACCCGGGCTACTACGTGGTCTTCGCCGCTGCCTTCGACTCGCTCGACGCCGCTGCGGGCGCCCTCCCGAAGGCCCGAGCAGCCTTTCCGACCGCGTACACGCGCCGCGTGTCCCGCTGAGGCGTTTGTTGTCGCTCTGGACAATCATTGTCTCAGACTTTGTAACAGCGGCGCGGAGACTGTAGACTTCGGCCCGTTCGTTCACCGCCTCGCCTCATTCGTGCCCAAGCCGAACCGTTTTGGCTAGTCCACCAGGGAGTGGAACAGTTCGCCCATGACAGACCAAACTGCCCAGCTGCAAGCGTGCATGTATCAGTATTCGAGAGCTATCTACCGCTCTATCAAGGACCTGATCGACCCGTACGCGGACGCTGAGAAGAAGCTGGCATCCCGCTGCTCGGTGCTTCTCCAGTGCGAGCAGACGATGGAGCGGCTGGCGCACGACCCGCACTACTTCGCGCATCCCGACCGCACGCTCTTCCTTGACATCCGCCGGCACTTCCCGATCACGGCGCAGGCGCAGGTCGCGTGGGCTGTGCGCGAGGGCATCAGCGCCGCAGTCTCATTCATCGAGGCCCAGATCGAGTCGGGCGCACTCGACGGAGGCGCCGCGCGTTGCCGCGCGACGACCCGCAAGGGCAAGGCGTGCCAGCGGACGCCGCTGCCCAACCGCGACTACTGCCCGTCGCACCAGCACCTCGAGCGCTCGACGCTCGCCGCCTGACGCGCTTGCTCGCGGCAGGTTCGTTCCCGCTCGGCGAGCGGTAAGCTCGCCGAACGATGTCGCACGACACCGACAAGCTGATCCGCCAACTCTCGCTGGTCGCCTTCCTGATGGCCGAGCGGCGGCCGCTGACCGCGCGCGATGTCAAGGGCAACGTCGAGGGCTACTCGGAGATGTCGGACGAGGCGTTCGCGCGACGCTACTACTCGGATCGCGCAGAGCTGCTCGGACTCGGCGTCCCGCTTCACTCGCAGCGCGACGAATTCACGGGCGAGGAGCTGTACACGCTCCGCTCGGAGCACTACTTCCTGCCGAAGCTCGAGCTGACCGACGACGAGCTCGCGGCCCTCAACACGTGCCTCTTCCTGCTCGAGGGCAAGTTCGCGTACGCCGAGCCGTTGCGCCTCGCCCTCCAGAACCTCATGCTCGGCCGGCCGGGCTTCGACGCAACCCCGACGGACACCGCGGGGCGCGTGAAGGTGAGCGATCCCGACTACTCGCTCGAGATGCCGGGCCGGCTCTCGAAGCTCGAGGCCGCGATCTCGAAGCAACGCACGATCCGTTTCAGCTACTGGTCGGCGCTCCGGGACGCGACCGACGAGCGTTCCGTCAACCCCTACGCTCTGCGCCGTGACAAGGGCGCGTGGTACGTCGTCGGGCGCGACCTCGACCGAGACGAGATCCGCACATTCCGCGTCTCACGCGTCCGCAGCGACATCCGCTTCGCGACGCGGCGCGAGCGCGACTTCCGTCTGCCCGCCGACTTCAACGTCGATGCGCATCGGATCGGCGAGCCGTGGCAGATCGGCCAGAAGGTCGGCACCGCCCGGATCGAGGTCGGCGGCGACACCGCCTGGTGGGTGAAGAGGACGCTCGGCGACGCGGGGACGCTCGACGAGGGCGTCTTCGAGACCGAGTACGCGAGCATCGGCCCGCTCGCCTCGTGGGTCCTGCGCCAGAACGGCCGCGCCGTGCCGCTCGAGCCGCAGGAGCTCCGTGAGGAAGTGGCCGCAGGCCTGCGCCGCGTGCGCGACCGCCACACCGGGGAGCCGCCGAAAGTGGCTCGCGAGAAGGCAGTTTCGAAGACCCCACCAGCGGCCGAGCGGCCGGCCGGGCCCGTCGTGCCCGAGCGGTTCGCGGTCCTCCAGGCGCTGCTCGCGCACCTGCTCGCCGCCTGCGGCGAGAGCCGTGAGGCCACGCTCAGCGCGCCGGAGCTCGCCGACCGGTTCAGCATCCCGCTCGAAGAGCTCCAGGACCACCTCTCGCTGCTGAACCTCGTCAACTTCGGCGGAGGCTGCTACACGGTGTACGCAGAGCTCGAGGGCGAGGTCGTGCGCGTGGACAAGGAGCTCTACGGCGACGTCTTCCGCTCGGCGCCCAAGCTGACTCCGCTCGAGGCCCGGGCCGTCCGGCTCGCGCTCGAGTTCGTCGGACCGATGATCGCGGCCGACGCGCATTCCCCGCTCGAGCGCGTCCGCAAGAAGCTCGAGGACACGTTCGGGCGGTTTGAGCTCTCACAGACGCCCGTGCCCCTGATCGACCTGCCGGAGGAGCGTCTCGTGAAGACGCTCAGCGACGCCATCGAGAAGCACCGCGTCGTCGAGATCGAGTATCTGAAGGAGGGCGAGGATGTTCCGTTGACGCGGCGCATCGAGCCGTACAGCTTCGAGCGCGAGTTGCCGGTCTGGCGCGTACACACCTGGGACCTCACGCGCGACCAGGCGCGCACGTACAGGCTCGACCGCATGCGGGAAGCCCGCCTGACAAGCGAGACGTTCGTGCCCCGCGAAGGCTTCGATCCGCTCTACCTGAAGGACACGCGAATCGCGCGCGTCTGGCACTCGCCGGCGATCGCCCGCTGGAAGGTCGAGCGCGGCGCGAGGCCGCTGACCGACCGGGCGGCTGTCCGCGAGCTCACGTTCGGCACCGAGGACTGGCTCATCGGCGAGATCTTCGCCGATCGCGGCGAGACGGTCGTGCTCGAGCCCGCAGCGCTGCGCCCCGCGATCGCGAAGCGCGCCGTCGCGCTTGCGCGCGAGCTCGGCGTGAGCCGCACGCGCGGCCCCAGCGGCACCCGCACCTAGACCGGGAACACGAGCGCGAAGATCGCGCCCCCGTCGGGCGCCGAGTCGACCTCGACGGCGCCGCCATGCGCCTCGGCGATCGCCCGCGCTACATGCAGCCCGAGGCCGGCGCCGGGCCGGTTGCCCGCCTGTTCGAACGCCTCGAAGATCCGCTCGCGATCGGCGGCCACGACGCCGGGCCCGCTGTCCCTGACGCTGATCCGGAGAGCGCCGGCGCGGCTCTCGGCGGCCACTTCCACCTCGGCGCCCGGCGGTGAGACTTTGACCGCGTTGCCGATCAGGTTGTCGAGTGCCTGGCGCATGCGCCCGGCGTCTCCGCGAATAAGCACCGGCGGGCCGTCCAGGCGCGCCTGGACGGAGACGCCGCCCGCAGAGGCACGCGCCGCCACGACGGCTTCCTCGACCAGGCGGCTGGGATCCAGCTCCGCGAACTCGTAGGCGAACCCGCCCGCGGAGACACGCGAGGTGTCCTGCAGGTCGGCGAGCAGGCGCTCGACGCGGCCCGACTCGTCGGCGAGCAGCGCGAGCAGAGACTCACGCCCGGCGTCGTCGAGCTCGGGCCAGCGCGCGCGGAGCATGCGCGCGGCCCCGATCATCGCGGCGAGCGGGCTGCGCAGCTCGTGGACGACGAGCGCTGCGAACCCCGCCTCCCGCTCGGAACGACTCACGCGACGGCCTCGGCGCGGGAGCGCTCGTCGAGGCGTCCGAGTGCCCATGCCGCGTGCTCGGCCAGGAGCGGATCCTCGTCGCGGGCGTACCGCTCGAGTAGCGGGCGGTGCTCGAGCCCGCCGGCGTTGCCGAGCGCAACAAGGGCATTTCGGCGCAGGAAGCCGGCGTGCCGGCGAGGCACGTACAGCCGCTCGAAGCGGGCGACGAGCTCGGCGCTGCCGGCCTCGAGCCAGTCGACGAGCGAGACGACCGGCTCGGCACCCACCGGCGGTGCCTCACGGCCGCGCCGCTTCTCGATCCCGCGATTCCAGGGGCAGGCGTCCTGACAGATGTCGCAACCGTAGACCGTCGCGCCGAGCTCTGCGCGGTAGTGCTCCGGGATCGGCGCGGGCGCTTGCGTCCAGTAGGAGAGGCAACGCGTGGCGTCGAGCACGCCCGGCTCGTCGAGAGCGCCGGTCGGGCAGGCCTCGATGCAGAGCGTGCACGAGCCGCAACCCGCGTCGAGGGGCGGCGAGGGCTCGACCTCGACGTCGGTGACGAGCGTGCCGAGGATCACCCAGGAGCCGTGGTGGCGGGTGATCAGCATCGTGTTCTTGCCGTAGAAGCCGATGCCGGCCCGCGCCGCCGCCTCCCGGTCGACGTGGTCGTTCGAGTCCACCAGCACGCGATACGCGCCGCCGAGCCGCTGGCCGAGCCGGTCGAGCCTCGCGCGCAGCTCGGCGTAGCCGTCCCACCAGGTGTAGCGAGGCAGCCGCCCCTCCCCCGCGCCCGGCTCCACGCCGTGCGCGTAGTAACAGAGGGCGGCTGCGACGACGGTCCGCGCGCCCGGCAGCAAGGTCTCGGGGTGGCAGGAGACCTCCGGCCGCGCCATCGTGAAGCGCATGCCGGCGAAGAGACCGCGAGCACGGCGCTCGCGGATATGCCGTTCGGTCTCGATGTAGGGCCCGGCGGGGGCGGCGCCGACGGCGTCGAGGCCGAGCTCCTCACCTATCCGTGCAAGCTCCGCAGCGGTCATGCGAGGATTGTGCCCGTGAAGGCGATCAGGATCCACGAGGACGGCGGTCCCGACGTGCTCCGGTACGAGGACGTGCCCGATCCGGCACCCGCTCCCGGCGAGGTGCTGATCGCGCTGCAGGCCGCCTCGCTGAACCATCTCGACCTCTGGATCAGGAAGGGGCTGCCGTCCGTGCCGAAGCCGCGCATCCTCGGTGCCGACGGCGCCGGCGTGGTGGCAGCGCTCGGCGAGGGCGTCGAGGACTTCACCGAGGGCGACCGCGTCGTGATCAACCCGGGCCTCGAGCACGGCGCGACGATCGGCGTCATCGGCGAGCACTCGGACGGCACCCACTGCGAGCTGATCTCGCTGCCGGCGAAGCAGGTCTTCCACCTCGACGAAGCGCTCTCGTTCGAGCAGGCCGCCGCCTTTCCCCTCGTCTATGAGACCGCCTACCGGATGCTCGTCACAAAGGCCGGGCTGCGCGAAGGCGAGTGCGTGCTGATCTGGGGGATCGGCGGCGGCGTCGCAACGGCGGCCTTCGAAATCTCCCGCGCACTCGGCGCGCGCACGATCGTCACGTCCGGCTCCGACGAGAAGCTCGCCCGTGCGCGCGAATGGGGCGCGGACGTCACCGTGAACCACGCCGAGGGCGATGTCGCGGCCGCCGCCAAGGAGGCCGGAGGCGCGGACGTCGTCGTCGAGACGGTGGGTGAGGCTACCTGGGCGCGGTCGCTCGGGGCGGTCAAGCCCGGCGGCCGGGTCGTCGTCTGCGGAGCCACGAGCGGCCCGAACCCGCCCGCACAGCTCCACCGCTTCTGGTGGAAGCAGCTGACGGTCTTCGGCTCGACGATGGGGACGCGCGAGGACTTCCTCGGCGTCTACGAGCTCGTTCGCTCCGGGCGGGCTCGCGTGCACGTGGACTCGGTGTTCCCGCTCGCGGAGACCCGAGCCGCGCACGAGCGCCTGGAGCGCGGCGAGCAGCTCGGCAAGATCGTGCTGTCGATTCCCGGCTGACGCCGGGAATCGTTCTCCCCGGAGCTCAGCCGCCGAAGCGCAGCCGGAACGGCCCGTAGGTCGCGTTGCGAACCGTCACAAGGAGACTTCCGGTCGCGGTCTTCCGGGGAACCGGTGTCAGGCCGATCCGCCCCTCGGCGGAGTGCGTCCGGGCCGCGAGGGCTCCCTTGCACTCGAGGAAGTCGATGCCGGCGCGCGGGCACGTGAAGCCGTTCGGAGGGGCGTAGCGGGTCAGCGATCCTGCGGGGACAACGATCCCGAAGCCGGTGATCGCTCGATTTGCGCGGATGGTGAACTCGATCTCTTTCGGGCCCGAGGCAGCGAGCGACCATGTGCCCCAGGCCGCGACGCCGCCGATGCGCGCCGCGACGTCACCCGGGATCGGCGCGTCACAGGCCGCTGCATAGGCCCATTTGAACGCCGTCGCAGGCGGGAAGCGCTCGAGCGTCGGGCCGGCTATCCGCCTGGTCTCCCCGCGGGGGAGCTGACCGGGGCCGCAGAACGTGTAGGGCTCGGGGCCGTGGAAGCTTCCCCGGCGCCGCAGCGCCGCCGATTCGGTCTCCCGAGTGAGCACACCGAGCTCGTCCCGGTCGGGAGTGATCGTCAGGCGAAGGCTCCGAGCGGGTTGGGACGGCCCCGTGGGCGTGCCCGCGACGCTGCGCGCAGGCCGGAGGACGGCGACATCGACGACGAACTCGGGGACGACCTTCCCGCGCCGACCGTGAGGCGCGACGCGCGCGAAGATCGTGACTGCGGCAGGAAGGGTCTCTCGATTCGCCACCGTGACCGTCGGGAGCGCGGGCGTCCGCAGCGTCGTGCCGAACGGAAGTCGGCGCAGGACGACGCGCGCATACGCGATCTGACCTTCGCCGGGGAGCGCAACGGTGACCGTCACCGGGCGGCGGTACTCCTCGCCCGACCGGCCGGACGCATCGGCCCCGGCGAGGAATCCCCCCGAGAGGGCAGCCAGGGCCAGAGCGAGGCCGAGGAAACGACCCGTTCGCCGAGCGGCGTAGCCGACGCGCGCCATCGAACCCTCCTCCTGGAGAGTGCGCTCATCGTCGACCTGCGGAGACGGGCCGGAATCAGAGCCCGCGCGGATCCAGACTGGGTAGTTCCCCGCACGCCGAAGCCCCTGACAACGGGCCCTTCTAGGTTTTGGCGTTAGCCGAAACCCAGGATGAACTTGGCGTCGTCGGACATGCGATCGGGCGTCCACGGCGGATCGAATGTCAGCTCGATCTCGACGTCGTCGACGCCTTCGAGCTCCGAGGCGGCGCGGTGCATGTCCTCCTGGATCATCGGCCCAGCCGGGCACGCCATCGACGTGAGCGTGTGCAGGATCTTCACCTTCGGTCCTGCGATCTCGACATCGACGACGAGCCCGAGCTCGACGATGTCCATACCGAGCTCCGGGTCCTCGACGTCGTGCAGGGCGAGCAGGACGTCTTCGCGTGTGACCATGCCCCCAGTCTAGCGTCGCTGCTCGCGCAATCGCTCCGCCCCCGTCAGCACGAGCTCCAGCACGGCGCCGAGCGCGGCATCCATGGACGTGTTCTCGATGACGGGTACGTCGTAGCGCCCGGCACGCTCGACGAGGTAGTCCTGAATCGACCGGATCATGGGCAGGTTGTCGAGGTACCGCTCCATTGGCCGCAGCCCTCCGGTCGAGGTGTCGCGGATCCAGAAGTGGCCGCGATGGGCGTCCTCGTCGTGGATCGCGAGGCAGCAGGGAACGACGAGCGCGTTCTCGAAGTCGGTGGGCACCATCCCGGGGACGAGGTGGATGCCCTCGAGCACCATCGACCACCCTTCGCGGAGCGCCCGCTGGAGCACGGCCTCGACGCCGACGAGGACGTCGCGCGTCTGGTCGAGGAAGCCGAGCAGTGCGGCGTCGCCCGACTCCTCCTCCTCGGCCTTGGTCAGCGCGAGCGCCGCCTCGAAGCTCGACATGTGGATCGCAGGCATGAACTCGCGGGAGAAGAAGGCGCGCATCGTCTGGCGGACGAAGTCGGTGGAGGTGACGCGCGTGATCCCGAGCCGGTGGGCAGCCTCGGTGGCGACGGTGGACTTGCCGGTGCCGGTTCCCCCGCCGACGAGGAGGATCACCGGAACGTCGAGCTCCGCCAGGTCGCGGTAACGGCGCAGGCGGCGGACGGCGCGCATCCCGTCCCCCTCGCCGAGCGTCTCGACCGCGAGCTCCTGGAGCCGGTCGAGATCGAGCCCGTCCGCCCGGCGCTCGGCGAGGTCGGACTCGACCCGGCGCGCGAGCTCGTACGCACGGTCGGCCGCGAGGCCGGTGACCATCAGTGCCCGCGCCATCAGCCCTTTCGAGTACGGCGGCGATCCGGCTCCGCCGAGCGGCAGCGGATCCAGGTGCAGCCGCTCGGTCACGAGCAGGCCTCCTCAGCCAGGCGGAGCAGCTCCGCGTCGAGGTCGTAGCCCTGGAGGGGCTCGACGTCCACCGCACAGAGGACGACCTCCGCCCCGCGCTCGCGCGCAGCCTCGGCGACGACGTCGACGGCTGCCGCCTTCAGCTCGACGAGCCAGACGTCGGCGTCAAGGCCGGCGAGCTCACGCCGCAGCGCCTCGCGGTCCGCGAGGCTGCCGGATGCGTGGACGACGTCGGCGCGGTGCACCGTTGTCAGGTGCTCGACGAGACGTGGCAACGCCTCCGGCGGCGCTGCCGAGAAGAACGCGCTGCGGCGGCCGGCGACGGAAGCGAGCGGCCGCGGGCGCAGCACGACGGGCACGACCGGCACGCCGCCGCGCACGATCAGGGAGTCGCGGACACGCTCCCAGCCCGAGCGCTCCTCGGCCATCGCCACGACGACGAGGTCGGCCAGAAGCAGCCGGTACGCGTTCAGGTACCCCGCAGCGACCTCCGGCGGCTGGTGGGCTCCCACGACGAGCACGCGCCGGCGGGCCGCTATCGGCGGCCAGGCGGCGCCGCTGCCGTCGAAGAGAACGAGGTCCGGGTCGAGCGCGGCGGCGATCCGCGCCCCGGCCTCGATGTTCGAGGTTGCGACGGCGCCGGCGAGCCCGCCGCCGCAGCGGCGGCAGCCGACGGTCGGCACGCCCGCGACAAGGGCGAGTTCGAGGTGATCGGAGGCTGCATGGCGCCCCGAGCGGGAGAGCGCGAGCAGGTCATCGAGCACGGGCGCCGCCGTTACGACCTCGGGCTCGGCGGGCCCGCCGCGACCCATAGCCACGGCCACGACCGTGCGGGTCCGAGCCAGCAGCCGCGCCGTGTGCGCCGTGACCGCTGTCTTCCCGACCCGCTTACCGGTGCCGCCGATCGCCAGCGACGGCGGTGCGTACGGAGCGAACGCCGGCGGGTCGAACCGGAAGTCCGCGCCCGCGTAGGGCAGCCCGTGGGAGAGCACCCGGCTCGCGAGCGCGAGCCGCTCCCGCGGCCCGAGCACCGGTTCGTCCGAGAGATCGAGGACGATCTCCGGCTGGTGGGCCGCGAGCGCCTCGTCGAGGCTCGCCACGACCGGCACGCCGTAGTCCGCCGCGCCGCGCAGCTTCTCGGTTCCGCCCACGAGGAGCGCCGCGACGAACTCGTAGGGCAACTCGGCGAGGGCATCGCGCACCACCTCGGGGTAGTGCTCGCCGTCGATAACCGCGAGAGCGCGGGTCATTGCCGGGAGGTGACCTGCGACTCGATCCGCTCGGTGTACTTCTCGTACTCGAGCGTGTCGGTCGAGAACTGGATGATCTTCTCCTGCTCGTGAAACGGGTGCCTGCGCCAGACGTCCACATGCGGGCCGGACACCTCGATGACGTTGTAACAGGGCCTCGTGTTGCCCCGCAGGCGGAGTGACGAGACCGTGCCGGCATTGACCACGAACAGGTTCTCGAGCTTCCACGCGTACGGCACATGTTTGTGTCCCGAGAGCACGAGATTGACGCCGGCGTGCTGGAGGCACTCGATCGCGTCGCCTGCGTCGTAGACGACGTTACGCTCGCGGCCCGTGCCCGGCACCGGCAGCAGGTGGTGGTGGAGCGCGAAGATACGGAGCGTTGCGGGCGCCGCGAACTGCTCCTCGATCCACCGGTAGCGGCCCCGGCCGATCTGCCCGTGATCGAGGTCTGGCTCGGTCGAGTCCACGGCGACGACGGAGACCGAGCCGACCCGCGCGACCGAGTTGCGCTCGCCGAACATCTCCTCGAAGTGGAGATAGCCGACGTTGCGGGAGTCGTGGTTCCCGGGGATGACGACCTTGGCCGCGCACTCGATCTTGTCGAGGTAGCGCCGTGCCTCCTCGTACTCCTGGCGGAACCCGAACGTCGTCAGGTCACCGGTGCAGACGACGAGATCGGGCGCGACGTCGTTGATCTCCGCAATCGCACGGTCGAGCAGGTTGGGGGCAAAATGCGGGTCGCCGCAGTGCAGATCCGAGAGGTGGGCGATCCGAAAAACACCGTCAGCTCCTCTGGCCATGTGCGTCACAGTCTAGGAGAGAGCACGTCCGAGGGCATCGCTATCCTTGTGTAGGTGCCGAGAGAAGTAGCTGATTTCCAGGCATTTTGCGGCGCTGAGCCGCCGCGGTTCGCCAACCCCGTCGAGCTGGAGTGCGCGAGGCTGCTCGACTACTACGGCGTTCCCTGGGACTACGAGCCCCGCACCTTCGTGCTCGCCCGCGATGCAGAGGGGCGCGTGACCAGCGCCTTTGCGCCCGACTTCTACCTGCCGGAGCAGGATCTCTTCATCGAGGTGACGGTCATGAAACAGTCGCTCGTCACCCGCAAGAACCGCAAGCTCCGGGAGGTTCGGCGGCTCTACCCGGGGGTCAAGGTCAAACTCTTCTACCGGCGCGATATCGAGCGCCTCGCCCAGCGATATCGGCTGAAGCTCGCCTCATAGAGAAACCGCACCCGATCGGTGAGATCTACCTCTCGCGAGAGGAGATCGCCGCACGGGTCGACGAGCTCGGCCGGGAGATCGCGGCCGACTACGCGGGGCTCGAGCCGCTGCTCGTCGCACCGCTCAAGTCGAGTGTCGTCTTCGTCGCCGACCTGTCGCGCGCGCTCGCGATCCCGCACCACCTCGACTTCATCGAGCTGGCCGGCTACCTGGCGGGCGCCGACGGCAGCGCGCGGCTGCTCAAGGACCTCGACACGCCGCTCGACGGGCGACACGTGCTCGTCGTCGAGGAGATCGTGGATACCGGTCTCACGCTCAACTTCCTTTCGCGCACGCTGGGCCTGCGCAACCCGGCGAGCCTCCACGCCGTCTCGCTGCTCGACCGGCCGTATCGCCGGCTCGTGGACGACGTGCCACTCCGCTACGTCGGCTTCACCGTCCCGGACGAGCTCTTCGCGGGCTACGGCCTGGGTCTCGACGAGAGCTGGCGCGCGCTGCCTGACCTGCGGGTCGTCGATCCGGCGGCGCTGCCGGTCGTCGAAGACGCTGCGTAACAGCTCGACGATCTAGAGGTACGCCAGCGGGTTGACGGCATTGCCGTTCACCCGCACCTCGAAGTGCACGTGCGATCCGAACGACCGCCCCGTGTTGCCGGCAAGCGCGATAGTCTGGCCCTTCGAGACCGTCTGGCCGACGCCGACCGAGAGCACCGAGTTGTGACCGTAGGCCGTCGCGAGGCCGTTGCCGTGGTCGAGCACGACGAGATTGCCGTAGCCTCCCATCCAGCCCGCGACGATCACCGTCCCGGCTGCGGAGGCGGCGACCGGGGTTCCGGTCGGGACGCCGATGTCGATCCCCTCGTGCATTCGGCCCCAGCGCTCGCCGAACCCGCTCGTCACGGGCCCGCCGACCGGCCAGCTGAGACCGCCGGCCGGGGCCACGCCACTGCCGGACGCGCCACCGGACTGCGAGGCGCGGATCTTCGCTGCGATCGACGCGCTCTCAGCCAGCAGCGCGTTGACCGTCGCCAGGTACTCGTCCTTCGACTCGCGCACCGACGAGAGCGCCGACTCCTTGAGGCTGCGTGCGTCCGCCAGCTCCTGCTGCGTCGCGACGAGGCTGTTGCGCACCCGGAGCTGCTCGCTCGTGCGGTTCGAGATCTGCCGCGTCGTCACCCGAACGCCGGCCCGGACCGTGCGCGTCTCGTTCCGCGTCCTCTGCATCTCGAGCTTCGCGACCTTTACTTCGGCGGCGATCGACTCGTCCTGCCGGTTGATCGCGTCCGAGAACTCCACCTGGTCGACGAGCTCGCCGATGGTCGAGGCTGCGAGCACGACCGAAACCGCGTCCGGCGGGTCAGAGGTGTAGATCTGGATGATCCGCCGGTTCAGCCGCTGCACCGACTCCCGGTACTGCTGCTGGAGGAAGAGGAGCCTGCTCGTCTGCACCGTGTAGAGCGCGTTCAGCCGGTTGAGCTTCTGCCGGTGGAGAACGAGCTCCCTGCGCAGCTGCTCGAACTTGCTGGTCGCACCGGCGACGTCGTCCTCGAGCCCGTAGATCTTCCTGCTGACAGCGGAGATCTCGGTCGTGAGCACGCCCTCGCGCTGCGTCGCGTGCCGGATCTTGTCCTGCAGGCTCGCGATCTGGTAGTCGACGCTGGCCTTCCGGCCGATCAGGTCGTCGTTGTCGCCGGCCGCGGGAGCCGCGAACAGCAGCAACGAGGCCAGCGCAAGGCCGAGGGCGAGTTGGCGTGCCATCGCGGAGGGTTTTCGCCGGGGAAACGGCCGTCCCTCCCCTCTAGCCGGGCGCATTCCCCAACTCCCTCAGCGCCTCGGCGGCCTCGCGGCGGAGCGGCCCGACGAGCGCTCGATAGTCCTCATCGCCGACCTTGCCGGTGCGGTGGTCGAACTCCAGCTCCTTGAGGGCGCCAAGCGCACGGTCGCGCGCCTCGGCGAGCCCGAGGCGCCGCTGCCCCTCCACCCCCGGCTCCTTCAGAGTGTCGTCGTCAGGCTCCGGCTCGCGAAGGTACGGCAGCGCCACCGCCAGGACGCACGCGACGGCGACGAGCGCGCCGAAGAGGAGAGCCAGCGTGGTCATTCGGCGGCGGGAACGTGGACGTCGTCGTAGCGCAGCGCGAGCCGCCGCTCCTCGCGCGCGTCGGGCCAGAGGGTGATGAGGGAGCCGAGCACGAAGACGAGGCCCGCGAGCCAGATGAGGTTGACGAGCGGCTTGACGAAGACCCTGAAGTAGACGGAGCCGTCGGGCTCGACCTGCTCGGCGATCACGAACAGATCCTCACCCGTGAGCAGGTCGCTCCGGATGCCGACCTCATTCGAGACCTGCTGCTCGACGGTGTAGGCGTTCTTGCCGGCCTCGACCGTGCCGAGCCGCTTGCCGTCGCGGCGTACGTCCAGCACGGCCCGGACCTCGGTCGCGTTCGCAGCCGGTCGCTCCGTCAGCCTCGCGTACGTGAGCGTGTAGCGGCCGACGGCCAGCTCCTCGCCGGGCCGGAGCTTCGCCTCCGTGACCGTGTCATACGCGCTCGAGCCGGCGATCCCGATCGCAAGCAGCACGATCGCGGCGTGGACGACGTAGCCGCCGTAGCGGCGGCGGTTGCGCGCGACGAGATCGGAGAACGCGCGCGGCCACGATCCTCCGGCGAGCGCGCGCCGAGCGCGCGTACCCCGCACGAACTCGAGTGCGATCGAGGCGAGCACGAACACCGAGAACGTGTACGCAACGAGCCCGGGGACGGACGAGCCGGCGCCGAGCCCGAGCAGGATCGCGCCGGCGGCGAGGGCTGTCCCGGCCGGCCACGCGAAGGTCTTCAGCAGTCCGCGTGCCGAGGCACGGCGCCAGGCCACGAGCGGCCCGATCCCCATCAGCAGGAGCAGCGGCAGCCCGAAGGCGCGCAGGAAGAAGTTGTAGTACGGCGGCCCCACGACCACCGACTCGCCGCGCACGGCCTCCGACAGGATCGGCCAGACGACCCCCCAGAGGATCGTCAGCGTCAGAGCCACAAGCAGGAGGTTGTTGTAGAGAAATGTCGCCTCGCGCGAGACGAGCGACTCGAGCTTCGTGCGCGCCCGCAGGAGGGGGAGCCGAACGAAGACGAGTGTCAGGGAGAAGGCACAGACAAGCGCGATGAAGCCGAGGAACCACGCCCCGATCGAGCTCTCGGTGAAGGAGTGGATCGAGTTGAGAATGCCCGAACGCGTGAGAAACGTGCCGAACAGCGAGAGGAGAAACGACAGCACGACGAGCAGCACGTTCCAGACCTTCAGCATTCCGCGCTTCTCCTGGATCATCACCGAGTGCAGGAACGCGGTCGCCGCGAGCCACGGCATCAGCGCGGCGTTCTCGACCGGGTCCCAGGCGAAGTAGCCGCCCCAGCCGACCTCCTCGTACGCCCAGTGTGCTCCGAGCAGCTGCCCGATCCCGAGGCAGGCCCAGGCGAACAATGTCCAGCGCCGCGTCGCGACGATCCAGCGCTCGTCGCTGCGACCGGCGAGCAGCGCGCCGACCGCGAACGCGAATGGCACCGTGAGTCCGACGTAGCCGAGGTAGAGGAACGGCGGGTGGGCCATCATGTACGGGTTCTGGAGGCTCGGGTTGAGCCCGAAGCCGTCGGCGGGAGCCGGCTGTGACTGGAAGGGGCTTGCGACCGCGACGAGCAGGAACGAGAAGAAGACCGCCACCGCGCCGAGCACGGGCACGACCCAGACGACGAGGTCGCGCGCGCGACGCCGGTTGAGCAGGATCGCTGCCGCACCGTATGCGGTCAGGAGCAGAAGCCAGAGGAGAAGCGATCCGGCCTGCCCGCCCCAGAACGCCGACAGCGCGTAGCCGATCGGCAGGTCGCGGCTCGATGACTCCATCACCGTGACGAACGAGAAGTCGTCGCGGGCGAAGGCGGTGAGCAGGACCACCGCGGCGATCGCGGTCGAGCCGAAGGCCGCGAGGAGCGCGTTCTGCGCCGAGGCGGCGAGCCGGCGGCGGCGCGAGCGGGCGGCGGCCGCGCCCGCAACCAGCCCATACAGCGCCAGTCCGAGCGTGATGACGAGCGCGGCGCGGCCGAGCTCAGGCATCCGTCAGGCGGACTTCTTCGGGGCGTACTTCGACGGGCACTTGGTCACGAGCGAGCCGGGCCTGGCCACGAACGTCCCGTTCTGCAGCTTGCCCTCGACGACGACGTCGCGGCCTGACTTGAAGAGATCGGGCACCGAGCCCGTGTAGACGACGGCCACTGTCCCCCGCGCCGTCCCTTTGATGTCCCTGAGCTGGAAGCGAAGCCCACCGGCGTGCGCGTCACCTTTGATCGGGCCGACGACGCGGCCGGCGAGCGAGACCTCGCCCGTACGGCCCTTCAGCTCGCTGGGCGACAGGGACGGCGTCCCCCCGCCGGCGAGCGACGTGTAGAGGAGAAAGACGGCGAGCACCGCCGCGACCGACAGCGCGACGACGAGCCGCGCGGGGCTGCGCTTCCGTGCCACTGTGGAATTGTAGCGGCGCAAGCGTGGGGGGACCCGTGCTTCTCGAGGCCGAGCGGGAAGAGCAGCGACAGCGCGCTCGAAAGCTACGCCGCGTGCCGCGGCAACTCGCGCCGCGGCGGGATCCGATAGCCGTGATCGTGGCAGAGGCTGCCCGGCGCATCCTCGGTCAGCGCATCGCAGTAGCCCTTGCCGTAGGCGGCGCGCATGAAGGCGGCCACGACCTCGAGGTTCCACTCCTGCACGTCAGCGGCCTCCCGCCAGAGATCGGAGAGGCGGAGGTCGATGTCGAGCTCGAGAAGGTCGATCCGTGTCGGCTGCTGGGCCATGCGAAAAGGGTAGAAACAGGATCGGACGGCATCTACGCGGCTCGCTCGAGCCGGCCGCCGCCTCTGTCTAACCCGCGGTACCGGGTACGGTAAAGCTCACAGTGCCGGGCAGTGTTAAGACCGCCGTGCCGGGTACGGAGCAACGCCTGGCTCCGCCGACAGCCAAGCTCGCGCTCGACCGTCGCAACGCCCAGACGTCCGATGACTGAGCAGGTTCGACGAATCCGAGTAGACCCCGCGCGCATCCCCTCCCGCGAGAGCCCCGAGGAGGCGATCGAGCTCCTCACCGCCGCGGGCTACTCCGCCTGCGAGATCGACTTCGAGGGCGGCTTCTGGATGGACTACGCCTGGGCAGAAAGGCTCGGTGCGGTTGCGCGCGAGCGCGACGTCGCGCTCTCGGTGCACGCGCCGCTCGCCGCTTTCATGGGCCACGCGGAGCGCGGCAAGAAGCTGAACATGGCGGTCGGCATGCTCGACCACTCGGCCGGGGTCGCGGCGGCGTGCGGGGCCGAGCTCGTCGTCTTCCACCCCGGTTTTCTGCTCGGAAGGAGCCGCGAGGACGCTCTCGCCTCAGTCGTGGAGCAGCTGGGAGAGCTGCGCGCCCGGCTCGAGACGAAGGGGCGCACCGTTCCCTTCGGCGTCGAGGTGATGGGCCGCGTGCGCGATCTCGGGTCCGCCGAGGACGTCTTCTTCATCGCCGCGCAGCTCCCGTGGGTGCGCCCCGTGCTCGACTTCGCGCACATGCACGCGACGAGCGATGGTGCCTTCACCGAGCTGGAGCCGTTCGCGCTCGCGCTCGAGAGCGCTGACGCGGCGCTCCCGCCCGGCGTCCCGTTCCACATCCACTTCAGCGACATCGCCTTCGCCAACCGCAACGAGACCAAGCACCTGCCTTACGGCGCGGGCACGCTCCGCGCCGAGCCGCTCGCCGAAGCGCTCGCGCGCTTCGCTCGTCCGGCGACGGTGATCTCCGAATCTCCCGACGAAGACTCGAGTCAGGCGATCCGCGCCGTGCTCGAGGCGGCCTCGGCGTCGCAGCGACGGGCGTCGTCTACCTGAGCGTCACTTGGCCGTCACCCGCACCGTGCGAGCGAGCGGCGGCGGGATCGCGTAGTCCGGTGCGCCCCAGTTCGGGACGACGAGGAGCCAGCGGCCCGGCCGCCGGAAGCGCAGGGTGCCGCGCCAGAGCGTGCCGGACCGAACGAGCCGGATGCTGAACAGCGGATCGGCATCCAGGGCGTAGTCGAGCTACGCCGCGTGCGCCGCGCGGGTTCCCTACCAGGCGTCACGGTCCGCGATCACCCACGCGGCTTCGGTAGGGCGCGATGCCGGCGGTCGTCCGGGCAAGGGCAGGCAGCAGCGCCGCCGGCGCCGGGACCCAGAACGGCGGCGCAGCATCCATCCGATCGACGAGCACGGCCTGCCGTCCGGGCGCGTAGCGGAGCGACCAGACGAAGCCGTTCCGGCCCTTCTGGCGGGCCACGACCCGGTACCACGGGCCCGCCGGCGCGGGAACCGGCGCCGCTCGCACGATCTCGGCGCGCGCGAGACGACCGGCCTCGCCAGCCTCGCCTACGCCCCTGCAGCCGCGCGGTCCGCAGGCCTTCACCACCGTCACCGGGAGACTCCGAGGCGCGGGGCGCCAGCCCGCCGCCGGTGGGTAGGGCCGGAGACCGCGCGTCCGCCGCTCGAGCTCCGAGCTCAGATAGCCCGCCGGCCGCGTCCACACGGCGGCCGCTTCAACGCGCGCGTCGGTCCAGACGAGCCTCGCCGCCGGAGCCCAGACGACCCGGCTGTCCAGCTCTTTCCCCGCCCGCAACTCGACCGTGAAGAAGGGCTGCGCCGTCGGAACGGCGAGCCCGAAGCCGTACCACGGCACCAGACGCCCGGCCATCCCGGCAGCGACCGGCCGGCACGCGGAGGCGCCGCAGACGCGAGCCGTGAGCGGTTGTTCCTTGGCGAGGGCGAGCACGGGCAGAGCGAGGGCGAGCAGCACGGTTGACAGGAAGCGCCTCATCGTCTTCTTACACCGGGGGCGCCCCGCTCTCTCGTCATCGCGGGCTGACGAGCACGGAACGGATAAGCGGCGGAGGGATCGCGTAGTTCGGCGCTCCCCAGTTCGGAACTACGAGGAGCCACCGGCCCGGCCGCCGGAAGCGCAGGGTGCCGCGCCAGAGCGTGCCGGACCGAACGAGCCGGATGCTGAACAGCGGATCGGCATCCAGTGCGTAGTCGAGCGCGACGCCCGGCGGCACGGCGATCAGGCGGAACTCGATCCCGGCCGGATCGACAACCTCAGCGCGGAGCGAGACCCGAACCCGCTGCTCGAGCGCCGGGGTCGCATCGCTGAGCGTCAGCCGGATGCGGAGAAACTTCGCCTCGGCCGCCGGCGCCAGCGCAAGCGCGACGAGGACGACGGCGAGGACCTTCATGCCGCTTTCTACACCACGCGCGCCGCGCGGGTTCCCTACCACGTGTCGTCGTCCTGGAACGGCCGTACGCCGCCGGCGACGCGGCGGAGCACGCGCCCGCTGGCGAGGTCTGCGACGAGGGTGCGCTCGTTGACGAGCGGCACGTACAGGTGCGAGCCGGCGGTCGAGACGACGCCGAATTGTGCGAGCGGGTCGTCGATCCCGTACCGCCGGGAGCCATCGGGGCCGTATGCGGTGACGCCGTTCCGCCGCACCCCGACGACGACGCCGCCGGCGAAGCGGAACGAGTCGATCTCCCGGTCCAGGAGCCGGCGCCGCCACGTCCCTGTGTCGACGAGCCAGAGGCCGATCGACTTCGCGGCCCGAGGGCCCGCCACCCGCTTCTCCCAGCCCGAGAGCGCGAGCGTGCCGTCGGCGACGAGCGTGAGCTGCCGGCGCGACCACGGGCCGGTCTCCTTCGCGACCGCCGCCGTCGTCCGCACCGCGCGGCAGGCCACCGCCAGCGAGTCGAGCACGACCTCGCAGATCTCGCCGTCGGCGTCCGCAAGCCAGGCGCGCTCGGCGGCACGATCGATCGCTAGGCCGGGCTCGGCCATCCGCACGACCGCGGATCCCCGCCGCTGCCAGCCACCCGCGATTCGGTCGACACGGATGGAACGCGCGCGGCCGTCCGGCTCGACCACGTTCAGCCGCACCGGCCCGATGCCGCGCGCCGGCCACTCGACGGCGACGATGCGGCCCGCAGCGAGGCGGGGATCGACCAGCTCGCCACGATAGCGGAGCGCGCGGATCACCTTCCTGAGCCCGGGATCGAGCCAGACGAGCCTCGATCCGCCGGACCGCGGGTCGACGAGCGCGACGATCCCGCGCTCCGTCCAGCGCAGCCACTGAACCTCCCCCTCTTCGGCCAGCTTCGCCTGTCCCGTCGCACGCATCCGCTCGAGGTCGACGAACCGCAGCACGGGACGCTCCTGCGAGACGAGTGCGAGGCTCGACCCGTCGGGCGAGAACGCGCGCTCGGCGCTGAAGCCGCCCACGCGCAGCGAACGGCCGCGCGGTGCCAGCGTCGCCGGGTCGACCTGCATGAGCCGCGCGTCCGCCTGCGAGCCCTGGAGACCGTAGACCGGCTCGCCGCCGGCGCCGGTCGGAGCGGCGGCGGCCAGGGCAACGGCCGCCGCGATCCACGCTTGTCTACGCACGCGAGTCGCCCACGAGCAGCGTCGGGCAGCGGGTCGATGGCGCAAACCCGCTCCGCAGCACGGTGCCGGTCGCAAGGTCGACGACGGAGCGCAGGAAGGCGTCGCGGCAGGCGTAGCCCCGCACGCCCTGCTTCTTCATCCACGTCGCGCCGGCGAGCTCAGTCGGTGGCGGCCGCGACCGTCGAAGCCGTAGGCGGTCGCGAGCAGCGCGCGGCGGCCGACGGGCTCCTCGACGAGCAGGAGCCTCCCGGCCACCGTGAAGCCGTCGGCGGTGGGATCGATCGTCCGGCTCGTCCAGTTGCGCACGTCGACGAGCCGGAGACCGTAAGGCGTGCGGCGGGACGCGGCGTAGTCGGCGCCGGAAACGGCCATGACCCCGCCGCCCAGCCAGTGAGCCGACCGGATCGACCCGCCCACCGACTTCGCGAGCGTCCGGAGCGGGCCCGGATCCGACACCTCGAGCGTGCGCAGGTCGACGACGAAGGTGCGCGGGCCGCTCACGACATACGCCCTGCGCCCTACGGGATCAACCGCCAGCCCGGGCAGCTGCTGCTCGAATCCACCCGAGCGGAGCCGGCCGTTGCCGATCGTCGCCTGGAAGACCTCCACCACGACCGGCCGGCCCTGAGCGTCGACAATCGCCACCTGAACCGGCGCGATCGACCCGCGCGTGCCGAGCAGGAACACAAGCCCGTCCGGAAGGCGCCCGAACTGAAAGCCGAACGGCCGCGGAAGGCGGAGCCGCCGGATGACGCGGCCCGCGAGCGGGTCGACAGTCGCCACGACGGCACCTCCCGGCGTGTCGACCACGGCAAGCACACGGTCGTCGCGCGTCCACGTCACGGCGTGCGTCACGCCGCCGCCCGGCGCGAGCCGGATGCGAGAGACGACGCGCATCGTTCCCGCCTCCACGACCGTCAGCCGCTGCGGAAAGCCGGCGATCGCGAGATAGCGGCGTCCGGGCGAGTAGGCCCAGCTGCTCGCATTGCCGCCGAGACGGACTCGCGGACCGCTGCGCTCGAGCGTGACCGGGTCGAACCGCGTGAGGATGCTGTTGCCGTAGCCCGCCGTGTAGACGAGCCCCGGCAGGCCGGCCGACGACGCGTGCGCAGCCGGCAGCCCGAGGGCCGCTACGGCCAGTGCGGAGGCGACGAGCTTCATCCTCTCCCTCGGGAGTATGACGCCCTTCACGTCACCCCTACACCGGACGCGGGCCTGCGGTTCCCGAGTAGCATCGAGCCGATGCTCGACCCCAAGGTCTTCAAGGCGTACGACGTGCGCGGGATCTACCCGTCCGACCTCGACGAGGAGGGCGCGTACGCGATCGGGCGCGCGTACGTCGAGCACTTCGAGCCCCGCCGGATCGCGGTCGGGCGCGACATGCGCCTCTCCTCGCCGACGATCGCCGGCGCGGTGATCGAAGGCGCCGCCGACGCCGGAGCCGACGTGCTCGACATCGGCCTCGTGGGGACGGAGATGGTCTACTTCGCCGTCGGCTCACTCGGGCTCGAGGGCGGCATCTGCGTCACCGCCTCGCACAACCCGAAGGAGTACGCCGGAATGAAGATCGTCCGCCGCGGCGCGCTCCCGGTCGGCGGCGAGTCGGGGCTCTTCGACGTGCGCGACCGCGCGCTTGCCGGCTTCGGCCCTCCGGCCGGGCGGCGCGGCGACGTGCGGGCCGAGGACGTCTACCCGGGCTTCGTCGAGAAGGTGCTCTCGTTCGTGGACGTCGCCGCGCTGAAGCCGCTCCGGGTGGTGATCGACGCCGCCAACGGGATGGCGGGCGCGATGCTGCCACCGGTGCTGGCGCGGCTGCCGATCGAGGCGGTTCCCTGCTACTTCGAGCCGGACGGCAGCTTCCCGAACCACGAGCCGAACCCGCTCCTGCCCGAGAACCGCGAGTTCGTCATCCGCAAGACGCTGGAGGAGGGCGCCGACCTCGGTGTCGCGTACGACGGGGACGCCGACCGCTGCTTCTTCGTCGACGACACGGGCGAGTTCGTGCCCGGCGACTTCGTCACGGCGCTGCTCGCCGAGACGGTTCTCGCGAAGCACCCCGGCGAGAAGGTGCTCTACGACGTGCGCGCGAGCCGGGCCGTGGCCGAGACGATCGAGCGCGCCGGCGGCATCGCGCTCATGAACCGCGTCGGGCACGCCTACATCAAGCACCGCATGCGCAAGGAGGACGCCGTCTTCGCCGGCGAGGTCTCGGCGCACTACTACTTCCGCGACTTCTCGCAGGCCGACACGGGCGTGGTCCCCTTCCTGCTCATGCTCGAGCTGATGTCGAAGCGAGGGAAGAAGCTGTCGGAGATCCTCGCGCCCTTCCGCGAGCGCTTCTTCCTCACCGGCGAGATCAACACGCCTGTCGCAGACGTGCCGCTGAAGCTGCAGGAGCTGAAGGAGCGCTACGCCGCGCAGGGCGGCGCCCTCTCCCACCTCGACGGCGTCTCGGTGGACTTCGCGGACTGGCACTTCAACGTGCGGCCGTCGAATACCGAGCCGTTGCTCCGCCTCAACCTCGAAGCGAGCTCGCAGGAGCTGCTGGAAGCGAAGCGCGACGAGGTGCTCGCTCTGATCCAGGCGTAGGATCGGCAACCATGACCACGCTCGAGCTCGGCCGCCTCTCCGACCGGCATCCGCCGTTCAAGTACTCGGCGCTCGCCCGGGTCTGGTTCTCGGACACCGACGCGCAGGGTGTCGTCTACTACGGCCGTTACCTCCCCTACTTCGATCACGCGCGGGTGGAGTACCACCGCCACCTCGACATGCCCACGGTCTCGCGCAGCGGCCCGGAGTTCGTGATGCGCGCCTCGACGGTCGAGTACCACGCGCCGGCCCGCTTCGATGACCTGCTCGAGATCTTCGTCCGGGTGTCGCGGATCGGACGCTCGAGCGCGACGTACGAGTGCGCCGCCTACCGGGTCGAGGACGGCGAGCTGATGGTGACGGCGAGCCAGGTTCTCGTGCTCGTGGACATGGACGCACGGGCCTCGGTCGCGATCCCCGACTGGTGGCGCGAGAAGCTGCGCGCATTCGAGGGCGGAGATCTCGCGGAATGAGCCGGGCGGACACGCTGCGTGAGGCGCTCGAGGCCGTGGAGCGCCTGCTGAGCCGCGGCGGCGAAGCCGACGACGTCCTCCGTGACGTGGTCGCGATCCTCCACGAGCAGGCCGGCTTCGCCTGGGCGGGAATCCGGTTCGTCGAGGCCGGTGGACCGGTGCTGGGGCCTAGGGCCGGAGACCAGGCCGCAGCCACAGCTGCCGCTGTGTTTCCCATCTCCTTCCAGGGAGCTCGCGTGGCCGACCTCGAAGCGGCCGAAGGGCCCGACGCCGCCGACCGCGGATTCCTCGAGCGCGTGGCGTTGCTCGTCGCTCCGTACGCGCTCGTCGGCTGGGATACCGGCGGCGAGGCCTGGGAGCCCTAGCCGCGGGCAGGCCGGCTCCGCCGGGCGGTGCGGCAGCCGAACCATCGAGCGGTAGAAGAACCGCGCGCCCGCCTCGTCTCGAGGCGGGCGGGCGCTGCGGCGTCCAGCCCCTCTCCCCTGCATCTTGTTCTACGCGGATTCCGCGAGCGGGCAATCCCTGAATCGAGGTACCCCTCCCCGCACACGCCTGAATCCCTCGCCCGAGGGATCCGCCGACCGCAGTCCGCTACTGAGGCGTCATGCGGTAGGCGTCGAAGACCGCCTCGACGTTGCGAAGGGCGGTCAGAAGCGAGCGCAGCTCCTTGATGTCGCCCACCTCGGCCGTGTACCAGTTGCGCGCCATCTGGTCCTCGACCGCGCCGCCATAGGCGACGATGTTTGCTCCGTGCTCGGAGAACGTCCGCGCGACGTCTTCGAGCAGCCGCGGCCGGTCCCAGGCCTCGACTGCGAGCTGGACGCGGAAACCGGTCGTGGCCCCGCCGTCCCAGTCCACCGGCGTGAACCGCTCCGGGTTGCGCATCAGCGCCTTCACGTTCGGGCAGTCCTTGCGGTGGATCGTGATCCCGCGACCGAGCGAGATGTAGCCGACGATCGCGTCGCCCGGCACCGGCGTGCAGCACTTCGCCACCCGCACGAGCACGTCCTCGACCCCAGGCACGAGAACGCCGAGCGACTCGCCGCCGACCGTTCGCTTCGGCCTCGCCGCCTTCGGCGAGACGATCGGCTCCTGGGCGACCTCGTCGGTCTTCAGCCGCTGCAGCACCTTGTGGACGATCTGACCCGACTGCAGCTTCCCCGACCCGAGCGCGACATAGAAGTCCTCCGCCTTCTTGAACCCTGTCTCCCGGATCACCTGAGCGAGCACGCTCGAGCCCTGCAACTTCCGGTAGGGGAGGTTCTGCCCCTTCAGCGCGTGATCGAGGATCTCCCGGCCCTTGTGCTCTGTCTCGCCGCGCGTCTCCCTCTGGAACCATTGCCGGATCTTGTTCCGGGCGCGCGAGGACGCAGCGAGCCCCATCCAGTCGCGCGACGGCCCGCGGCCCGACTTCGACGTGAGGATCTCGACGAAGTCGCCGTTCTGGAGCTTGTAGTGCAGCGGCACGATGCGGCCGTTGACCTTCGCGCCGACCGTGCGGTGGCCGACGTCGGTGTGGACGGCGTAGGCGAAGTCGATCGGGGTCGAGCCGGCCGGCAGCGTCTTCACCTCGCCTTTCGGCGTGAAGACGTACACCTCGTCGTCGAAGAGGTCGGTGCGGAACGTCTTCATGAATTCGCGCGGGTCGGTCTCGTCTGCCTGCCAGTCCATCAGCGTCTTCACCCAGGAGAGCCACTCGTCGTCCGTCCGTCCGGCGAGCGCTCCCCGCTTGTAGAGCCAGTGCGCGGCGACACCGAGCTCGGCCTCCTCGTGCATTTCACGCGTTCGAACCTGGATCTCGAGCGGCGTTCCCTCGGGGCCGATCACCGTCGTGTGCAGCGAGCGGTAGCGGTTGAGCTTCGGGAGCGAGATGAAGTCCTTGAACCGCCCCGGCATCGGCCTCCAGAGCGAGTGGATGAGGCCGAGCGCGCCGTAGCAGTCCCGCGTCCCCTCGTCGCCGGAACGCTCGACGATCACGCGCATCGCCGTCAGGTCGTAGATCTCGTTGAACTCGCGGCCCTTCTTGGCCATCTTGTCGTAGATGGAGTAGAAGTGCTTCGCGCGGCCGGCGATGTCGGCCGGGATGTCCACCTTCGTCAGCTCGCGGTTGAGGATCTCGCCGGCAGCCTGCACCTGCTGCTCGCGGTCGGCGCGCCGCTCCGTCACCATCGCCCGGATCTCGGAGTACTTACGGGGGTGCAGTGTCTCGAAGGAGAGATCCTCCAGCTCCCACTTGATCGTGTGGATGCCGAGCCGGTGCGCGAGCGGCGCGTAGATCTCGAGCGTCTCCTTCGCCTTCTGCACCTGCTTCTGCCGGCCGAGGTACTCGATCGTGCGCATGTTGTGCAGCCGGTCCGCGAGCTTGATCAGGATCACGCGGACGTCCTGTGCCATCGCGACGATCATCTTGCGGAAGTTCTCGGCCTCTGCCTGCTCGCGGCTGGCGAACTGGATCCGGGTCAGCTTCGTGACGCCCTCTACGAGCTGCGCGATCTCGTCGCCGAACTCCGCGCGCACGACCTCGAGGTCGGTCTCCGTGTCCTCGACCACGTCGTGGAGCAGGGCGGCGGCGAGCGTCTGCTCGTCGAGCCGGAGCTGCGCGCAGACCTTGGCAACGCCGAAGGGGTGATGGATGAAGGCCTCGCCAGAGCGCCGCTGCTGTCCCTCATGGGCCTTCGCTGCAGTGCGGAAGGCCCTCGTGAGCAGGTCGCGATCGACGTCGGGGCTGTACGCCTCGACGTCGGCGAGCAGCTCCTCGACGAGATCCTGGTACTGCGTCTCGGTGCCTGCGACGGCCACCTTCAAAGTGTACTCGGGCGGCTTTCGACCTCCTCCGTGCGGGCAGGAGCGCACGCGCGTGCCACGAACGACGTGATCCGTGCTCAGGCGCCGTCAGCGGAACCGCAAGGCCCTCAGGCTTGCGCGCCTGCTGGCCGAGCTGGGTGAAAGCGCCCGCACGCCCCGGCGCGTCCGCCCGCGCGGAGCGCAGCGCATCTCGCTAGGCAGCGCGCGGTAGCACGTCGCGACGCTCGAGCAGCGCGCGGAACGTCTCCGATTCGAGCAGCTGGCGCCTTCCCGGCGCGCGCTCCAGCTCGAGCTCGGTGAAGATCGCCCGCGCCTCCGCGGTCCACGCGCCCTCGCCCTCGCGCCAGAGTGCCGCGAGCCGGTCGCGCAGGTCCTCGTAGCCCTCCGGCGCATCCAGCAGGCGGCGCACGACGAGTTGCGGGGCGACGGTGCCGTTCCAGCGGTTCTCCTTCAGCCGGAAGACGAGGTCGTAACGGGTCTCGCGCCGCAGGCGGTCGAGCTGGCCGCCCAGGCCGAAGGCGATTGCGCTGCCGGCGTCGCGGCCGAGGTGCCGGACGCGGAAGCGCAGGTGCTTCCCCTCGCCGACGAGCGACGGGTCCACCGCCTCGCAGCTCGGCACAAGCATGTTGACGTCCGGATTCCCGAGACCGAACGGCGCCATCCGGTCCAGCTCGGCGGCAAGATCGAGCGTGAGCGCCGAGCCCGGCACGATCGCGTCGATGTGCAGCACCGGCTGCAGCTCGTCGTCCGACAGCGTCGCGTCTGCGTGCGCCGCGAACGCCTCGGCGAATGCCTCGAGCCGCTCGGCCTGGAGCGAGAGCCCGGCCGCGGCGCGGTGGCCACCGAAGCGATCGAGGTGCTCCGAGCAGGCGCCGAGGGCCGCGTGCAGGTCGAAGCTCGCGACCGAGCGGCCCGAGCCCTTCCATTCCCCGTCCCCGCGGGCCAGCAGGACGACCGGGCGGTTGAAGCGCTCGACGAGACGTGAGGCGACGATCCCGATCACGCCCTCGTGCCACTCCTCGCTCCAGAGGACGTAGCCGCGACGGCGGCGCTTCGGCTCCGGCCAGCTCTCGATCAGCCTGGACGCCTCGCGCACGATGCGCTCCTCGACCGCCTGCCGGTCGCGGTTGAGCGTCTCCAGCTCGCCGGCGAGCCGGGTCGCTTCGGACTCGTCCTCGGTCAGGATCAACTCCAGCGCGATGTCGGGCCGACAGAGCCGGCCGGCGGCGTTGATCCGCGGCGCAAGCCGGAAGCCGACCGCGGTCGCATCGATCGCCGCGGGATCCACGTGCGCGGAGCGCATGAGCGCGCGCAGGCCCGGCTTCTGCGTCCGCGCGAGCGCGCGCAGACCGGCGATCGCGAGCGTTCGATTCTCGTCCACGAGCGGGACGACGTCGGCGATCGTCGCCAGCGCGACCAGGTCGGCGTGGCGGGCGACCGCTTCGTGCCCGGTGCCGAGCAGCGCCTGCGCGAGCTTGTGCACGACGCCGGTGCCGCAGAGCTCGGGGAACGGGTAGGTCGACGGCCGCGTGGCGACGATCGGGCAGTCGGGCAGCGTCTCGCCGGGACGGTGGTGGTCGGTGACGATCACCTCGAGCCCGAGTGCGCGGGCGGCGGCCACCTCTTCGACCGCCGTGATGCCGCAGTCCACCGTGAGCAGGAGTCCGACACCCTCCTCGGCGAGGCGCGCGAGCGTGTCGCCCGAGACGCCGTAGCCCTCCTCGAACCGGCTTGGCAGATGCCAGCGCACGTCGGCGCCCAACTCGCGCAGCGTCAGGACAGCGAGCGCCGTCGCGCAGATTCCGTCCACGTCGTAGTCGCCGTAGACACAGATCTGTGTGCCGGCGCCGATCGCCAGGCGGATCCTCTCGACCGCGACTGCCATGTCTCCGAGCAGGAACGGGTCGTGCGGCGGCTGCTCGCCCTCGAGGAAGGCGCGCGCCGCGCTCGGGTCGGCGTAGCCGCGTCGCACGAGCACGGACGCGGTGACCTCACCGATTCCGAGCTCGCCCGCGAGCGCGGCGACTTCGCCGTACGCGCAGGGGCGGATCTCCCAGGTGCCCTCGTGCATCTCCAGAGACCGTACGCGCGCCGTCGGACGAAGCCGCCGGGGCCTGCTACGGCTTTAAGCCCTCACACCGTTTTCTCACCGAAGCGCCACCCGAACACTCCCCCAGACGGGCGATCGTTGCGGCCATGAGCACACTGATCGCACACCCCCAGCCCACCGTCAACGCGCGGATCGCCGTGGCCGAACTGGTCCGCAAGCTCCGCCAGGGCGAGCTCCGGCTCGTCGCGAGCGACGGAGAGCCCGTTCAGGCACAGCCGGCCGCCGAGATCTGCGACCGCCCCTCTGAGCGGGAGCTCGAGGTCCTCCGGCTCGTCGCGGACGGGCTCGTCAACGCCGAGATCGCCAAGCGGTTGTGGCTCTCGACCGAGACGGTCAAGTCACACGTCGCCTCGCTCCTCGCCAAGCTCGACGCGAAGACGCGGGCCGAGGCGGTCGCTGTCGGCTTCCGCGCCGGCCTGCTGGGTTAGTTCCTAGTCTCGCCCGTCGCGTCGCGCCCGCAGCGAGTCGCGGACGACCTTCACCCAGAGCAGCGGGAGGCCGATCGTCAGCCCGACGACGACCATTGCGACCGGTGCCAGCACCGCCATCTGCTCGAGCGAGTACTTCGTGACCCACGTCCCGAGGAGCCACACGGCGAGCACGGCGAGGGTCATCGGGATCCAGAGGTGCCGGTTCCGCATCGCTGCGAGGCTACCTTTAACGCCGTGAGCGAGATGGACTACTCGTCGGGGAACGACTTCGCGGTCGAGTTCCTGGGCTACCGCTTCGAGTTCAACGGCCCCGACTTCGAGCAGCGGGTCACCGCGGCGGCCGTACGCCTCGGCCTGATCGAGACGAACGACCTCGACGCAGACGAGGCCGCTGACCTCGTCGAGCTCGTGGCTGACGGACAGATCGCACACCCGCGCAGCGGCTTCGGCTCCCATGTCGTCCGGCACTGGGAGCGAGTCGCGCTCGTCGAGGGCGAGTCGCTGGTCTACTGGCTGCGCAAGCTCGTCTTCCGCGGCGCCTGGCTCGATCACCGCGTCAAGGAGGGCCTGCTCGACGTGGACTTCGACGAGCGCTCGGGCGACTTCGGCTACGCCGAACCGCTCGGCGACCGCTCGCTGCTCGAGCTCGCGCCCGTGCCGAGCTGGCACGCGCTCATGTTCCACCGCTAGCGCTCCTGGCCGCGGCCCCTCCCGGCCGGCGCAGCCGGCCTCCGGGGCCGCTCGCGCCGCTGGACGGCAGGATGCCGCCCGCGCGCCGCTTGGCCGTACCCGCTGTACTGCCCGGCGCGTCGCGCGGCCGCCCTCCTTTGCCAGCGACGCGCCAGGAGCGCTAGGGCAGCTGTTGGAACTCGCGGCCCCTCCCGTCCGGCGAGCTACGACTCGGGCAGCGAGAAGCCGAACCGCGCTTGATTCGCGGGGGTCTCTCCGAGCGCGATGCGCTTGATCGCACCGATCGGGACGATCAGCTCCTCCGGCGGCACCGGCGTCTCCGCTTCGCCGCTCGGCCACGGCCGCTCCTCGTCCTCGGGATATGGGCAGATGGTGATGAAGCCGAAGCCGGGCTCGGCCGAGATCGAGTGCACGGCGTGGCGGACGCCGTCCACGAACTCGATCTCGACGAACGCCTTGTCCCAGCCTCGCTGCTCGGCGAACAACTCGATGCGACGGTGAATCCGAGCGACCAGCTCCTCGAGCGGGCCGGCCATGCCGGGAGTCCAGATCAGTGACGAAGACATCGCCCGTACCTTAGAACAGCTTCGTGTCGGCGGCCGGCGCAGTGCCGAGGTGCGCGCGCCCGAGCGCGGTGATGACCCGTCCCCGCGGCGTGCGCTGGAGGAAGCCGAGCTGGAGCAGGTACGGCTCGTACACATCCTCGATCGTGTCCGGCTCCTCGCCGAGCGCGACGGCGAGCGTCGAGAGGCCGACCGGGCCGCCGGAGAACTTGTGCGCGATCGCGGCCAGCAGCTCACGATCGGTGCGCTCGAGCCCCTCGCCGTCCACCTCGAACAGGTCGAGCGCCTCGCGCGCGATGCCGGTCGTGACCGCTCCCTGGTGGCGCACCTCGGCGACGTCGCGCACGCGGCGCAGGATCCGGTTCGCGATCCGCGGCGTCCCGCGCGAACGGCGCGCGATCTCCTCGGCCGCCTCGTCCTCGATCTCGACGGCGAAGATGCCAGCCGAGCGGCGGACGATCGTGGTCAGCTCGGCGGGCTCGTAGTAGCCGAGCCGGAAGGTCAGCCCGAAGCGGTCGCGCAGCGGCGTCGTCAGCAGCCCGGTGCGCGTCGTTGCCCCAACGAGTGTGAACGGCGGCAGGTCGAGCGTGAGCGTCCTGGCCGCGGGGCCCTGCCCGACGATGATGTCGAGCCGGAAGTCCTCGAGCGCCGGGTAGAGGATCTCCTCGATCGAGCGGTTGATGCGGTGGATCTCGTCGATGAAGAGGACGTCGTGGCGGTCGAGCGACGTGAGGATCGCCGCCATGTCGCCCTTGCGCTCGAGCGCCGGGCCGGCAACCGTTCGCAGGCCGACGCCGAGCTCCTCGCGCACGATCGTCGCCAGGGTCGTCTTGCCAAGCCCCGGCGGCCCGACGAGCAGGACGTGGTCGAGCGGCTCGCCGCGCCCTTTCGCCGCGTCGAGCGCGATTCCGAGCTGCTCCTTCACGCGCTCCTGGCCCACGAAGTCGGCGAGCCGGCGCGGGCGCAGCGAGCGCTCGAGCTCGTCCTCTTCCGCCTGCAGCACGGGCGCCAGGAACTGCGTGCTCACGCGGCCGCCCCTCTCAGAGCGAGCCGCACGCGCTCCTCCGGCGGCAGCTCGGGATCGGTCGCGGCCAGCGCCTGCTCGGCCTCGACGAGCGAGAAGCCGAGCTCGACGAGCGCATCGCGCGCGACGAGGTGCGGCCCGGCCCCCGAACCGACCGCGGCGAGCGGCACAGCCTCCTCGGCGCCCAGCTTGTCCTTCAGCTCGAGCACGATCCGCTCGGCGAGCTTCTTCCCGATCCCGGGGATCGCCTGGAAGCGAGCCGAGTCCTGGAGCGCGACCGCGCGGCGCAGATCGGCGGCCGGCGAGCTCGAGACGATCGCGAGCGCGACCTTCGGGCCCACACCCGTCACGGCGAGGAGCTGCAGAAAGAGCTCGCGCTCGGCGAGGTCGGCGAAGCCGTAGAGCTGGAGCGCGTCCTCGCGCACGTGCAGGTAGGTCTCGACGACGACCTCGCCGGCGCCCGCGGCCTTGCGCAGCGCGCCCTGCGTCGCCGCGACGAGGTAGCCGACGCCGTTGACGTCCAGGACGAGCCCGTCGACGGTTCGCGCGACAGGCGTTCCCCGAAGTCTCGAGATCATCCGGCCCTCACGCCCCTGGCCGACGGGACTCCCGCCGGGCGACGCCCGGCTCCGTCCCGCCTCGCGCCGCTGGACTGCAGGATGCCGCTCGCGCGCCACGCGGGCCGTACCGCCCGTACTGTCCCACGCGTCGCGCGAGCGTCCTCCTTTGCCAGCGACGCGCCAGGAACGTGAGGGGGCAGCTTCGTGGTTCGTAACGTCCGCATGGTCCCTCCTACCCGGCAATCCGAAGCAGCGGCGGCGCAAGCGCGTGGCAGATCGCGACCGCGAGCGCATCGGCGGCGTGGTTCGGCGTCGGCGGCGCGTCGAGGCCGAGAATCACTTTCACCATCCGCTGCACCTGCTCTTTCTCCGCGCGCCCGTAGCCGCAGACCGCCTGCTTGACGCGGGCCGGCGCGTACTCCGTGCACTCGATGCCGGCCGTGGCGGCTGCGACGAGCACGGCCCCGCGCGCCTGCCCGACGGAGAGTGCGGTGCGGGCGTCGGCGCCGACAAACGACTCCTCGAGCGCGACGGCGTCCGGCGCATGCTCCGCAATGAGCGCCTGCACGCCGTCGAAGATCGTCTTGAGGCGGAGCTCCGGACGTTCTCGCGCGGGGGTTTGCCACCACCCGTGGGCGAGCTCCCTGATGCGCCCTCCGCTTTCGTGGACCACGCCGTACCCGCAAGCAGCCGTCCCTGGGTCGATGCCGAGAACCTTCACGAGGAGAGGTTAAGCGCGACACCGGACGTTTCCTCCCCGGCGCGAAGGGGTCTACGAGGTGACGGCCTCCAGCACGTGCTCGGGGATGTCGAAGTTCGCGTAGACGTCTTGAACATCATCGTTGTCCTCGAGTGCCTCGATCAGGTGGACGATCTTCCTCGCCGTCGCGTCGTCCTCGATCGCGACCGTCGTCTTTGGCACCATCGAGAGCTCGGCCGACTCGATCTGGAACCCGGCGGCGTCGATCGCCTGCCGTACCGAGGCGAGGCTCTCGATCGCGCACGAGACCTGGAAGACGGAGCCGTCCGGTTCGACGTCGTCGGCGCCGCCGTCGGCAGCCGCAAGCAGCAGCTCGTCCTCGTCCACCCCGCCCGCGTCCACGAGCACCACCCCGCGCCGCTCGAACAGCCAGGCGACGGCCCCGGTCGTGCCGAGGTTGCCGTCGTGCTTGGCGAAGAGGTGCCGTACGTCTGCGGCTGTGCGGTTGCGGTTGTCGGTGAGCGCCTCGACGAGCACGGCCACGCCCTCGGCGCCGTACCCCTCGTAGACGACCGTCTCGAACGCGCTCGCGTCCGCGTCGGCACCCGAGCCCTTGGCGATCGCACGATCGATGTTGTCCTTGGGCATCGAGTAGGACTTCGCCTTCTCGATCGCGTTCTGAAGCGACAGGTTGCCGCCCGGATCGCCCCCGCCTTCCTTCGCCGCCACGATGATCGCGCGTGAGAGCTTGGAGAAGAGCTTGCCGCGCTTGGCGTCGGCCGCCCCCTTCTTGTGCTTGATCGACGACCACTTGCTATGCCCGGACACTGAATCCCCCCTTTACCAGCTCGAGGAAGAGCTCATGGACACGCGTGTCGCCGGTCAGCTCGGGATGGAAGGCCGCGACGAGGAAGCGCCCCTCCCGCAGCAGCACCGGCTCCCCCGCGTGCTCGGCCAGCACTTCGACCTCCGGCCCGACCTCGCTGAGACGTGGCGCACGGATGAAGACCCCGCGCAGCGGCTCTTTGTCGCCTGCAAGCTCGAGGTCGGCCTCGAAGCTCGCCGCCTGCCGTCCGTAGGCGTTCCGCTCGACCTCGATGTCCATCAGGCCGAGGTGCTTACGGTCGAGCAGGATCATCCCGGCGCACGTGCCGAAGACCGGCCCGGCGAACCGCCTGACCGCCTCGTCGAGGCCGTAGAGCCGCGCCAGCCGCATGATCGCCGTCGACTCACCGCCCGGGATGACGAGGCCGTCGAGCCCGTCGAGCTCCTCCGGCAGGCGCACCTCGACGACCTCCGCGCCGAGGCCGCGCAGCATCGCCGCGTGCTCGCGGAAGTTGCCCTGGACGGCGAGGATCCCGATCTTCACGGGGGAATTGTAGGGCCGCTGCTAGCCGCGCCGGACCGGCAGGGAGATGCCGAGGAGCTTTCCTCCACACTCCGCCGCCCCGTTCGGCGGCTCGTAAGCGATGCGGTAGTGCCAGACGAGAGACGGGCCGGTGGTGTCCGGGGCACCCGCGCGGTAGGTGACGGTGACGAAGAAGTCATGCGCGTTCGGTGCGCCGGGCGATGTCTTGTCAACGACCTCCGTCCACTGGAGCGACGGGCCGAGCGCGCCGGACGAGGGCCGCTTCTCGGCCTTCGCGTCGGTCAGGGTCGCCTTCGTCACCGTCGCGTGGGTCGGCAGAAAGACCGTGATCCCGAAGTTGATGAAGCCGTTGCGGGGCACCTGCGCTCCGTCGAGGCGGAAGTCGGCGGAGATGATGCAGCTGCACTCCACGTCCTCGGACAGCTCAGAAGTGCCGCCGCGCGGGTGCGTCGCAGTGACCGTCACCTTCCCCGTCGCTGGGCAGTCGAGCTCTCCCTTTGCCGGGTACTCGAACGCGCCGCCGGCGCCCGCCTTGACCGTGCCGAGGTAGCGCAGCCCCTCGCCGTTTTCGTCGTCGTCCACCGCCTCGTAGACCTCGACGCGGCAGCCGGAGCAGGATGTCCCGCGCAGCTTCCCCGTCTCGGTGTCGTACTCGAGCTTCGCCGGCCAGTCAAGGTCGCCGTTGGCGAGCTTGCGGACGGAATTCGGCGTCTGCCCCGCGGGGGCGAGGTCGATCGCCGGGCCGCTGTTGCCCCCGGTCAGGACACGAGACGCGGTCGCAGTCGCCCCCGCCTCGACGCGCAGCCCGGCTCCGTGGTTGTCGCGCAGCGAGCCGCCGCGAATGATCGCCTTGCCGGTCTTGACGAGCACGCCCGCGCCGCTCCCCGAAGCCCGGGTGCCTGTGAGGACGGCCTCCTCCGCGTCCACCAGGACGCCCGCGAGCGCGTTGTCGCGCACGATGTTTCCCTCGAGGCGGATGCCGAAGCGGCGGTTGCACTGGAGGCTGATCCCGATGCGAGCCCCGGAGACCGTGTTGCGACTGACGACGATCGTTCCGTCGCCGTCGTTCGCGCAGCCCGCGACGATGCCTGCGGGCCCCGGTCTGCCGCGGCGCACGCCCGGCCCGGTGACGGTGTTCCCCGACACCTCGATCCGTGACGCGGCCTCGGCGACGATGCCGGACGTCAGGCCGCCGACGGTCACCCGATTCTGGACGATCTTCGCGGACCCGCCGGGCCAGTCGCGCACGTACACGCGCACGCCGGCCGAGATCGCGTTGCCGATGACGGTCGCGGTGACAACCCTGAGCACGAGGCTGCCACCCTTGACGGCATTGCCGGCGACGCGCAGGCCGGTGCTCGTCATGTCCGACACGGCCGTGTTGCCGCGCTCGAGCTCGAACGTGTTCTCGGCGACGAGAGCGTCCTTCGTGCTCATGAGCGAAACGCCTGCGCGGCCCGAGAAGCGGCTGCCGCGGATCACGACCCCGCTGGAGAACGACGCGTCCACCGCTGCGCGGGCGACCCAGCCCGCCTCCACGGTGTGCTCGGTCTCGAGCACATGCGGCGCCGCGACACCCTCGACTCCGCGGGACGCAAACGAGATGGGGACGTCCACGAGCTTCAGGTGCGTGAACGTGACGCGGTCGGCCTCGACCTGGAAGTGGGTCGGGTCGCGCGCCCTCCGGCCCCGCAGCTCAGCCCACCCGCCCGCCGCCGCTGCGCCGTCGATCGTCAGCCCGGCAAGCCGAGCGGGGATGACGAGACGGCCGTTGAGTTCGCGCC
>CAYGLV010000014.1:0-42983 GCA_964351025.1 uncultured Gaiellales bacterium | reverse complement strand
GGCTAGAGCTGCCAGTCGCCGCCGCGGAGGATCGGCACGCGCTGCCCGTCGCGCGTGAGCCCGTCCACGTCGAGCTCGGGGCTGCCGATCATGAAGTCGCAGTGGATCGCGCTCGTGTTGATGCGCGCCCGGTCGGCCTCGTCCTCGACCGGGAAGGTGTAGGCGTTGCCGAGCGCGATATGGCTCGCAGCGTTCTCGTCGAAGAGCGTCTCGTGGAAGACCGTGCCGAGCGGGCCGATCCGTCCCTGCCCGTCCACGAGCGCGAGCTCGCCCAGGCGGCTCGCGCCGTCGTCCTTGGCGGCGATCCCGCGTAGCGCGTCGGCGCCCTTGTCGGCGTCGATCTCGACCGCGCGCCCGCCCGCGAAGCGGATCCGGATCCCGTCGATCTGGGCGCCGTAGAAGTCGAGTGGCTTCGTCGCGGTCACGAAGCCGTCCACGCGCTCGGGGTCGGGGGTCGTGAAGACTTCCTCGGTCGGCAGGTTCGGATAGTGCTTCTGCCCGTCGATCGTCACGAAGTCGGCAGCCTGCCACTTCGAGCTCGGCAGCAGCCCGACGGTGACGTCTGTGCCCGGGCCCTTCAGGTGGATGGCGTCGAACCGGTGCTCGGTCAGCCGGGAGGCGGCGGAGATCAGCGTGTCCATTCGCTCGTGCCAGGCCGCGATCGGGTCGGGCTCGTCGAGACGGAGGGTGTGGAGCACTTCCTGCCAGAGCCTGTCGAGCGCCTCGGCGGGGGGCAGCTCGGGGAAGACCTGCCGCGCCCAGCCAAGCGTCGGGAACGGTGCGATCGTCCAGCTCGTCGTCTGCGCGTTGACGACGACCGGGGCCTCCTTGATGTACGGCATCACGTCCCGGCCGGCGCGCGCCGGGTCGAGCCCCTCGAACGCGGACGGGTCGGCGCCGACGAGGGAGACGCGGGCGGCACGCTCGTCGCCGAGCCAGAACAGGCGCTCGCCCAGCCACGGGGGCACGTACTCGAGCGTCGCCTCGTCGGCGTACTCGAGCCGCGCGCGCTTGATCCACGGGTCCCACCAGAAGACGTCCACGTACTTCGCGCCCCGCTTGTACGCGGCGCGGGTGATCGCGCGGGCGATCTCCTCCATGCCGAGGTACGCGGTGACGCCGAGCAACTGGCCGGGCTGGAGGTTGGCGCCGAAGCCGACGTACAGCTCGGCCATGCGCTCGATGTCGGCGCTCCGGTCAGGCATGCGCCGGGGAGCCTACACAGGGACAATCGTCATGTGCGGCTGAACGCCTACCTCGCCCGTGCCGGAGTCGCGTCCCGGCGCGGCGCCGACGAGCTGATCAAGGCCGGCCGCGTGACGGTGAACGGGCAGGCCGGGCAGCTGAACACGTTCGTCGCTGCTGCCGACGTCGTGGAGGTTGACGGCCGCCGTGTCGTGAAGGAGCGGCTCGCCTACGTGCTGCTGCACAAGCCGGCGGGCGTCGTCACGACGGCGCGCGACCCGCAGGGCCGGCCGACGGTCGTCTCGCTCGTCTCGCATGAAGCTCGCGTCGTGCCCGTCGGCCGTCTCGACGTCAACACGACCGGAGCGCTCCTGCTCACGAACGACGGCCCGCTCGCGCACAGGCTCGCCCATCCGCGCTACGGCGTCGAGAAGGTGTACCTCGCCGTCGTTCAGGGGAAGCCCTCGGCGGTGGCGATCCGGCGGCTGCGGGCCGGAGTCGAGCTCGACGACGGCGTCACGGCCCCCGCACGCGCCCGCGTCCTGCCCGGCGGCGCGGTCGAGCTCGTGCTCCACGAGGGCCGCAAGCACCAGGTCAGGCGGATGCTGGAGGCGGTCGGCTATCCCGTGCGGCGGCTCTACCGGAGCGGCTACGCGGGACTGACGCTGGAGGGGCTCGCCCCCGGCGAGTGGCGCGAGCTCACGCGCCCCGAGGTCGAGCAGCTCCGGCTCGTCGTCACTTCCAAGGCTTGACGAAGCCCATCACGTCGTACATGCGCTCAAGCGTCGGCTCGGACGCCGTGCGCGCCTTCTTGGCGCCCGCGGCGAGCAGCCGCTGCAACTCGGCCGGATCGGCGCGGAGCGCGGCGTAACGCGCCTGGATCGGAGCGAGCAGCTCGACCACCGCTTCGCCGGCATCCTGTTTGAACTGCCCGTAGCCGTGACCGTCGTAGCGGGTCTCGATCGTCTCCGGCGTCTCTCCGGTCGCGACCGACATGATGTCGATCAGGTTCGTCACTCCCGGCTTGTCGGACGCCCGCACGACATCACGGCCCGAGTCGGTGACCGCGGACTTGAACTTGCGCCGGACCACGTCGGGCTCGTCGAGGATGCGCACCGTGCCGAGCGGGGAGCCGCCCGTCGTGGACATCTTGTTCTCGGGCTCCTGCAGGTCCATGATTCGCGCCCCGATCTCCGGATAGACGGCCTCGGGAACGACGAAGGTCTCGCCGAAGCGCGCGTTGAAGCGGATGGCGATGTCGCGGGCGAGCTCGAGGTGCTGCCGCTGGTCGTCGCCGATCGGGACGAGGCCGGCCTGGTAGAGCAGGATGTCGCCCGCCATCAGCACGGGGTAGGTGAGCAGGCCGGCCGAGACCGACTCCTGCCGGGCGCCCTTGTCCTTGAACTGGTGCATCCGGCGCAGCTCGCCGACGGTGGCGACGGCACTGAGCAGCCAGGCCGCCTCGGCGTGGGCGGCGACGTGGCTCTGGCAGAAGACGGCCGAGCGCTCGGGGTCGAGCCCGGTCGCGAAGAGCATCGCCGCGAGATCGAGCGTGCGCTCACGGAAGTCTTCGGGCTCGTAGGCGACCGTGATCGAGTGCAGGTCGACGATGCAGAAGAACGCCTCGCCGCGCTCCTGCGTCGCGGCGTACTGGCGGAAGCCGCCGATCAGGTTGCCGAGATGCTTGTCGCCCGTGGGCTGGATGCCGGAAAAGATGCGCATTGCCGCCGATTATCCCTGACTAGACTGAACGGCCGTGACAGTCACCCCTTCAACCTGGTCGCCCTCGTCCTGGCGCGCCTTCGACGCCCGCCACCAGCCCACGTGGCCGGACGAGCAGCAGGCCGACGCCGCGCGCGCGACGCTCCAGGCACTGCCGCCGCTCGTCTTCGCCGGGGAGGCGCGGAACCTCATGGCGTCGCTCGGCGAGGTGGCCGCGGGGCGAGCCTTCCTGCTCCAGGCGGGCGACTGTGTCGAGTCTTTCCGCGAGTTCACCGCCGTCGCGATCCGCGAGAAGCTGAAGATCATGCTGCAGATGTCGGTCGCGCTCACGTACGGCGCGACCCTGCCGGTCGTCAAGGTCGGCCGGATCGCGGGACAGTTCGCAAAGCCGCGCTCGTCGCCGACCGAGCTTGTCGGAGGGCTCGAGCTGCCCTCGTTCCTCGGTCACATGGTCAACGACGACGCGCCCACCGCGGAGGCTCGCGTCGCCGACCCGGAGCGGATGGTGCGCGGCTACCACCAGGCCGCCGCGACGCTGAACCTGCTGCGCGCGTTCACCAAGGGCGGGTTCGCCGACATCACGCACGTCCACATGTGGAACCAGGATTTCGTCGCGAGCTCGCCCGAGGGACGCCGCTACGAGGCGCTCGCCTCGGAGATCGAGCGGGCGCTGCGCTTCATGGCCGCCTGCGGGATCGATCTCGTGGCGGAGCAGCAGCTCCACCAGGTGGATGTCTGGACGAGCCACGAGGGGCTCCTGCTCGACTACGAGGAAGGGCTGACGCGGCGCGACTCGCTCACCGGCGACTGGTACGACTGCTCGGCGCACATGCTCTGGATCGGGGAGCGCACCCGGCAGCCGGACGGCGCTCACGTCGAGTACTTCTCCGGCGTGCACAACCCGCTCGGCTGCAAGCTCGGCCCGGAGGCGACGCCCGACGAGCTCGTCGCTCTGTGCGCGCGGCTCGATCCCGAGCGAACTCCTGGCCGGCTGACGCTGATCGCTCGAATGGGAGCGCAGCGCGTGCGTGAGCTCCTGCCGCCACTGCTGCGGGCGGTGCGCGCGGAGGGCCATCCGGTCGTCTGGGCCTGCGATCCGATGCACGGCAACGGCATCCGTACGGAGGCCGGCGTGAAGACCCGCCGCTTCGACGACGTGCTCGCCGAGATCGAGGGGTTCTTCGCCGCGTGCCAGGCGGAGGACGTATGGCCGGGCGGCGTCCACATCGAGTTCACCGGCGAGGACGTGACCGAGTGCCTCGGCGGCAGCGAGGCGGTGCTCGAGGCGCAGCTCTCCTCCCGCTACGAGACGCTGTGCGACCCGCGCCTCAACGCCCGCCAGTCGCTCGATCTCGCCTTCCGGGTCGCCGAGCAGATGCGCAGCGCCGACAGGCCGACCCGGGTGTGAGCCCCCGGCGTCTCGCGATCCTCGGTACCGGGCTGATCGGAGCGTCGATCGGCCTTGCCGCGCGCCGGGCGGGGGTCGTGTCGGTCGCCGGCTACGACCCGGACCCCGAGACGCTCGAGCGCGCCTCCGAACGCCAGGCGATCGACGCTGCGGCGAGCCTCGAGGAGGCTGTCGACGGGGCGGAGCTCGTCGTCTGTGCCGGACCGGTGGCGAGCCTCCAGCAGCAGGTCGCGGCCGCCCTCGCGGCGTCGTCGGACGCGACGGTCACCGACGTCGGCTCGACGAAGGGCGCCGTGTGCGCTGCTGTGGCGGGCGAGCCGCGGTTCATCGGCGGCCACCCCGTCTGCGGTTCCGAGGCGCGCGGGCCCGAGCACGCGTCGGGAGAGCTGTTCGAGGGCGCGACGTGGTTCCTCGCGCCGACCGCCTCCACCAAGCCGGAGCGCTATCAGGCCCTCCACTCGTTCGTCGCCTCGCTCGGCGCGATTCCGGTTGCAATCGATCCTGAGGCGCACGACCGGCTCGTCGCGCTCACGAGCCATCTGCCGCACGCTCTCGCGAACGTGATCGTCAACCAGGCCGGCGCGTCCCGGATCGAGGGCCACGAGCCGCTCGCCGCGGCCGGAGGCTCGCTCCGTGACATGACCCGGGTCGCCGGTGCGAACCCACGCATCTGGGTGGACATCTTCCTCGGCAACGCCGAGGCGCTCGGCGCGACGCTCGCCGAGTACCGGCGCCGGCTCGAGCAGGTCGAGGTGGCGCTCGCAGCCGGTGACGCCGGCTTTCTCGCCCGCTGGATCGGTGAGGCGGCCGGCAACCGGCGACGCATGCTCTCGACCGCCCACGAGGACCCGGGGCAGCTGCAGCGGCTGCGCGTGCACGTCCCGGACCGCCCCGGCGTGCTGGCCGGGATCACACAGGCGCTTGGCGCCGAGCGGCTCAACATCGAGGAGTTCGAGCTCCAGCACTTCTCCGCGGAGCGCGGCGGCACGCTCTCGATCCTCGTCGCGGGCGAGGAGCAGGCGGCCCGCGCCGCGGCGCTGCTCGAATCTCAGGGGTACGGCGTCGTCGTCTCGCCGGTGCTCGCGGAGTGAGAGTCGAGCCCGCAGCCGCCGTCGTCGGTCACATCGGCGTTCCCGGCGACAAGTCCATCTCACACCGCGCGGTGCTGATCGGCGCGATCTGCGACGGGAAGACGAGGATCACCGGGTTCGGGCGCTCCGCGGACACCGAATCGACGATTCGCGCCGTGCGCGCGCTCGGCGTCGTCGTCGAGGAGACCGACGTGGACACGCTCGTCGTCCACGGAGCCGGGCTGCGCGGGCTGACCCCGCCGGAGGAGCCGATCGACTGTGGCAATGCAGGCACGCTCATGCGCCTGCTCTCGGGGATCCTGGCGGGGCAGGAGGGCCGCTTCGTGCTCACGGGCGACGAGTCGCTACGCGGCCGCCCGATGCGGCGCGTGGCGGACCCGTTGCGCTTGATGGGGGCGCGCGTCGAGACGACGGACGGCGGGTCGCCGCTCGCGATCGAGGGCGGCGATCTGCGCCCGATCCGGTACGAGTTGCCCGTCGCGTCCGCCCAGGTCAAGTCAGCCGTTCTGCTCGCAGGCCTCTACACGCGTGCGGGCGAGACCGCCGTCGTCGAGCCGTTGCCGACGCGCGATCACACCGAAAACATGCTCGCCGAGGCCGGCGCCCGCGTCGCGCGGCGCGCGCGAGGCGAGATCTCCGTGCGCCCGGTCGAGCGGCTGGAGCTGCCCGAGGTCGCGGTGCCGGGGGACTTCTCCTCCGCGGCGCCCTTCCTCGTCGCGGCGACGCTGCTCGCCGAGTCGGAGCTGACCGTGCACGGCGTCAACCTCAATCCGCGGCGGACGGGGCTGCTCGACGTGCTCGAGCGGATGGGCGCGAACATCACGGTGTTCAACCGGCGCCGGATCGGCGGCGAGCCCGCCGGCGACCTGGACGTCCGCCACGCGGAGCTCGTCGCGACCGAGATCGCTCCGGGCGAGGTGCCGGGCCTGGTGGACGAGCTGCCGCTCTTTGCGCTCGCGGCCTGCTTCGCCCGGGGTGAGAGCGTCGTTTCCGGGGCGGAGGAGCTGCGGGCGAAGGAGTCCGACCGGATCGCCGCGGTCGTCGAGGGCCTGCGCGCCCTCGACGCGCGCGTGCGCGCGACGCCGGACGGCTTCCGTGTCAAGGGCGTGCCGGCCCGCCTGCGCGGCGGGAAGATGAGCTCGCGTGGCGACCACCGGATCGCGATGCTGGCCGCACTTGCAGGAGTCGTCTCCCGCGACGGCGTCGAGATCGAGGACGCGGAGGCCGTGGGGGTAAGCTTCCCCGGCTTCTACGACCTGCTCGCGAGCATCACGCCGTGATGCCCGCGAGAAGCTCGAGAGAGGCGCCTTCGAAAGGAGCTTCGACGCACGTAGTGGCACGGACCGGAGCCGAAGCAGGAGCCATGACCGTCAACCCCGCCATCCCGTGGACCACCCCTAGCGATTTCGGCCGAAGGCCGAAAGCGCCATGATCGTCGCCATCGACGGGCCTGCCGGTGCGGGCAAGAGCACGGTCGCGCGCGCGTTGGCGCAGCGGCTGGGCTTCCGTTACCTCGACACGGGCGCGATGTACCGCGCGCTCACGTGGCTCGCGCTCCACGACGAGGTTTCGCCCGACGACGCCCAGGCGCTGGCGACGCTCGCCCGGGCCCATCCCGTCTCGTTCGACGCCGACCAGCGCGTCTTCATCGCGGGCGAGGACGTGACGGCGGCGATCCGCGAGCCGCGCATCGACCGCGCCGTCTCCTCGTGCTCCCGGCACCCCGCGGTGCGGGCGGTGATGCGGGAGCGGCAGCGCGCCCTCGGCACGGACGGTGACGCGGTGATCGAGGGGCGAGACATCGGGACGGTCGTCGCACCGGCTGCCGAGGTCAAGGTGTACCTCGTCGCCGCAGAGTCGGAGCGGGCGAAGCGGCGTACCGCCGACCGCCCGGGCGTTCCGGCCGACGATCTCGCCGCCGACCTGCGCCTGCGGGACGAAGGGGACGCCTCCCAGCTCCAGCCGGCGCCCGACGCGGTCCGGATCGACACCACCGACCTCGCCGTCGAGGAGGTCGTCGCGCGGATCGAGGAGCTCGTCCGCGCGCGGCGGGCAGCATGAGCCACGACTTCATGTGGGGAGTGGGCCAGCACACGATCGGGCCGGTCACGCGGGTCTTCACGCGCCTGCGCACCTACGGTATCGACCGCATCCCGCTCGAGGGCGGCCTCGTGCTGGCCTTCAACCACTTCCACTGGATCGATCCGCCCGCCTTCGGCGCCGTCAGCCCGCGCCCGATCCGCTACATGGCGAAGATCGAAGCGCACCGGATCCCCGGCATCGGGCAGCTGATCCGCTCGTTCGGCACGTTCTCCGTGCGCCGCGGCGAGTCCGACCGGGAGGCGGTGCGCATGATGCGCCAGGTCGTCGCCGACGGCCACGCGCTCGGCCTCTTCGCCGAGGGAACGCGCCAGCGCGGGGGCGTTCCCGGCGAGGTGCAGCCGGGTGCCGCGATGGTCGCGCTGCAGGAGGGTGTGCCGGTCGTCTGCGGTGCCATCCACGGCACGGAGACCTGGCGCCCCGGCAACTTCCATCCGGTCTCGATCGCGTTCGGAGAGCCGATGCGCTTCGACGGCCTGCCGAAGGGCGGCAAGGGGTACCGCGAGGCCTCGCACGAGATTCAATCCGAGATCCGGCGCCTCTGGGAGTGGCTCGTCGAGCTGCACGCGCTCGGACGGCCGCGCAGCGCCGTGCCGCCGTCGTGAACGAGCCGCTCGAGATCACGGAGATCGCGGGCACCGTCGCGATCGTCGGCTTCCCGAACGTCGGCAAGTCGACCCTCATCAACCGGTTGACCTCGTCGCGCGCGGCCGTCGTGCACGAGACGCCGGGCGTGACGCGCGATCGCAAGGAGCTGCTGTGCGAGTGGAGCGGCGTCCATTTCCTGCTCGTGGACACGGGCGGCGTGGACATCGAGGACGAGGGGCCGTTCGGGCGCCACATCGCGGCGCAGGCGCGGATGGCGATCGAGGAGGCCGACCTCGTCCTGTTCGTCGTCGACGCGCGGATCGGGGCGACGCCCGGCGACGAGGAGATCGCGGGGATCCTGCGCGCCTCACGGCGGCCCGTGTTTCTGCTCGCGAACAAGCTCGACGATCCCCGCAGCAACCACGAGCTGCACGAGTTCCACCGGCTCGGCCTCGGCGAGCCGCGCCCACTTTCGGCCCTGCACGGGATCGGCACGGGCGACCTGCTCGACGAGATCGTCGCTCTGCTCCCGGGCGGCAGGCCCGCGCCGGTGGGAGACGAGGCGATTCGCGTCGCGATCCTCGGCCGCCCGAACGTCGGCAAGTCGTCCCTGCTGAACAAGCTCGTCGGCCAGGAGCGGGTGGTCGTCTCCGACGTTCCGGGCACGACGCGCGACGCGATCGACACCGTCCTCGTCCGCGCCGGCCGCACGTTCGTCCTCGTGGACACCGCTGGTCTGCGGCGGAAGCGCAAGCAGCGCCAGGGGATCGAGTACTACTCGGAGCTGCGCACGCTGGAGGCCGCCGAGCGGGCCGACGTCGCACTCGTGCTCGTGGACGCGAGCGAGGGCGTGGTCGACCAGGATCTCGCCGTTGCGGACGTCGCGCGCAAGGCCCAGTGCTCGACGCTCGTCGTGCTCGCCAAGTGGGACATCTCGACGGTGCTGATCGAGGACGTGCGTCCGCGCATCGCGGCACGCCTGCGCCAGCGCCCTCCCGTGATCGCGGTGTCGGCGAACAGCGGCCGCGGCCTCGTCCGCCTGCTCGATCATGTCGAGGAGCTGTTCTCCCGGCACGCCGGCCGGGTCTCGACCGCGGAGCTGAACAAGGCGCTCGCCGAGCTGCGCGCCGCCCGCCAGGCGCCGTCCGAGCGCGGCCGGCGGCTCAACCTCCTCTACGGCACTCAGGTGAGCTCGCGGCCGCCTCGCTTCCGGCTCTCCGTCAACGACCCCGGCCTGATCACCCGAGACTACGGCTACTGGGTCGAGAACGAGCTGCGCAAACGGTTTAACCTCGAAGGTGTGCCGGTCTCGATCGACTTCGTCAAGAAGACATGAACTCCCTCACGTTCCTGGGGCGCCGCTGGCAAAGGAGGCAAGCGCGCGGCGCGCGGGGCAGTACATGGAGTACGGCCCGCGGGACGCGCGCGCGGCATCCTGCCGCCAGCGGCGCCAGCCTTTCGTGGAGCCCCGCTTCGCGGGGCGGGAGCGAAAGGCGGCCAGGGACGTGAGGATTGTCGTGGTGGGCGGCGGGTCGTGGGGAACCGCCTTCTCGGCCCTGTTGCGCGACTGCGGGCACGAGGTCGTCCTCGCCTGCCGCGACCCCGAGCAGGCCGCCGTGATCGCCGCGACCCGGCGCAACCCGCGCTATCTCCGTGACGTCGACCTGACCGGCATAGCGGCCACGACGATTCCGGCGGCGCCGTTCCTGGAGGCCGAGCTCATCGTCGTCGCCGTGCCGAGCCGTTCCTTCGGCGAGGTTGTCGCCTCGCTCCCCGGCGACGCGCCCGTCCTCAGCCTGACGAAGGGGCTCGATCCCGCGACGGGCGAACGGCTCTCGACGCTCGTCCGCGGCCGGCCGGTCGCGGTTCTCTCCGGCCCCAACATCGCCGACGAGATCGCACGCGGCCTGCCTGCGGCGGCGGTGATCGCGAGCGAGGACGACGAGCTCGCGAGCCGGCTCCAGCTTGCGACGGGCTCGCGCCTCTTCCGGGTCTACGTGAACAGCGACATCGTCGGTGTCGAGCTCTGCGCGGCGGCGAAGAATGTGATCGCGCTCGCCGCCGGCGGCGCGGACGGCCTGCAACTCGGCGACAACGCGAAGGCGGCGCTCGTTGCGCGAGGTCTCGCCGAGATGGCGCGGCTCGCCGAGGCGGCGGGCGCCCGCACCGAGACGTTCTCCGGCCTCGCCGGCCTCGGCGACCTGATCGTCACGTGCTGGGCGAAGTCGGGTCGCAACCGCCGCGCCGGCGAGCTGATCGCGAAGGGCTACAGCCCGGACGAGGCCGCGCGCGAGATCGGGATGGTGATCGAGGGGCTGACGACGGCGCCCGCCCTGCGCAACCTCTCGCACCGGCTCGGAATCGAGCTTCCGATCACCGCCGGGGTCTGTGCGGTGCTCGACGGCGAGCCGCTGCTCGGCCTCGTCTCCTCGCTCATGCTGCGCGAGCCGACATCGGAGTAGGATTGGCGCCGATGCGTACCTCGCTTGCGCTGCTGGCAACGACCGTTGCCCTCGTCGCGAGCGCCTGCGGCGGCTCCTCCGAGAGCACGTCCGGCGGGACCGCCACGGCCGTCGGTGCCGCGTCGGCGGCGCCCGCGAGCGCCGCGCTCTTCCTCGAGCTGAACGCCGACCTCGACTCGACGCAGTGGCAGCAGGTGAAGGGTCTCGCCGACGACATTCGCGCCGGCAAGGGGCTCTTCAAAGATTTCTTCGACCAGGCGGCCAAGGGCGCCGACTGGGCGGCGGTCGACGCCGCCTTTGGGCCGGTGCTCGCGATCGTCGTGCTCGAGGACGGGGAGACGGCCGTGGTCCTTACCAAGCCGGACGACGTCGAGAAGCTGAAGTCGCTGCTGGGCGAGAAGGGGACGTCCGCCGTCGCGCGCGAGGTCGGTGACTGGACCGCCGTCGCGCAGAAGGCGGCCGATCTCGACGCCTACGAGCAGGCTCTCGGGAAGGGCACCCTCGCCGACGACGAGGCGTTCGCAGCCGCGATGGCGGACCTTCCCCCCGAGGTGATCGTGCGTGTCTACACGGGAGGCGAGGGCCTCGGGAAGGCGCTCTCGACCGCGGCCGGCGAGGCCGGTGCGGCCGATGCCGCGGGTGGCGCACTCGGCGGTCTCGGCATCGATCCCTCCGCGCTCTCGGCCCTCGGTGGTGCCGGCGCCCTGACGTCGCTCGCGGCGACGGTGGAGGCGTCCGACGGCGCGCTCGTCGTCAAGGGCTCGCTCGAGGGCAGCGAGGAGGCCGGCGCTCCCTACACACCCATGTTCCTCGAGAAGATCCCGGGCGGTGTGATCGCGGCGGCGGGCTGGCACGGGTCGGCGGACCTGCTCTCCCAGCTGCGGTCGAACGCCGGCCTCGCCGACACGGTCGCACAGCTCGAGACGGCCCTCGGCGTCACACTCGACCAGCTCGGCCCGCTCCTCGCGGGAGAGGGCGCGCTCTACGTTCGTCCCGGCCTCGCGCTTCCCGAGATCACGGTTGTGCTCGAGGTCGCGGACGGACCGGCGGCGCTCGCGACGCTCGATGGGATCGCGAAGCGGCTCGGGGGTCTGACGGAGGGAACGACGAGCGACACGACGGTGGACGGCGTGCCCGCGAAGGTGCTCGACCTCGGCATCGCCAAGCTCACCTACGCTGCCGTGGACGGGCTGTTGATCGCGACCACGTCTCCCACCGGGATCACCGCATTCCGGGACGCCGGCGGCGACAAGCTCGCGGACGACCCGCTCTTCGCCAAGGCGGCCGGCAAGGCCGAGCTCGGCGCGACGACGAGCGGCTTCGTCTTCGCAGACGTCGCCAAGGTCGGAGAGTTGCTCGGCGGTCTCGGCGGCGTGCTGAGCGGGGCTCTCGGGGGAGAGAGCGGCGGCTCAGGCTCTCTCGTCCCGGCCGAGGGCTTCGACGGCTTCGGCACGCTGTTCGCGCACGCGACAGCGGAGGGCAAGACCGTCCGCTTTGCCGCCGTGCTGACGATCACGTAGCCGCGACCGCTAGGCTTTCGACCCGATGGCCGTGCGCAGCTTCCCCTTCACGTCGGAGTCGGTGACCGAGGGTCACCCCGACAAGATCGCCGACCAGGTCTCCGACAGCGTCCTCGACGCCGTCCTGCGCGAGGACCCCGCAGGCCGCGTCGCCTGCGAGACGCTGATCACGACGGGCCTCGTCGTCGTTGCCGGCGAGATCACGACGAAGACCTACGTGGACATCCCGCGCCTCGTGCGCGACCGCATCCGCGAGATCGGCTACGACCGCGCGAAGTACGGCTTCGACGCGGACACGTGCGGCGTGATCGTCGCGATCGACGAGCAGTCGCCCGATATCGCGCAGGGCGTGGACGAGTCGTACGAGATCCAGCACGAGGCCGGCGGAGACGACCTCGACCGGACCGGCGCCGGCGACCAGGGGATGATGTTCGGCTACGCGTGCAACGAGACGGAGACGCTGATGCCGCTCCCGATCACGCTCGCCCACCGCATCGCGAAGCGGCTCTCGGAGGTGCGCAAGGCCGACGTGCTCCCGTACCTTCGCCCCGACGGGAAGTCGCAGGTGACCGTGCGCTACGAGGTGGACGAGCACGGGCTTCAGCGCGCCGTCGAGATCGAGCAGGTGCTCGTCTCGTGTCAGCACCGCGACGGGCTCGACATCGAGACGCTGCTCAAGCCGGACGTGATCGAGCACGTGCTCGAGCCGATCCTGCCCCCCGAGCTGTACGACGCGCACCGGCTTCGCCACGACCGCAACTTCGTGCTCGTCAACCCGACCGGGCGCTTCGTCGCCGGCGGCCCGATCTCCGACACCGGCGTCACCGGACGCAAGATCATCGTCGACACGTACGGCGGCTCGGCCCGCCACGGCGGCGGTGCCTTCTCGGGCAAGGATCCGACGAAGGTCGACCGCTCGGGCGCGTACGCCGCGCGCCACGTCGCGAAGAATCTCGTCGCCGCGGGCCTGGCCGATCGCTGCGAGCTGCAGATCGCCTACGCGATCGGCGTCGCGCACCCGGTCTCGATCGAGCTCGAGTGCTTCGGCACCGAGACCGTGCCGCTCGGACGGCTCGAGGAGCTCGTGCGCGAGCACTTCGACCTGCGCCCCGCGGCGATCATCCGCGACCTCGACCTCCGTCGCCCGATCTACGCGAAGACGGCCGCCTACGGCCACTTCGGGCGCGAGGACAGGGACTTCACCTGGGAGCGCACGGACAAGGCGGCCGCGCTCCGGGCGGCCGCAGGGCTCGCCGCCGCGGCGGCCTCCTAGAACCCTACGCGGCCCGAACGAACAGGCCCGCAGCGGCCTTGTCGGAGATCGCTCGCTCCGTGCCGTCGAGGGCGACCTTGAGCTGCCCGGCCGCGGGCTGCGCCTCGCGCAGCTCCACCATGGCGCCGGGGACGAAGCCTTCGGCGTAGAACCACTCGAGAAGGTCGCCGTCGTGCTCGGCGAGGCGGACGATCTCCGCCTGCGTGCAGAGCGGCAGCAGCGAGAGCGGCGCAAGGCCGCGGTTCTCGTCCTGCTCGAAGGACGGCTCGACGGGCCAGCCGTGCGGGCAGCGCTCGGGGCGCCCGAGGCGCTCGTTGATCCGCTCGATCATGTCGTCGGTGAACGTGTCGCCCAGCTCGTCGGCCTGGTGGTGCGACTCGGCAGCCGTGTAGCCCATGAAGTCGGTGAGCAGGCGCTCGATGATCCGGTGCTTCCGGACCACCCGCTCGGCGCGCTCGATCCCCGTCGGGGTCAGGATTGCCTCCTTGCGCTCGCCTCGCTCGACGAGCCCGTCGGCCTCGAGCCGCTTCAGCATCTCGCCGGCCGAGGCGCGGGAGACGCCGAGCATCTCCGCGACGCGCGAGGCGATCGCGGCGGAGTCGGCGCCGTGGGGCCGGTACTCGCCGATCGGGAAGGCGAGGAAGTAGATCGTCTCCAGATACTCGTCGATCGAGTGACCCGCCATCGCCGTCACTCTACCCCCGGCCGCCGGTCCTTCGAAACAAGGTAGAGGAACGGTGCCGAGACGGCGATCAGGACGAGCGCCGGGAGTGCCGCCCGTGAGTACGCTCCGACGGCCGTGAACCGCCAGATGTCGGTCGCGAGCGTGTCGAAGCCGATCGGGCGCAGGAGGAGCGTTGCGGGGAGCTCCTTCATCGCGGAGAGAAAGACGAGCGCGGCACCCGCCCCGAGCCCCGAGCGGAGGAGCGGGACGGTCACGGACGCGAGCGTGGCGAGGTGACTGCGACCAAGGCTTCGTGCGGCCTCCTCCGTCCGCGGGCTCACGCCGGCGAGCGCTGAGTCGACGCCGGCGAGCGCCTGCGGGAAGAAGCGCACGACGTAGGCGAAGACGAGCAAGGCGAGAGTCTGGTAGAGCGGCGTCAGGTACCGCGCGGCGAAGAACACGAGCGAGAGCGCGATCACGATCCCCGGGAGCGCGTTCGCGGAGTACGCGGTCCGCTCGAACCCCCGTGTCCACCATGTGGGGAACCGCCGTGCGAGCACGGCGACCGGGAGCGCTGCCGCAACGGCCACGGCCGCGGCGAGCGACGATGCGAGCAGGGAGTGCGCTGCCTCCTCCCACGGGAAGCCAAGCGGGCGGCTCAGCTCGATCCCGCGCACGAGCCAGTAGCCGAGGACGGCCGCCGGGACAATGAGGAAGAACGTCGCGACCGTGGCGCAGAACGCGAGCGCCGGCACCTTCCACGGCCCGAGTGCCGCGGTGGGCGCCCGCCGCGCCGTGCCTGGGCCGGAACGGAAGGCGCCTCTCCGCCGCGTCCGCGCCTCGCCGGCGACGATGAGTGCGGTCAGCGCGACGAGCACGAGTGCGAGTACCGCCGCGGGCGCTCGGTCGAAGAGCGACCGGTACTGAAGGTAGATCGCACGGGTCAGCGCCTCGTAGCGCATGAGCGACACGACCCCGAAGTCCGACAGGGTGTAGAGGGCGACAAGGAGCGCCCCAGAGCCGATCGCCGGCCGGAGAGCGGGCAGCGTCACGCTCACGAACGTGTGCAGACGGGAGCGCCCAAGTCCGCGAGAGGCCTCCTCGAGCGCCGGGTCGAGGCCGCGGAGCGCGGCCGCGGTGAGCAGGAAGACGAACGGGTACGTCGAGAGCGTGAGCGCCGCAAGCGCGCCCCAGAAGCCGTAGATCTCCGGCAGGCGCTCCACGCCGAGGATCTTCTGGAGCAGGCCTCTCGGCCCGAATGCGCCGAGTAGGCAGAACGCGGCGACGTAGCTCGGGATCACGAGGGGCAGTGCGGCCGCCACCGCCCAGAAGCGCCGGCCCGGGAGGTCCGTTCGCGTCACGAGCCAGGCGAGGGGCACGCCGACGGCGATCGTCGCCGCCGTGACTGCGAGGACGAGCGCCCCGGTCTGGAGCACGAGCTCGAGGGTGTTCTGGCGGCCGAGGACGCGCCAGGCCCTCCCGCCGCCGCCCGCCGCCCTCACGACGAGGTAGGTGAGCGGCAGCAGTAGGAGCGCGATCACGAGCCCCGCCGGAAGGGCGAGGAGGAGCGGGGGTCGGCGCCTCCCGCTCCTCGCCGTCACGACGTGTAGCCGGTCTCGTTCAGCAGCTCGAGCGTCCGCTCGAGCTCGGCGCCGAGGCGGTCGAGCACGATTTCGGGCCCACGCAGCGAGTCGAGCGACGGCAGGCCCTGCTTCGGAGCGATTCCGGCCACGAGCGGGTACTCCGCCTCCTCCGCCTCGTCGACGTAGAACCGCTGGCTCTCGTCTGAGAGGAGGAACTCCACGAACTGCGCGCCGAGGTCGCGGTCGCCGGACGCGAGGACTGCGGCGCCCGCGACGCTCACGAGCGAGCCCGGGTCGCCGGGCGCGAGGAAGTGATTCGCGATCGGCGCGTCTGGCTGCTCCCCCTTCACGAGGTAGAGGTAGTAGTGGTTCACCAGTCCGAGCGCGACCTCGGCGGACGCGACCGCCTCGACGATCGGCGTGTTCTTCTCGTAGAACTTCGGGTCGTTCCTCTTCACGGCTTCGAGCCACTCACGCGTGCGCTCGTCGCCCTCGGAGAGGCGCATCGCGGTGACGAACGCCTGGAACGAGGCGTTCGTCGGCGCGATCCCGATCCTGCCCTTCCACTTCGGGTCGGTCAGGTCGAAGACCGAGTCCGGCACCTCGCTCTCCGAGAGGGCATCCGTGTTGTAGACGATCACGCGGACGCGGCCCGACGTCCCCGCCCAGTGTCCATCCGGGTCGCGGAATGCGGCCGGCACGCGGTCGAGGATCTCGGCGGGCAGCTGCGCGAGCAGCCCCTCACCTTCGACGGCCCCGAGCGAGCCGGGATCCTGGGCGAAGAAGACGTCTGCGGGCGAGTTGTCGCCCTCCTCGGCGATCGTCGCGGCAAGCTCGGCGCTGTCGCCATAGCGGACCTCTACCTCGATGCCGGTCTCCCGCTCGAACCGCTCGAACAGGGGCGCGACAAGCTCCTCTTCGCGGCCGGAGTAGACCGTCAGCTTGCCGTCGCCGCCGCCACCCCCGCAGGCGGCCGCACCGACTGCAAGAACGGCGCCGACGAGCGCGAGAGCACCTACGTTGCGCATCGCTTCCCTCCGTGAGTTAGGTGTGCCTTGCAGTTTAAGTAAGGCAGACCTTACATAACGATCTAGAAGACCGCGACGGGACCCGTGTGGGCGCGGATCGAGACGCGCGCGCCGAGAGGGACGACCTCCGTGGAGGGGCGCTGGGAGACGAGCTCGTAGCCGTTCAGCCGCACGCGGTAGAAGACGTCGTGGCCGCGGAACTCGCGTGCCACGACCTCGGCCGCACCGGCCGGGTCGGGGAGAAGCTCGAGCAGCTCGGGCCGGATCAGCACCTCGACTTCGGTGTGGCCGTTCGCGTTCACAGCCGTGAACGCCCCGAGGGCCGTGCGGACAACGCCGCCCTCGAGGCTTCCCGGGAGGAAGTTGCCGGCCCCGACGAACTCCGCCGCCCAGCGTGTCGCCGGCGCGCCGTAGACGTTCTCCGGCGTCCCTTCCTGGACGATGCGCCCGTCGCGCATCACCGCAATCCGGTCGGCGAGGGAGAACGCCTCCTCGCGATCGTGGGTCACGAGGATGACCGTGACGTCGGCGGCGCGCAGGATCGCGGCGAGCTCGCCGCGCATCGTCGTGCGGAGGTGCGGGTCGATGTTCGACCACGGCTCGTCCAGGAGGACGAGCTCGGGCCCAGGAGCGAGCGCCCGCGCGAGCGCTACTCGCTGCTGCTCCCCGCCGGAGAGCTCGTGCGGATAGCGGGCGTTGCAGCCGTCGAGGCCGACGAGCGACAGCACCTCCGGAAGCCGCCCGCGCCGCTCGCGACGTGGCAGCCCGAAACCGACGTTCTCCGCGACAGTGAGGTGCGGGAAGAGCGCGTAGTCCTGGAAGACCATGCCGACGCAGCGACGCTCGGGCTCGACCCACGTCCCGGCGCCCGCGACGCGGCGGCCGCGGACGGAGACGGTGCCGGTTTCGGGCTCCTCGAAGCCGGCGATCAGGCGCAGGAGCGTCGTCTTGCCGCAGCCACTCGGGCCCAGTAGGGCGACGAAGTCGCCCCGCTCGACCGTGAGGTGCGCGTCCTCCACGGCGACGGTGTCGCCGAAGCGCTTGCTGACGCCATCGAGGCGGATGATCGAACAGAACATGTAAGGCAAACCTTACAGCTTCCCGCACGTGATTTCACGACGGGGCGCCGGCGGATGTCACGACTAGTGTGGGGCCGTGCGCCACGCATCCGTCGTACCGTTGCTTCGCACCCGCGCCGTCGGCGGGGTCTACACCTACGAGGTGCCGGACGGCGTCGGCAAGGGCGCCGTGGTCGCGATCCGCTTCGGTCGGGCGCGGCAGCGCGGCGTCGTCGTCGAAGCCGACGTCGAGGCCCCGCCGGGCGTCGTCGTCTCGCCGGTCGAGCGCGTGCTGTTCGAGCTGCCCCCGGCGCTCGTCGACCTTGCGCTGTGGGTCGCCGACTACTACGGCTCGACACCGGCGCGAGCGCTCGAGCTCGTCGCGCCCGTGCGGCGCGCCCGCCGCGCAGAGCGGCCGGCACCGGCAGAGCGCGACAGCCTGCCGGGTGAGCTCGAGCCGGCCGAGCTCACCGCGACGCAGCGCGTGGCGGTGGATCGCATCGTGGCGCTCCTCGACTCCGGCGGCGGGCACGTGCTGCTTGCGGGGGCGACGGGCAGCGGCAAGACGGAGGTCTACCTGCAGGCGTGCGCGACAGCGCTCGAGCGGGGGCTCGGCGCGATCGTGCTCGTCCCCGAGATCGCCCTGACGCCCCAGGCGGCGGGCCGCTTCCGCCAGCGCTTCGGCGAACGCGTGGCGATCCTGCACTCGGCTCTCTCGGACGCCGAGCGCCGCGACGAGCGCGAGCGGATCGCCTCCGGCGCTGCCCGCGTCGTCGTCGGCGCCCGCTCGGCCGTCTTCGCGCCCGTGCACGGCCTCGGCCTGATCTGCGTGGACGAGGAGCACGACGCCTCGTACAAGCAGGAGTCCGACCCGCGCTACGACGCGCGCACGGTCGCGGCCAAGCGCGCCGCGCTCGAGGGCGCGGTCGCCGTCTACGGCAGCGCGACGCCGCGGCCCGAGAGCTGGCACGCGCTCGAGCGGCTCGAGCTCGGCGCACGCCTGGGAGCGCCGATGCCGTCGGTGCGGATCGTCGACCTGCGCCGCGAGGCCGGCTACCCGCTCTCGGCGCCGCTGCTGCGCGAGCTGGGCGGGCTGGTCGAGCGGGGCGGCAAGGCGATCCTCCTCCTCAACCGGCGCGGGGTCGCGCCTGCGCTCCACTGTCGCGCCTGCGGCCGGTCGCGGCGCTGCGACCTCTGCGACGTCTCGCTCACACTGCACCGCGACGACCGGCTGCACTGCCACCACTGCGGCTACTCGGAGGCCGTGCCCGAGACGTGTCCCGCCTGCGGCTCGCTCGAGCTGGCGCGTATCGGTGCCGGCACGCAGCGGCTCGAGACCGAGCTGGAGCGGCAGCTCCCCGAGTTGGAGCGGATCCGGCTCGACGCCGACACCGCGGCGAAGCCGGGAGCGATGCACGAGGCGCTGGCGCGCTTCGCCGCTCTGGACAGGGTCGTGCTCATCGGCACGCAGATGGTCGCGAAGGGCCACCATTTCCCCGGCGTCGCGTTGGCCGCGGTCGTGGACGCGGACACGAGCCTCGGGCTGCCCGACTTCCGCGCAGAGGAGCGCACGTTCCAGCTCGTAACCCAGCTGGCCGGCCGCAGCGGCCGGGACGCGCCCGGCAAGGTGCTCGTGCAGACCTTTCAGCCGGACGCGCGGCCGCTCGCGTTCGCGGCGCGCCACGACGTCGCCGGGTTCCTCGCCGAGGAGATCGACCGGCGGCGCGAGCTCGGCTACCCACCGTTCCGGCACCTGGTGACGCTCGTTGTCTCCGGGCCCGAGCCGGAGCCGGCGCTGCGCGTCCTGCAGGAGCTGAAGCAGCGTCTCGGCGGTCTCGGGGCGGACCTGCTCGGCCCGGCGCCGCTGCTGCGGCTGCGTGGCCGCCACCGCGCTCAGCTCGTCGCCAAGACGGATGCACCCCGCGCGCTCGCCGTTCAGGCCGCGCAGCTGCTCGCGATCACAGCCCCCGCGATGCGCAAGGCCGGGCTCACCGCCGTCGTCGACGTGGACCCGCAATCTCTGTAGACGCCGCGGCTAGACTCGCGGCGATGCCGAGCGAGGACCAGATCGAGACGGACGAGCCGCGCGATGCCGATGCCGAGGCGCGCCGGCGGGTCGCGCTCGCTCAGATTCGCCAGTACCCGGATCCGGTGCTGCGGCTGCCCGCGCGCGAGGTGGCAGCGTTCGACGCCGACCTGCTGCGGCTCGTCGAGCGGATGACCGGCCTGATGCGCGACGCGAACGGCGTCGGGCTCGCTGCCACGCAGGTCGGCGTGCTCCGCCGCGTGGTCGTCTTCCAGACGGGTGGGGATGAGGAGGCGACGGCGCTCGTCAATCCGGAGATCACCGCCCGGTCGAGCGAGACCGACGTGGACGACGAGGGCTGTCTCTCGCTCCAGGGCGTGCTCGTCCCGGTCGAGCGGCACATCTCGCTGACAGTCGACGGCAGCGACGCGCACGGCGAGCCGCTCCGGCTCGAGCTCGAGAGCCTCCGGGCGAGGGTCGTGCAGCACGAGCTCGACCACCTCGATGGCGTGCTCATCCTCCAGCGCACCGACGGCGATTCGCGGCGTGAGGCTCTGGCGCAGCTCCGGCCGGACCCGCTCCTCCGTTAGCCTCACGAAATGGCTCGTATCGCCGTCGCCGCGACGGCGCCGTTCGGCGCGGACGTGCTCGAGCGGCTCGCCGCCTCCAATGAGGTCATTGCCCTGCTGACACGGCCCGACGCGCCGCGCGGCCGGGGGCGCCGCCCGGCGCCGCCCCCGGCGAAGGAGGCTGCTCTCCGGCTCGGCATCCCCGTTCTCCAGCCCGAGCGGCTCACCGGCGACGTCGAGACGGGGGCCGAGACCGTCGTGGTCGTCGCGTACGGGCTCCTGATCCCGGACGAGCTGCTCGAGCGAGGGCTCTGGCTCAACGTCCATCCCTCTCTTCTGCCACGCTGGCGTGGAGCGGCGCCGGTCGAGCGGGCTGTCCTGGCGGGCGATGAGGAGACCGGCGTGACGATTCACCAGACGGTGGCCGAGCTCGACGCGGGACCGATTGCGGCCCAGCAGCCCTTCCGGATCGCGCCCGGCGACGACGCCGGCGCCGTCTATGCGCGGGCGGCCGAGGTCGCGGCGGAGCTCCTCGGTGGCGTCCTCTCGGAGCGCGAGCCTGCATTCCGGCCCCAGCCGTCGGAGGGAGTCACGTACGCCGACAAGATCGGCCCGGCCGATCGTGAGCTCGATCTCTCCGACCCGGAGGGGAGCCTGCGCCGGATCCGCGCTCTGTCGCCTCACATCGGGGCGTGGGCGGAACTGCGCGGCCGGCGCGTGACGATCTGGCGCGCCCGGGTCGAAGCGGGCTCACTCGTCCCGCTCGACGTGCAGCCGGAGGGCCGCCGGAGCATGTCGTACGACGAGTTCCTGCGCGGCCTGCGATGACGGTGTCCCCGGCGCGTGCCGCCGCCTACGCCGTTCTCCTGCGTGTCTTCGAGGAGGGCGCGTATGCCGACCGGGCTCTGCGCACCGCTGTCGAGGGCCTGGACGAGCGCGACCGCCAGCTGGCGCGCCGGCTGGCCTTCGGAACCGTCCAGCGCCGGCGGACGCTCGATCACGCGCTCGCAGGAGTCGGGCGGCGGCCCGTCGAGAAGCTCGATCCACCCGTCCGCGCGGCACTGCGGCTCGGCGCATACCAGCTCGGCTACCTCGACGGTGTGCCGCGCTACGCCGCCGTCAACGAGTCCGTCGAGCTCGTCCGGCGGGCGCGCGTCGAGCGGGCGGTGCCGTTCGCGAACGCGGTGCTCCGCCGGCTCGCGGACGAGCTCAGGCCGCTGCTCGACGGGCTGCCGGAGGAGACACCTGCGGAAGCGGCGCTCAAGCACTCGTACCCGGATTGGGTCGCCGAGGTCTGGTGGCGCGACCTCGGGGCCGACGGCGCGAGGCAGCTGATGCGTGCGCAGAACGAGCCCGCCGAGAACGTCGTCCGGCTCGTCCGGGGCGAGGTCGAGGGCAGGCCGGATCCGGACGTGCCCGGTGCCTGGCACGTCGAGAGGCTCGACGAGCCGGCCTTCGCGGCCGGCCGGATCTGGCCCCAGAGTCGCGGCTCGCAGCTCGCCGGGCTCGCGGTCGGCTCGCAGGAAGGGGAGCGGACGCTCGACCTCTGCGCGGCGCCGGGTGGCAAGGCGACGCAGCTCCGCGGAGAGGTCGTCGCGATCGAGCTGAACGAGGGCCGGGCGCGCGAGCTGGAGGAGAACTGCCGGCGGCTCGGCGCCACGAACGTCAGGGTCGTGTGCGCCGACGGGCTGCGCCTGCCGCCGGAGCTGACCGGCTTCGATCGCGCCCTCGTGGACGCTCCGTGCTCCGGTCTCGGCGTGCTCGCCGCCCGCCCCGACCTGCGCTGGCGCTCGGAGCCGCTGCCGGTGCTCCAGAGCGACCTCCTGCGGGCGGCGGTCGCGCGTGTCCGTCCGGGGGGCACCGTCGTGTACTCGGTCTGCACCGTGAACGCCGACGAATCCGAAGCGGTCGTGGATGCCTCCGGCCTGGCCGTGGACGCGACCCTCGGCGACGAGTGGCCCGCGTTTCGGCACCCACGGCGGCCCGAGTTCCTGCAGACCCTTCCGCATGTCCACGGAACGTCCGGCTTCTTCATCGCGCGCTTGTACGCACCGTGACGGGTTCGCGTCGGCAGATCCCGGAGACCTTCTAAGATCCCTGCCATGGCGTGGAAAGACTGGGTGCGGACGGTCGAGATCGAGCCGTCCCTCTATGCGGCGGATTTCGCCAACCTCGGCGAGCAGATCACGCACCTGCTGAATGCCGGCGCGCGCGTCTTCCACTTCGACATCGGCGACGGGCATTTCGTCCCGCCGGTGACGATCGGGCCCGTCGTGCTGCGCTCGATCGCGCCGCTGATCCACGACCGCGACGGCGTGCTCGACTGCCATCTGATGGTGAGCGACCCGGTGCATCACTTCGCGGAGCTCGCCGAATCCGGGGCCGACAGCGTCACCTTCCACGTCGAGACCGTCGACGATCCGGCGGCCGTGATCGCGGCGGCGCGGGGGCTCGGGCTCGGGGTCGGCGTCGCCTTCAATCCCGGGACGGACGTTGCCCAGGCTGTGGCAGCCGCGGAAGGCGCCGACCTCGCCCTCTGCATGAGCATCGAGCCGGGCTACTCGGGGCAGGAGTTCATGGACGGCGCGCTCGAGCGGATCTCCGAGCTGGCCGCTCTCGTCGGTGACGACTGCTTCGTCCAGGTGGACGGCGGTGTCGGCCAGGAGAACGTGCGCAGCGTGTACGACGCCGGCGCGCGTCTGCTCGTCGCGGGCAGCGCGATCTTCGGCCGCGAAGACCTCCCGCGCTCGTACCGGCGGCTCGTACAAGCGCTGGCATGAGCCTCGAACGGGCGCTCGAGCTGGCGGCGGACGCCGCAGGCCGCGCCTATCCGAAGCCGACGATCGGAGCCGTGCTCGTCCGCGACGGACGCGTCGTGGGGGAGGGGGCGACCGAGGCGGGCGGCAGGCATGGCGAGGTCGTCGCCCTCGAGGAGGCGGGAGACCGAGCCCACGGCGCCGACCTCTACGTGACGATGGAGCCGTGCGCACATCAGGGATCGACCTCACCGTGCGCCGAGGCGGTCCTGGCGGCCGGCGTCTCACGCGTCGTCGCCGGCTCGCTCGACCCGAACCCGGAAGCCGCGGGTGGGCTCGAGTGGCTGCGTGCCGCGGGGGTGGACGTCGAGCTCGTGGACTCGTTCGCGGCTCGTGCCCAGAACGAGGCCTGGCGGACGTGGATCGCGCACGGGCGCCCGTTCGTCACGCTCAAGGTCGCGGTGACCCTCGACGGGCGCGTGACGGTGCCGGGTTCGCGGTGGGTCACCGGCCCGGAATCGCGACGGCTCGTGCACGAGCTGCGGGCGACCTCCGACGCCGTCGCGGTCGGGATGGGAACCGTGCGGGCCGACGCGCCGCGACTCGACGCGCGCGACGTGCCGGCCCCGCGTCAGCCGCGCAGGCTCGCGTTCGGCCGGGGGCCGCTGCCGGAGGGATCGGAGCTCGAGCTGCGCTCGGGCCGGCTCGACGATGAGCTGGCGGCGCTCGCCCGCGACGGCGTGCAGTCGCTCCTGCTCGAGGGCGGGCCGACGCTCGCCGGCGCATTCCTTCGGGCGGGCCTCGTCGACAAGCTGCTGCTGTTCGTCGCGCCGCGCCTCTCGGGTGCGGGCCCCGGGCTGCTCGACACCCTCGCAGAGCCGCTCGCGCTGACGCGGCTGCGCTCGCGGCAGGTCGGCGGCGACGTGCTGCTCGAGGCCTACGTCCGCGAGCCGTAGCCTCGCGTTCGCGCGCGGTGTGTCACGCCGGGTCGCGGGCGAGCCGGATAGCCTTGCGGCGTGTTCACCGGGATCGTTCGCGAAGTCGGTCGCGTCATTTCGGCCGACGGTGGGCCGGACGGCGTCCGGCTCGAGCTCGAGGCTCCGCAGGCCGCGGCGGCGGCCCGGCTCGGCGACTCCGTCGCCGTCAACGGCTGCTGCCTGTCCGTCGTCGCGAGAGACGGAGCGCGGGTTGCCTTCGACGCCGTGCAGGAGACGCTGCGACGGACGACGCTGGGGACGCTGCGCCCCGGCGACGCGGTGAACGTCGAGCCTGCCCTCTGCGCGGGAGATCCGCTCGGCGGCCATTTCGTGCAGGGGCATGTGGACGGCGTCGGCCGCGTCCAGTCCGTCGAGGCGGAGGGAGACAGCCTGCGCGTCTTCGTCGAGGCGCCTCCGGAGATCCTGCGCTACTGCGTCGAGAAGGGCTCGATCACGGTTGAGGGCGTCTCGCTCACCGTTGCCGAGCTGGCCGGCGACGCCTTCGCCGTAGCGCTGATCCCCCACACGCTCGCCGGGACGACGCTCTCCGAGCTCGCGCCCGGACGAGAGCTCAACCTCGAGGTGGACGTGCTCGCGAAGTACGTCGAGCGGCTGCTCGGCGGGAGCCGGCCGGCGTGAGGCGGCTACGATTCGGCGCGATGAGCACGGAACCCGCAGCCGAGCGGCCGGAGTCGCCGTTCGCCACTATCGAGGAGGCGATCGAGGACATCCGCCAGGGGAAGTTCGTCGTCGTCGTCGACGACGAGGATCGTGAGAACGAGGGCGATCTCACGATCGCGGCGCAGTTCGCGCTGCCCGACGCGGTCAACTTCATGGCGACGCACGGTCGCGGCCTCATCTGCCTCTGCCTGACGGAGGAGCGCTGCGACGAGCTCGAGCTGCGCCAGATGACGGACCGTAACGAAACGCCGTTCGGCACGGCGTTCACGGTCTCGATCGAGGCTCGCGAGGGAGTCTCGACCGGGATTTCGGCGCACGACCGCGCTCGCACGATCGAGGTTGCGATCGACCCGGGCTCCGCCCCCAGCGATCTCGTCCAGCCGGGGCACGTCTTTCCGTTGCGCGCGCGCCGCGGTGGCGTCCTCCAGCGTTCGGGCCAGACCGAGGCCGCCGTGGATCTCGCGCGTCTCGCCGGCCTGACACCTGCCGGTGTTGTGTGCGAGGTGATGAACGACGACGGCACGATGGCCCGCGTCTCGGATCTCGTGCCCTACTGCGCCAGGCACGGGCTCAAGCTCGTCACGATCGCCGACCTGATCGAGTACCGGCGCCGGCACGAGAAGCTCGTCGAGCGCACCGTCAGCGTCCGGCTGCCGACGATCTACGGCGAGTTCGCCGCCGTCGCCTTCCGCGAGCCTCTGACCGGCAAGCACCACATCGCCCTCGTCCGAGGTGACGTCGACGGAGAGCAGAACGTGCTCGTCCGGGTGCACTCAGAGTGCCTCACCGGCGACGTCTTCCACTCGCTGCGTTGCGACTGCGGCGAGCAGCTCGAGCTGGCGCTGCGCCGCATCGCGGCCGAGGGCGAGGGTGTCCTGCTCTACCTCGCCCAGGAGGGGAGGGGGATCGGCCTGCTCAGCAAGCTGAAGGCGTACGAGCTGCAGGAGACCGGGCTCGACACCGTCGACGCGAATCTTCAGCTCGGCTTCTCAGCCGACGAGCGCGAGTACGGCATCGGCTCCCAGATCCTGGCCGATCTCGGGCTGACGACGATCAGGATCCTCACGAACAACCCGAAGAAGATCAGCGGCCTCCAGGGCTTCGGGCTCGAGATCGTCGCCCAGCTCCCGATCGAAGTCGCCCCGAACGACGAGAACCGGCGCTACCTCGAAGCGAAGCGTGAGAAGCTTGGTCATACGCTCGGACGCAAGCTGCACCACCAGGGTGCCCGCTTCGACGACCCGAGCGTCTTCGAGGGAGCGGAGTTCTGATGGGCGAACACGAAGACGAAGCGGTCGAGACCCCGGGCGAGGCCGATAGCTGGCCGGCCCCGGAGCCCGAGCCGGCGCTCGAGTTCGAGCCGCCTCCGGAGTTCGGTCTCGAGACCGAGCCCGATCCCGATCCCGAGCCTGAGCCTGAGCCTGAGTCCGATCCCGGCCCGGCGGCCGAGGCGACCGCAGAGCACACCTCCGGCGGCTTCCTCGTTCCGGACGGCTACACCGTGCTCCAGGGAGCGAGCGAGGGAGCCCGCCGCGCCGTCGGCGTCGTCGTCAGCCGCTTCAACGGCGCCGTGACGACGAAGCTGCTCGACGGGGCGCTCGCCGAGCTCGAGCGGGCCGGCGTTGGGCGCGACGCCATCACCGTGATGCCCGTGCCCGGTGCGTTCGAGCTGCCGCTCGCCGCGATGGCGCTCGCGAAGACTCGCCGCTATGCGTGCATCGTCGCGCTCGGCTGCGTGGTCCGAGGCGAGACACCGCACTTCGACTATGTCGCAGGCGAGGCAGCGAGCGGCCTGCAGCTCGCCGCGCTCGAGACCGGGGTTCCCGTCGCGTTCGGCCTGCTCACGCTCGAGCGCGCCGATCAGGCCGATGAGCGGCTCGACAAGGGCGCCGAGGCGGTCCGGACTGCGCTCGAGATGGCCGACGTCTTCGCGCAGCTTCGCGCAGCCGCCGCCAGATAGCTTCGGCTAGACTCCGCGGCCGATGTCCAAGATCTGCGCCATCTGCGGCAAGAAGCCGTCGTTCGGGAACAACCGGAGCCACTCGATGGTCGCTACACGGCGCCGTTTCAACCCGAACCTGCAGAAGGTGCGCCTGATCCTCGGTGGCTCGCCGACTCGTGCCTACGTCTGCACCCGCTGCCTGAAGGCGGGCAAAGTGCAGAAGGCAGTCTAGAAGCCGCAACCCTCTGCTCGGCCCCACCGTCTAAGCTCGCGGCGTGGATCGGCACCTCATTCACGCGTCCGAGCTCGGACGCGTCTCCATCTCGAGCGAGGCGATCGCGCAGATCGTCGGCCACACCGCGGCCGAGTGCTACGGCGTCGTGGGCATGGCCGGGCGCGGCCGCGTGGCGCGCCTGCTCGCACGCGACCGGCTGACGCAGGGGATCGCAGTCGGTGACCGGGACGGCGCACTGACCCTCGACCTGTATGTGATCGTCGAATACGGGCTCAACCTCGCCGAGGTCGCGACCACGGTCCGCTCCCGGGTGGGCTACGAAGTCGAGCGTCTGACCGGCCTGCGGGTCGCGGCCGTTGAGGTGCACATCCAGGACGTCCGGAGGTCGGCATGACCGAGCTCGACCGCGTCCGCGAGCTGGCCCGTGGCGCGCTCGCGAACCTCGAGACCAACAGGCGCCGAATCGACGATCTGAACGTCTATCCCGTGCCCGACGGCGACACGGGCACGAACCTCACCCTGACAGCCCGGGCCATCGTCGAGGCTCTCGAGCAGTCTTCTGCCGCCGACCGCGTCGCCCTGGGCAAGGAGCTGACGCGGGCGGCGCTGATGGGCGCGCGCGGCAATTCGGGCGTCATCTTCAGCCAGATCGTGCGCGGCGCCGCCGAGGTGCTCGCCGAGGCGGGGACGATCGACGCCATCGTCCTGCGCCGCGCGCTTCGCGGTGCGAGCGATGCGGCGTACCGGGCCGTCCGGCGGCCCGTCGAGGGGACGATGCTGACCGTGATCCGCGAGCTCGCGGAGGAGGCGGAGGCCGGCGCCGGCAACGGGAGCGTGCCCGTCGAGGAGCTCCTGCGCGGGGTTGTGCGCCGCGGCGAGGAGGCCCTCGCGCGCACCCCCGAGTTGCTCGATGTCCTGCGCGAGGCGGGGGTCGTGGACGCCGGCGGCGCAGGCCTCCTCGAGATCGTGCGCGGCATTCACGCGGCGCTGGCCGGCGAGCCGCTGCCCGAGGTGCCGGCCGAGACCGAGGAGCTCGGCTTCGACGCCGTCCACCAGGAGCTCTCCCGCTACCGCTACTGCACGGTGTTCGTGATCGAGGGCGACGGTCTCGCCGCCGACGTGCTCGAGGCCGAGCTGGAGTCGTTCGGCGACTCCCTGCTCGTCGTCGGTGATCCGAGCGCGCTCAAGGTGCACGTTCACACCGATGAGCCGGGCCGCGCGCTCGCGCTCGGCACAGCGGCCGGGACGATCGAGGGCGTCGAGATCGCGAACATGCACCGGCAGACGCTCGAGCGCGAGGAACGGCTGCTCGAGGCCGTGCCGAATCTCGGCCACACCCTCGAGTCCGGCGTCGTCGCGGTCGTACCGGGTGCCGGCAACCGGAGGCTGTTCGAGAGCTACGGCGCGACACGCGTGATCGAAGGGGGCCAGACGATGAATCCGTCGACCGCCGACATCGTCGCGGCCGTCGAGGCGGTCTCGGCGCCGACGGTGATCATCCTTCCGAACAACGCGAACGTCATCCTTGCCGCCGAGCAGGCCGCGAAGCTCGTCTCGAAGCCCGTGCACGTGATCCACTCCCGCACCGTCCAGGGCGGGCTCGCGGCGATGGTGCGCTACCTGCCGACGAACACCGGCGAGGAGAACGCCGCCGCGATGGCCGAAGCGCTCGAGTCCGTCGTCACGGGCGAGATCACCGTCGCCTCGCGCGATGTCGAGCTCGACGGCGTCCCTGTCCGTTCCGGCGAATGGTTCGGCCTGGTGGACGGCACCGCCTGCTGTTGCGGTCCCGACTTCGACCCGATCGCCGAGGCCGTGGTCGACCAGTTGCTCTCGGGCGGGAAGGAGCTGCTGACGATCCTGACGGGCCTGGACGAGCCGGACTTGCGGCCACTGCTCCGACGCCTGGGCGAGCGCCATCCCGATGTCGACGTCGAGGTGCATCCCGGCGGCCAACCTCACTACCCGCTCCTGCTGTCGGCCGAGTAGGTGGCGAGGCCGCTCCGGATCCTGCTCGTCGAGGACAACGACGTCTTCCGGGAGGCGCTCGAGCTCCTGCTCGGGCTCCAGGAGGGGCTCGAGGTCGTTGGTTCCGTCGCCGACGGCGCCGCAGCGGCACCCACAGCGCGCGAGCTCAGACCCGACGTCGTCCTGATGGACTTCCGCCTGCCGGGGCTGGACGGCGTCGAGGCGACGGGCGCCGTGCTCGAAGCCGCCCCGGGTGTCGCCGTCGTCTGTTTGACGGGACTCGCGAGCGATCGGGAGCTGGACGCGCTCGAGGCGGCCGGCGCGGTCGAGTGCCTGCGCAAGGACGAGCACCTGGACCAGATCGTCGCGGCGATCCGCCGCGCCGCCGAGAGGAGAGCGACCGTATGAGGCTCACGACCAAGAACACGGCGATCGTGCTCGACTCGACCGCCGATTTCCCGGAGGCGAGGGACCGGCACCCGAACATGCGCGTCGTGCCGCTCTACGTCCGCTTCGGCGAGGAGAGCTTCCGCGACTACGTGGATATCGACCCGCACACCTTCTACGCGCGGCTGCGCACCGTCTCGTCCCTCCCCACGACCTCGCAGCCGACCCCGCAGGACTTCTTCGTCGCCTACGAGGAGCTTGCGGGCTACGAGCGGATCTACTCGCTCCACCTCTCGTCGCAGCTCTCGGGCACCTTCCGCAGCGCCGAGCTGGCCGCCGAGGAGGCGGGAGGCGATCGCATTCGCGTCGTGGACACCGAAACGGCCTCCGCCGCGGTAACGATGCTCGCGCTGGCGATCCAGCGCCGCCTGAGGCTCGCGGCCGGCTGCAGCGACGACGAGATCGAGGCGCTGATCGAGCGCTACAAGCGCGAGGCCGAGATCCTCTTCACGGTGGACACGCTCGAGTTCCTCGCCAAGGGCGGGCGGATCGGCCGCGCGAAGGCGCTGGCCGGCAACCTGCTCAACGTCAAGCCGATCCTGACGATCGAGGAGGGCGAGATCGTGCCCGTGACGCGCGTGCGCGGCCGGCGGAAGGCGCTCGAGGAGTTCGGGCGGCGCTTCTCGGAGGCGACCTCCGACGCGCCCGGCCTCCGGGTCGGGATCGCGCATGCCGAGGCCGAGGGGACCGTCGAGCAATTGCGTGCGGTCGTCGCGGCCATCCGGCCGCAGGCGGAGATCGAGATCGTGACGAGCCTCGGCGCCGTCGTCGGCACGCACGCCGGCCCGGGAACCGTCGGCTTCTTCTGGTTCGCCGACGACGGCTTCTAGTCGTCGTCGGCGTGCGGCTCGGTCTCCGTTTCGGTCTCGATTCTCGACTCGGTGGTCGCGGCTGGAGGGACGGTCACCTCCGGGGCTACCGTGCGGGAGGGTGCCGTGATCACCGCCTTCGGGCTGAGGTTCCCGACCGGGTCGTGGCGCTCCTCGGCGAGCCGCAGCAGCGCCAGGTTGGCGGCGATCGCCGCGACGACGGCCGCAGCGACGAGCAACGCGCCGAGCACGATCCTGCGTCTGCGGCTCATTCCCGAAGCCTACGCCTACGCCGCCGCGCTCTCGTGGACGTAGATCGCTCCCGCCGGGCACGCGCGGGCGGCCTCGAGGACTGCGTCGTCGTCGCTCCAGCCGACGCGCAGCGCGGCGATGTCGTCGTTCAGCTCGAACACCTCGGGCGCGAACGCCTCGCACACGCCGTAGCCGAGGCAGAGGGAGGGGTCGAGCTCGATGCGGTAACGGTTCATGCCGTTCTCCTTGCAGGTGTGGCGACGGGGGAAGCGAGCGCACGCCAGCCGGTCGCGCAGACGACTGCTCCGACCGCGCCGCCGTAGAGGCCGAGCGCCCATGCTGCGCCGCTGTCGGTGCCGGCGGCGAGCCCGTGCACGGTGGCCAACGCGAAGAGGCCAAACGTCGCGTAGTGCAGACGCCGCCAGTTCTTGGCGCCGATCCGGCGCCGGAGCGCGAACGAGGCGTAGATGATGATCATCAGCTCGGTGGCGAGGACGCCGGCCGCCGTCCACACGGGCCGGTAGGGGACGAGGCCCGGGACGACGAGCGCGAGCGGCGACACGTGCACCGTCGTGTCGAGCACGAGCGTGGCACCGTGCAGCGCTACGGCCCCGAGCCCGAGCATGGCGAGGAAGCGGTGGACGTCGGCCACGGTCGAGGCGCGTAGGGCCTTCCCGAACGGGCGCGACTTGAGGACGAGCCCGGCGAGCACGGAGAGGGTGAGCAGCACGTAGGCCGTCAACCCGCTCGCACGTGCGAGCAGCCAGAACGTCGGGTCGGTCTTCATGCGAGGCCTCCTTCGACCAGTGTGCGGCCGTCGGACGTGACGAGCACGCGGGGGACGTCGACTTCGGCGCCGAGGAAAACGGCCTTGGCAAGCACCTCCGCCTCGGCGGCGGTGTGCGCCCAGACCGTGGCACGGGCGAGCTCGCTCTCGGCGGGGTGTCCGGTTGCGGGGTCGATCAGGTGGTGCCGCTCCTCGCCGCCGCAGCTCCAGCGGCGGCGGTCGCGGCCGGATGTGGCGAGCGCGCCGCGGGTCAGCTCGACCGTCAGCTCGTCGGTCACGCCGACGGGCCACGCGCCGCCGCGGACGGCGAGGTCGCCGCCGGCGCTGACGAGGCACGGGCCGGCGGGTGCGAGCACGTCACACGCGCGGTCGACCGCGTAGCCCTTGCCGATGCCGCCGAGATCGAGGCGGACGCCCGGCCCGAGCCGGATCGTCTCTCCCTCGATTTCGACCGCGCCGCCGCAGGCTGCGCCGGCAGGCCGTCCGGGTCCCGTGGCCTCCACCTGCTCGAAGCTGCGGTCGTAGCCGGCCGCGACGAGCGCGTCGTGGACGGTCGGGTCGAAGCGCCCACCGGTCCGCTCGCGCGCAGCGATTGCGAGCGCGACGACCTCGCGCAGCTCGGGCCCCGCGGCCAGCTCTCCCGCCTCGTTCAGGCGGGAGAGCTCCGAGTCCGGCCGGAAGCGGGAGAGGAGCGCCTCCAGCCGGTGGAACTCCCGCTCGGCCGCCGCCAGCGCGGCGCCGTTCGCCCGGTCGGCCTCGCCGTCGAGCAGCAACTCGACCTCGGTGCCCATCGCGCGGAAAGTGCGGTGGAGCATCATGACGTCCTCGTGATCACGAGCGGCGGCAGGTTGACGATGCGCACCGCGGCGGGCGCGGTCGCAGCGGCCGGCGCAACCGGGGTGGCGGATGCGACCGGGGCGACCGGCGCAGCTGGGCTGACGCCCACCGAAGACCGCGAGCGGGCCGTCTGCGCCGCTGCAATCTGTGCCTGCCGTCCGGCAAGCGCGACGCGGTACTCCGCGTAACGGGCCTGCACGAGCCGCTGCACAGCGGCCGACTCGCGCTGCAGCCTTTGCTCGCGGGCCGCGAGCGCGGCGACGCGGGGATCCGCCTTGGCGGTCGCCCACGGCTTGGCCGCGACAGTCGCCCACGAGACGAAGAACACGGCGAGCGCGAGCCCGAGCGCGTAGAGGCGGACGACGTGGTTAGTCATCGTCCCCGCCGTCTCTGGATTCGTCGGGGGCCTGTCCCTCGGCGTCGTAGCTCTCATCCTCATGGCCCTCGGTCTCGGCGCTCTCGCCGCCGGGGCGCGGTGTCGTGACCACGATCGGGGCGGGACGGCGGTACACGATCTGCGCCTCGCTCGCGGCGGCCGCTGCGAGCGACGACACAGCAGACGTGGACGCCCGCGGGGGCGCCGGCGTGGACGCGGGTACGGATGTGGAGGACGAGGCCGTATACCGGGGGACGGGAGGCAGAGCCGGCGGCTTCTGGGCGAGCGACGTGCGCAGCGATGCCTCGAAGCGGTCGAGCTGCCGGCTCCGCTGGACGATCTGCCGCTCCGACAGCGCCGGCTGGGCTGAGCTCGCGCCGAGGCCGGCGGTGCGGGTGGCGGCGACGGTGCCGGCCACGCCGGCGACTCCGAGCAGAACGGCGATTGCGGCTGTGTGGGCACGTTTCACGGTGAGAACCTCCTGGACGATGTGCGCCCACCGTAGGCAGCGGCCGGTTACAGGTGGGCTCGCGGAGGCAAGGCTTTCCCCAGGTACTGGTAAAGGTTTCGCTTCGGCCCGCGGCCGCTCCGCGTGGGGCCTACGATCAGGGCGTGCACCTCCTGCTCGTCGAGGACGAGGACGCGATCGCCGAGCCGCTTGCGGAGGGCTTGCGTCGCGAGGGCTACACCGTGACGCGGGCGGCGACGGGCGCTGAGGCGCTGGCCGCTCCGCCGGTCGATCTCGTCCTGCTCGACCTGCGCCTGCCGGACATGGACGGCTACACCGTTTGCCGCGAGCTACGCGGCCGCTCCGACGTCCCGATCATCATGGTCACGGCCAAGGGCGAGGAGGTGGATCGCGTCGTCGGGCTCGAGCTCGGCGCCGACGACTACGTCGTGAAGCCCTTCGGGCTGCGTGAGCTGATCGCCCGCATTCGCGCCGTCTCGCGCCGCTTGGAGCCGCGGGCGGGCCAGCGGCCGCTACGCACGGGCGAGCTCGAGGTGGACGTGCGAGCCCGCCGCGCCACGCTCGCCGGGCGCGAGCTGTCTCTCACGGCGAAGGAGTTCGACCTGCTCGCCCTGCTCGCCGCGGAGCCCGGCGCCGTTGTCGACCGCAAGCGGATCCTGCGCGAGGTCTGGCAGACGACGTGGTACGGCTCGTCGAAGACCGTGGACGTCCACGTCGCCTCGCTGCGCCGCAAGCTCGGCGATCCGGGCCTGATCGAGACGGTGCGCGGTGTCGGCCTGCGCCTGCGCGCATGACCCGGCGGCTGCTCGTCGGCTATGTGACTCTGACGCTCGTCGTCCTCGCCGTGCTCGAGATCCCGCTCGGCGTGGCGAACTCGCGCAGCGAGCGGCGCGACCTGTCGGCGAAGGTGGAGCGCGACGCGGCGGCCGTCGCCTCCCTGGCCGAGGACACGCTCGAGGGCGGCGGCTCAGAGGCTGTCCCCGCGCTGCGCGCGGTCGCCGAGCGCTACCGTCGCGACACCGGAGGGCGAATCGTGATCGTGAACGCGCGCGGTGTCGCGCTCGTGGACTCGAGCCCACCGGAGCCCGGCACGCGGAGCTTCGCCTCGCGCCCCGAGATCGCGATTGCCCTCGGCGGTGACGTGGCGACCGGCAGCCGGCATTCGACGACGCTTGGCGGCGACCTGCTCTACGTTGCTGTGCCTGTCGCCTCGAGCGGTGTCGTGTACGGCGCCGTGCGCGTGAGCTACCCAACCTCGACGCTGGACGAGCGCGTCCGCCGCTACTGGCTCCTGCTCGGCGCGATCGGCCTGATCGTGCTGGCCCTCGCCGTAGCCGCCGGCGTGAGTCTGAGCCGCTGGGTCGCGCGACCGCTGCTCCGGCTCGAGGAGGCTGCGCAGGTCGCCGGCGGTGGCGATCTGCGCGCCCGCGCGCCGGTGGACGACGGTCCTCCCGAGGTGCGCTCGCTCGCGCTCGCCTTCAACGACATGGTCGCCAAGGTGGAGGCGCTGCTCGGTTCGCAGCACGAATTCGTCGCCGACGCCTCGCATCAGCTCCGGACGCCCCTGACGGCGCTGCGCCTGCGGCTCGAAAACCTCGAAGCAGACGTCGCCGAGCCCAGCCGCGCCGGGCTGGAGAGCGCCCTCGCCGAGGTGGAGCGGCTGGCGCAGATCGTCGAGGGCCTGCTGGCGCTCGCGCGGGCCGACTCGGGCGAGGCGGCGGCGGGCGCCGTCGATCTCCCCGCCGTGGCCGCGGAGCGGGTCGCTGCCTGGCAGGCGCTCGCCGAGGAGCGCCACGTCGCGCTGCGCGCCGAAGGTGGGCCGCTGCCTCCCGCGCACGCCGCCCAGGAGCGTGTCGTCCAGGTGCTCGACAACCTGATCGCGAACGCCGTCGAGCACTCGCCGCCGGGGACGACGGTGACCGTGCGCGCCTCGGCGAGCGGGGAGCGGTTGGAGCTGCGTGTGACCGACGAGGGGCCGGGTCTCTCCGCCGAGGAGCGCGGGCGCGCGTTCGATCGCTTCTGGCGCGGCCGCACCGACTCCGCCGGGTCGGGGCTCGGGCTGTCGATTGTCAGGCGGCTCGTCGAGACCGACGGCGGTGAGGCGCTGCTGGAGGAGGCGCCGGGCGGCGGGCTCGCGGCCGTTGTGCGCTTGCCGCGTGCTCCCGCATGAGTGGCCCGTCCGGACCGGGTTCCTATACTCGCTTCCGTCCTGGTCGCGCGTAGGGCATCCGTCCGTCCACCGGTCGGCTTCTCCGGCCTGGACCCGCCTGCCCGCTGGTCGCCGACCAGATCGACGCCGCGGCCCGAGCGGCTCGAGCTGCCCGTCGACGCGCTGCAGGGCGTCGGCCCGACGGTGAAGCGCCGGCTCGGCAAGCTCGCGCTCGAGCGCGTCGGCGATCTGCTCGACTTCCGCCCCCGCCGCTACGAGCAGCCCGTCGCGGAGCGGCGGATCGTGGATCTCTTCGGCGACGAGGAGGCGGTGATCGAGGGCGTCGTCCGCAGCGTCTCGAGCCGCCGCCGCGGCCGGCTGACGATCCTCACGGCCGGCGTCTCCGACGGCACGGGCGAGATCCGGGCAACGTGGTTCAACCAGCCGTGGCTCGAGGCGAAGCTCGCCACCGGAACGCGCGTGCGGCTGCGCGGCCGGCCGAACCGCTACGGCTTCGCCGTCGAGAGCTACGACCTGGGCGATGTCGCCGCCACCGCCGACTTCGCGCCTGTGTACCCGGCGACCGAGGAGCTCGCGCAGAAGACGCTGCGCGACCTGACCGAGAAGGCCCTCGCGCATGCCCGGGACGGCGGCGAGCCGCTGCCCGCGGCACTGCTCGCGCTGCGAGGCCTGCCGTTCCGGGCCGATGCCTACCACGCGCTGCACCGCCCGCGCTCGCTCGCGGAGGCCGAGGTGGGGCGCCGCCGGCTCGCCTTCGACGAGCTGCTCGTCCTCCAACTCGCGCTCGCGCGCCGGGCCGCCGAGCGCGAGGCCGACGTCGCGGAGGCACTGCCGCCCCCGGGAGAGCTTGTCGCGCGCTACCGCAACGCGCTCCCGTTCACGCTCACCGAGCACCAGGAACGCGCGCTTGCCGAGATCGACGCCGACCTTGTCCGGACGACGCCGATGCAGCGGCTGCTCCAGGGCGACGTGGGCTCGGGAAAGACCGTCGTCGCCCTCTACGCGCTCCTGCGCGCCGTCGAGGCCGGCCGCCAGGGCGCGCTGATGGCGCCGACGGAGACCCTCGCCGAGCAACACTTCCTCACGGTCGAGGGCCTTTGCACCGAGCTCGGCGTCCGCTGCGTGCTCCTGACGAGCTCGCTGCCGGCTCGCGCGCACGGGCTCGCGCGGCAGTTGATCGCTTCCGGCGACGCGGAGATCGCCGTCGGCACCCACGCCCTCATCCAGCGCGAGGTCGAGTTCCGCGACCTCGCCGTCGCGGTCGTGGACGAGCAGCACCGCTTCGGCGTGGCGCAGCGCTCCGCGCTCGCCGAGCGGCGGGCCCCGCACGTCCTGCACATGACGGCGACGCCGATTCCCCGCACGCTCGCGCTCACCGTCTACGGCGACCTCTCCGTGACGGAGATCTCGAAGCCGCCGGCGAGCCGCAAGCCCGTGGTCACCGGGTGGATCCCCGAGGAGCGCTCGTCCGAGGCGTACACGCGGCTCACGCGGCTGCTGCGCGAGGGCCGGCAGGCCTACGTCGTCTGCCCGCTGATCGCCGAGTCGGAGACGACCGCCGCGCGCGCTGCGACGGTGGAGGCCGAGCGGCTGCGCGGCGCCGAGCTGCAGGGGTTTCGCGTCGGCTGCCTGCACGGGAAGCTGCGCCCGGCCGAGCGGCGCGAGCTGATGGCCGCCTTCAAGGCGGGAGAGCTCGACGTGCTCGTCGCGACGACCGTGATCGAGGTCGGCGTGGACGTCGCGAACGCGACCGTGATGATCGTGCAGGAGGCCGACCGCTTCGGCCTGGCCCAGCTCCACCAGCTGCGCGGGCGCGTCGGGCGCGGCGCCGAGCAGTCGTACTGCCTGCTCGTCTCACGTGCGAAGGAGGAGCTGACCGAGACGGCGCAGGCCCGCCTGCAGGCGCTCGTGGACACCGCCGACGGCTTCGAGCTGGCGGACGTCGATCTCGACCTGCGCGGCGGGGGCCAGCTTCTCGGCGCTCGCCAGTCGGGCCTCTCCGACCTTCGTTTCGCGCGCATCACGCGCGACCGGAAGCTGCTCGAGGCAGCCCGCGAGACCGCGCGGAACCTGGACGGCGAGGGCCTGCTCGCGCCCCTCGTGGACACACTGCTGGGCGATGCGGATCATCTCGGGCACTCGTAGGGGCGCGCGGATCGCGGCGCCGAAAGGGCTTGCGACCCGGCCCACGGGCGACCGCGTCCGCGAGGCGGCCTTCAACCTGCTCGGGCCGGTGGAGGGCGCGGCGGTGCTCGACCTCTATGCCGGCTCGGGAGCGCTGGGGCTCGAGGCGCTTTCCCGCGGCGCAGCTCGCGCCGTCTTCGTCGAAGCCGACCGCTCCGCCTGCAAGACGATCGCGGCCAATCTCGAGAAGCTGGCGCTGACGGGCGCGCGCGTCGTCCGCGACGACGCCGTTCGCGCGCTGCGCGCGGAGATCGGTGGAGGCAGACTGTACGATCTCGTGTTCTGCGATCCGCCCTACGGGACGTTCGCCTCCATGCAGACAGCCCTCGCCGACCTCCTGCCCCGTGTGCTCGGCCCCGACGGCCTCCTCGTCGTCGAGACGGCGGCCAAGGAGGAGCCCGAGCTGCCGCTGCGCCTCGTTACGAGCCGTCGCTACGGCGCCGCGCGCGTCACGCTCTTCGGGCAGCCATGATCACCGCCATCTATCCGGGCACGTACGACCCGGTCACGCTCGGGCACGTCGACGTGATCACGCGCGCGGCCGCGATCTTCGACCGCGTCGTGGTCGGTGTCGTCGGCAGCCCGCTCCACAAAGAGCCGATGTTCGGCGTGGAGGAGCGCATGGAGTTCCTCCGGAAGGCCGTTGGGCACCTCGAGAACGTCGAGGTGGACGTCTTCAAGGAGCTCGTCGTCGACTTCGCCCGCAGGTGGGAGGCGAAGGTGATCGTCAAGGGCCTGCGTGTCAGCTCCGACTTCGAGTGGGAATTCCAGATGAACCAGCTCAACCGCACGCTGGCGCCCGACATCGAGACCGTCTACGTGATGGCGAGCCCGATCTACAGCTTCGTGTCTTCGAGCGGCGTGAAGGAGATCGCGTCGTTCGGCGGAAGAGTGAACGAGTTCGTACCCGAGCCGGTTGCGCGCCGTTTCAGGGAGATCTTCCCCAACGGCCGACCCGGCGCTCCCGTCAGCCCCCAGGAGTAGACTTCGCCGATCATGGACGTCCTCGTTCTCATCGACAAGCTCGACGACCTCGTGCACAACGCGAAGGCCGTGCCCCTGACCGATCAGGTGCGGATCGACCGCGAGGAGATCTACGACATCCTCGACCAGATGCGGGCCACGATCCCCGAGGAGATCAAGCAGGCGCGGTGGATCGTGAAGGAGCGCCAGGAGATGCTCGCGGAGGCCAAGCGCGAGTGCGACCGGATCATCGGCGAGGCACGCGAGCAGGCGATCCGCGAGGCCTCGCAGACGGAGATCGTCAAGCTGGCCGAGAAGCAGGCGCAGGAGATCATCGATGAGGCGCGGCGCCAGGCGCGCGAGACGCGGCTCGAGATGGAGGACTGGGCCGACTCGATCCTCTCGACGCTCGAGGTCAACCTCGACAAGTTTCTCTCTGCGGTCAAGCGCGGCCGCGAGCGGTTGCACGAGCGCTCACAGGAGACGGTGATGTCGGGCATCGGCCCCATCGAGCCGTCTTCCGACGACTCCTACCACTAACCCCCGCGTCCCTGGCCGCAGCCCCTCCCGGCCGGCGAGCCCGGCCTCCGGGGCCGCTCGCGCCGCTGGACTGCAGGATGCCGCCCGCGCGCCACGCGGGCCGCACCAGTTGTACTGTCCCACGCGTCGCGCGGGCGTCCTCCTTTGCCAGCACCGCGCCAGGAACACGGGGGCGGCCACCAGGAACACCGGGGCGGCCGCTAGTCTCGGGTCAGGATGACCCGCTTTGCTCTGCGCTCGCTCGCACTCCGCCTCGGCGAGGAGCACCGAGACGGGATCGCGCTCGCGCTCGAGCCGTTGGAGCTGGGCGGGCAGCGCTATCTGCCCGTGCCACACGAGGTGCCGGCCGAGCTTTCGATCACGCAGGCCACGGCCGGACGGATGTTCGCGCTTCGCTTCCAGGCGCGGCTGCATGGCCCGTGCATGCGCTGTCTCGCGGACGCCGTCGTCGATCTGCCGCTGGAGGAGAGCGAGTACCACGACCCCGACGCCGCCTCCGACGAGCTGCGCTCCGAGCACGTCGTGGACGACCACCTCGAGCTGACCGCCTGGGCGCGCGACCTGATCGCGGAGGCGCTGCCCGCGCAGATTCTCTGCCGCCCCGACTGCGCCGGCCTCTGCCCGGTCTGCGGCAAGGACCTGAACGCCGATCCGCACGAGCACGGCGAGGAACGCGGCGACCCGCGCTGGGAGGCGCTGAAGGAGCTGCGGGAGCGGCTCTGATCTACCGCGCCGCCGCGGTCAGGAGCTCGCGTTATCGCTATACTGCGCGGCCGCTGTGGCCGTTCCCAAGAAGAAAACCTCGAAGTCCCGCCGAGACAAGCGGCGGGCGCAGCACGGCATCTCGGCGCCGCGCCCGAACGAGTGCCCGAACTGCCACCAGCCCAAGCGGCCGCATCACGCCTGCCCGACGTGCAAGACGTACAAGGGCCGTGAAGTCGAGCCGCTCCGCACCCCCGCTCCGTAGGCCTTGAGCATGGCCGTCCGGGTCGCCGTGGATGCCATGGGCGGCGACCGCGCACCGGGCGAAGTGCTTGCCGGCGCGCGTGACGCGGCATCTGCGTCCGTGGCGCCAGTCCTCTTCGGCCCCGCGGGGCTCGAGACGAGTGGGCTCGAGCTCGTTGAGACCCACGGCGTCGTCGAGATGAACGAGAAGCCCGCCGAAGCCGTCCGCGCCAAGCCCGATTCGTCCCTCGTCGCCGCCTGCCGTGCCGTCGGCGAGGGTCGCGCCGACGCGATCGTCTCGGCCGGCAATACCGGCGCGATGCTCGCCGCCTGCTTCGTCGAGCTCAGGCGTCTGCCCGGCGTGATGCGACCGGCCATCGCGGTGCCGATCCCCACCGAGCGGGGTCCCTCCGTTCTGATCGACGCCGGCGCGAACGCCGACAACCGCCCCGAGCATCTGCTCCAGTTCGCACACATGGGCACCGTCTTCGCCGAGGAGATCCTCGGCCTCGTCAATCCCGAGGTGCGCTTGCTGTCGATCGGCGAGGAGCCGGAGAAAGGCAACCAGCTCACTCTCGAGGCGCATGCTCTGCTGGCCGAGAGCGGGCTCAACTTCGCCGGCAACGCCGAGAGTCGCGACCTGCTCGCGGGAGCGGCTGACATCGTCGTCTGCGACGGGTTCACGGGCAACGTCGCGCTCAAGCTGCTCGAAGGAACGATCCGCACGTCTCTCGATGCGCTCCGCCGCGAGATCGCGGCGACGCTGCCGGGCAGGATCGGCGGCCTCCTCGTCCGTCCCGCGGCGCGCCGTCTACGTATCCGCTTCGACCCGGAAACCTACGGTGGCGCCTACCTGCTCGGCCTGCGCGGCCTCGCCGTGATCGCGCACGGGAACTCGTCGCGGCGGGCAATCGCGAGCGCGATCCGCCTGGCAGCGCGCGGCGTCGAGCACGATGTCGTAGGGCATCTCGCCGAGCGCCTGCCGGAGCGCGTGGTAGCATCGGCGCGCTCTCAGAACCCAACGGTCAAGTGAGGTCAACCAAGTGGCAGCTTCGCGTGAGGAGATCTACGAGCGGGTCAAAGAAGTCCTGAGCGACAACCTCGGCATCGACGAGGCGGAGGTCACGGAGGAGGCGTCTTTCGCGGAGGATCTGGACGCGGACTCGCTCGATCTCGTGGAGCTGATCATGGAGCTCGAGGATCAGTTCGGGATCAAGATCTCCGACGATGACGCGCAGAAGATTCTGACCGTCGCCCAGGCCGTCGACTACGTCTTCTCCCACCAATAGGGGCGGTCCGGCGCCGAGCGCGCTCGCGCGGCTGATCGAAGAGCTGCCGCCCGCCCGGCGGGCGCAGGTGTTCGCGCACCCCTCGTGGACGGACGAGCGGTCGGACTCGTACGAGCGGCTCGAGTTCCTCGGCGACAGCGTGCTCGGCTTCGTCGTCGCCCGCCACCTGTTCGAGAGCTACCCCGAGTTCGCGGAGGGGAAGCTCTCGCAGGTGCGCGCATACGTCGTCTCCCGGCGGGCCTGCACCGACGTGGCGCGCGAGCTGGGGCTCGACCGGATGCTCGCCGAGCGCCAGGAGCTGTCCGACGATCTGCGGCGCTCCGCGAACGTCCTCGCCGCCGTGATGGAGTCCGCGATTGCCGGGCTCTACCTGGAGCATGGGCTCGACGCGATCGCGCCCATGCTGATCGAGTCATTCGCCGGGCGCATCCAGGAGGCGCTGGAGCGGCCGGCTGACTACAAGACGCAGCTCCAGGAGCTGCTGGCCCGCACGGGGCTCACGGCCTCGTATGAGGTGCTCGAGACTCGGGGCCCTGCGCACGACCGGCATTTCCGCTGCGCCGTCCTCGTCGACGGTGAGCAGGCCGGGAGCGGCGAAGGCTCGACGAAGAAGGACGCTGAGCAGGCCGCGGCGCGCGAGGCGCTCGGGCGGTTCACCCCCGAGACCTAGGCCGTCCGCGCTCATCGTCAGACTTGCACGCGGTGCACCTCCGCTCTCTTCGCCTGCGCGGCTTCAAGTCGTTCCCGGACACGGTCGAGATCACCCTCGAGCCGGGAGTCGCTGTCGTCGTCGGCCCGAACGGCTCCGGCAAGTCGAACGTCGCCGACGCGATCGTCTGGGCGGCCGGCAGCCTGACGCCGAGCGAGCTGCGGGCGGAGAAGCCCGACGACGTTCTCTTCGCGGGAGGCGGTGACCGCAAGGCGGCCGAGCATTGCGAGGTCGAGCTCGTCTTCGACGCCGAAGGCGGCTCCTTCGGCGGCCTGCCCTACGCCGAGGTCTCGGTCGCGCGCAGGCTCGTCCGCGGCGGCGAGGGGCAGTACCTCGTCAACCGGGCGCCGGTGCGCCGCACTGACCTCGTCGAGCTGTTGGCCGATGTAGGCCTGGGCGGCTCGATGCACTCGATCGTCAGCCAGGGCAGGGTCGAGGAGGTGCTCGCGAGCCGCTCGTCGGAGCGGCGCGAGCTGATCGAGGAAGCCGCCGGCCTCGGCAAGTTCAAGCGCCGCCGGCACCGGGCGGAGCTGAAGCTCGCCCGCGTGGCGACGCAGGTCGAGCGTGCGCGCGACGTCGAGGAGGAAGTGCGCAAGCGCCTGCGACCGCTCGCTCTGCAGGCGACCGCCGCCGAGCGGGCGGAGAAGCTCGCCGACGAGATCGCCGGCCTGCGAGCACGCGTCGCGCAGCTCGACCTGGAGGCTGCCTCGGCGCGCCGGGCCGAGACCGAGGAGCGCAAGCTCGCCGCCGGCCTCGGGCGCCGCGGCGCTCAGGAGCGGCTCCAGGCGCTCCTGACAGAGCGCCAGCAGGCCGAGGACGAGCTGGCCGACGCAGCCGGCAAGCGCGAAGAGGCACTGCGGGCGCTCTACCGGCTCCAGGCGGCGGCCGAGCGTGTCGCACTGCGGCGCGAGTCGGCGAGCGGGCTCGCGGGGAGACTGAAGGAGGAGCTGGCCGAGGCCGAGCACGCGGCCGTCGAGCGCACCGATGGAGCGGTGCAGGAGCTGGAGCACGCCGCAGCGGGAGCAGCCGCGGCAGCGCGAGACGCTGCGGCGGTGAGCGGCGCTGCGGCCGAGCGCGCGCGAATGGCGCAGGAGCGACTCGCGGCGCTCGAGCTGGCGGCGGCCGGACGGGCCGAGAGGAAGCTGGAGGAGTTGCGGGCCGAGCGCGAGGCCGTCGAGGGGGAGCTTGCAGGCGCCGCCGCGGAGCGCGCCGGCTCGGCGCTCTACCGGCTCGGTGCGGTGCGCGAACGCCTCGCCGCGCGTCACGAGGCGAGCGGCCGTCTGCTCTCGGGGTTGCGCGAGGAGCTGGCGGGGGCGCAGGCCGCGGCGCGGCGTCCAGGCCCCTCGCCGGCCGAGCTGGAAGTCGCGGCG